>JAWKRT010000003.1:0-300000 GCA_041389495.1 Myxococcota bacterium | reverse complement strand
CGCGCATCACCTCGAGCTCGTACTCCTTCCAGCCGAGCACGCTCTGCTCGACCATGCACTCGTGGCGCGGCGACTGGTCGAGCGCCCACTTGACCTTGGGCTCGAACTCCTCCGCCGTGAACGCGACGCTGCCGCCCGTGCCGCCGAGCGTGAAGCTCGGGCGGATGATCGCCGGCAGGCCCGTGTCCTTCACGATGCGCCGCGCGTCGTCGAGCGAGCGCGCGTAGCCCGAGCGCGGCATGCGCAGGCCGATCTTCTCCATCGCGACGCGGAACTGGTCGCGATCCTCGGCCTTCATGATCGCCGCGAGGTTCGCGCCGATCAGCTGCACGCCGTGCTTCTCGAGCACGCCGGCCTCGGCGAGGTCGATCGCGAGGTTGAGCGCCGTCTGCCCGCCGATCGTCGGCAGCAGCGCGTCGGGCTTCTCGACCGCCAGGATCCGGTCGACGGCGTCGACCGTCATCGGCTCGATGTAGGTCGCGTCGGCCGTCTCCGGGTCGGTCATGATCGTCGCGGGGTTGCTGTTCAGGAGGACGACGCGGTAGCCCTCCTCGCGCAGCGCCTTGCACGCCTGCGTGCCCGAGTAGTCGAACTCGCAGGCCTGCCCGATGACGATCGGACCGGAGCCGATGACCAGGATCGTGTGGATGTCGTCGCGTCGCGGCACGCCTACTCCCCTGCTGCGGTGACGGAGCCCGGAGGCGTCCAGCCCTTCGCGATCTGCGCGCCCGAGACGCGCTCGCCGGCGGCCGTGCGTTCGGCCATCTCGCGGAAGCGATCGAAGAAGTACGCGGCGTCGTGCGGGCCCGGCGCCGCCTCGGGGTGGTACTGCACGGAGAAGATCGGCTTGTCGCGGTGCGCGAGGCCCTCGACCGTCCCGTCGTTGAGGTTCACGTGCGTGACCTCGACGGGCTCGCCCGCGCGTGCGAGCGAGTCGGCGTCGACGGCGTAGCCGTGGTTCTCGGCGCAGATGGCGACCTTCCCGGTCGCGACGTCCTGGCCCGGCTGGTTGCCGCCGTGGTGCCCGAACTTGAGCTTGCGCGTCTCGCCGCCGAGCGCGAGACCGAGGATCTGGTGCCCGAGGCAGATGCCGAAGAGCGGCTTCGCCTGCGCGAGCGCGCGCACGTGCTCGCGCACGCCCTGCACGGCCGCCGGATCGCCCGGGCCGTTCGACAGGAAGATCGCGTCGGGCGCGAGCGCGAGCGCATCGGCGGCCGGCGTCGTCGCGGGCACGACCGTGACGTCGAACCCCTGCTCGACGAGCAGCCGGAGGATGTCGCGCTTCACGCCGAAGTCGTAGGCGACGAGGCGCAGTCGCTTCGACGGGCGCGAACGTCGCGGCGGCTGGCCGGGCACGCCGGGCCAGCGGCCCTCGCTCCAGGCGTAGGGCTTCGCGGTCGTCACCTCCGCGACGAGGTCGCGGCCGTCGAGCGTGGGCGCCGCCTTCGCGCGCGCGACGAGCGCGGCGTCGTCCTGCTGCGCCGGGTCGGTCGACAGCACCGCGATCTGCGCGCCGCCCGAGCGGATGCGACGCACGAGCGCACGCGTGTCGATGCCGGCGATGCCCGGCACGCCGTGCCGCTCGAGATAGGCCGAGAGCCCGCCGCGCGCGCGGAAGCTGCTCGGCTCCTCGAACTGCTCCTTCACGACGAAGCCGCGCAGGAAGGGCCGCTCGGCCTCCTCGTCCTCTTCGTTCACGCCGACGTTGCCGATCTGCGTGTAGGTCATCGCGACGATCTGCCCGGCGTACGAGGGATCGGTGACGATCTCCTGGTAGCCCGTCATGCTCGTGTTGAAGACGATCTCGCCGTCGGCGACGGCCGGTGCGCCGAACGCGGTGCCGACGAAGACCGTGCCGTCGGCGAGCGCGAGGCGCGCGGAGCGGATCGGGGCGTCGCCCCGACCCAGCGAGAGGGGGGATCGTTGCGTCAATCGACCAGTACTCCGCGATCGTGGTGGTAGACGAGGCGGCCGCCGACCAGCGTGGCGACGACGCAGCCCTCGAAGGCGTGCCCGGCCCAGGGCGAGTTGCGGCTCTTGGAATAGCCCTTCGCCGGGTCGTACACGAACCGGCGGTCGGGAGACAGCACGACGACGTCCCCCGGCGCCCCCTCGCGCAGCGAGCCCGCGTCGAGGCCGAGCAGCCGCGCGGGTGCGTGCGAGAGCGCGCGCACGAGCGCGAGCGGCGTGAGCACGCCGTCGCGCACGAGCTCGAGCACGACCGGGAAGGCGGTTTCGAGGCCGAGGATGCCGGGCGGCGCGGCCTCGAAGTCCTGCTCCTTCTCGTGGACGGCGTGCGGCGCGTGGTCGGTCGCGATCGCGTCGATCACGCCCTCCGCGAGCGCGCGGCGGCACGCCTCGACGTCCTCCCGCGAGCGCAGCGGCGGCGCCATCTTCGTGTTCGTGTCGAAGCCGAGCGTCGCCTCGTCGGTGAGCGTCAGGTGGTGCGGCGTCACCTCCGCCGTCACCTGCACGCCGCTCTCGCGCGCGCGGCGCACGAGCTCGACGGCGCCGGCGGACGAGATGTGCGCCACGTGCAGGCGCGCCCCCGTCGCGCGCGCGAGTGCGAGGTCGCGCGCCACGAGGATGTCCTCGGCCATCGTCGGGTTGCCGGGCAGGCCGAGCCGCGTCGAGATCGGGCCCTCGTTGACGACGCCGTGGCCGACGAGCGAGCAGTCCTCGGCGTGGACCATCACCGGCGCGTCGACGAGCCGCGAGTACTCGAGCACGCGGCGCATCACGCCCGTGTCCATGATGGTCCGGCCGTCGTCGCTGAAGGCGACCGCGCCCGCGGCGCGCAGCGCCGCCATCTCGGTCATCACCTCGCCGCGCAGCCCCTGCGTCGCGGCCGCGACGGGGTAGACGCGCGCCGGCGACTCCTGGCGCGCGCGGTCGAGGATGAACTCGGTGACCGACGGGTCGTCGTTCACCGGGTTCGTGTTCGCCATGCAGGCGATCGACGTGAAGCCGCCCGCGACGCCCGCGCGACCGCCGGAGGCGAGATCCTCCTTGTACTCCTGCCCGGGCTCGCGCAGGTGCGCGTGCATGTCGACGAAGCCCGGCGCCACCCAGCAGCCCGTCGCGTCGAGCACCTCGGCGCCGCGCGCCTCGAGGCCGGGGCCGACGGCGGCGACCCAGCCGTTCTCGAGGAGCACGTCCGCCGGCTCGTCCCGGTCGCTCGCCGGGTCGAGCACCCGGCCGCCGCGGATCACGATGCGCGACATGCTAGGCCGCCTCCCCGCGCTCGCCGCGCTCCGTCCCGTCGCTGCGCTCCACCGGCTCGCCGCGCTCGCCGAGCCGCGGCCGTCCCGAGAACAGGTAGAGGACGGCCATGCGGATCGCGACGCCGTTGCGCACCTGGTCGAGGATCACGCTCGGGCCCTGGTCGACGAGCTCGGTCGAGAGCTCGACGCCGCGGTTCACGGGGCCCGGGTGCATCACGATCGCGTCGTCCTTCGCGAAGCGCAGCTTCGCGCGGTCGAGCCCGTAGGTGGCCGAGTACTCGCGGATGCTCGGGAAGAGCGCGCCCTGGCTCCGCTCGCGCTGGATGCGCAGCATCATGACGACGTCGACGCCGTCGAGCGCCTCGCGCAGCGTGCCGCACGCCTTCACGCCGAGCGTCTCGATCGCGGGCGGCAGCATGGTCGGCGGCCCGGTGACGCGCACCTCCGCGCCCATCTTCGAGAAGCCGTAGATGTTCGAGCGCGCCACGCGCGAGTGCGTGATGTCGCCGACGATCGCGACGCTCAGCCCGTCGAGCCTTCCCTTGCGTTGGCGGACGGTGAGCATGTCGAGGAGCGCCTGCGTCGGGTGCTCGTGCGCGCCGTCGCCCGCGTTGATCACCGGCGCGTCGAGCACGTCCGCGATGCGCTTCGGCACGCCCGCGACCTTGTGCCGCACGATCACGCAGTCGGGGTCCATCGCGTCGAGCGTCTGCGCGGTGTCGAGGATGCTCTCGGCCTTCGTCAGGCTCGAGCTCGAGGCCGAGAAGTTGACGACGTCGGCCGACAGGCGCTTGCCCGCGATCTCGAAGCTCGACGCCGTGCGCGTCGACGGCTCGAAGAACAGGTTCACGATCGTCTGTCCGCGCAGCGTCGGCACCTTCTTCACCTCGCGCGTGCCGATCTCCTGCATGCGCTCGGCGGTGTCGAGGATCCTCTCGATCTCGTGCGGCTCGAGATCCTCGATGCCGAGCAGATCGCTCCCGATCATGCCTGCCCCCCACCCTGCGCGTCGCGCCCTTCGCTCGTCTCGAGCACGACGCACATCGGCTCGCGCCCGGTCGGCTCCGCGACGAGGTGCACCTTCTCGTGCGCCTGCGTCGGGATGTTCTTGCCGACGAAGTCGATCTTGATCGGCAGCTCGCGGTGGCCGCGGTCGACGAGCGCGACCACCTGCACCATCCGCGGCCGCCCGAAGTCCATGAGCGCGTCCATCGCCGCGCGGATCGTGCGCCCGGTGTTGACGACGTCCTCGACCAGCACGACGACGCGGCCGTCGACGGACGAGGGCATCTCGGTCTTGCGCAGCGGCGGGCGCTCGCCGCTCGTCGCGAGGTCGTCGCGGTAGAGCGTCGTGTCGAGGATGCCGAGCGGCGCGCGCCGCTCGCTGATCTTCTCGATGTTCTCGACGAGCAGCCGGCCGAGCGGGACGCCGCCGTTCGGGATCGCGACGAGGTAGAGCTCGCCGGGGTCGGCGTTGCGCTCGACGATCTCGTGCGCGATGCGCATGAGCGCGCGCCGGATGCCGGTGTCGTCGAGGATCGAAGGGCCGTTCGCGGACGGCGCGGGCGGTGCGGCGGCTCCGGAGCCGGAGGAGCGCGCGCTGCCGGAGGATCCGGCGCGGGGCGCGGGAGTCGTGGGCGAGCTGGGGGCCACCCGGGAACCTTTCTCCGCCTCGCAGGACGGAGTTAAAAGGCCGTTCGTCGCGACGTCGTCGAGCTGCGCGATCCGTGGGCCGGCGGCCGCTCGCGGCGGCTGCGCCGACCCTGGACTCGGCGCGGCAGTCTACCGGCCGTCGTCCGGGCGTCAACGCGCGGGCGCGATCAACCCCTGTTCTGGAACGCGCTCGGCTGCGCGTCGTGCAGCAGGCCCGCCTCGTCGGGCGCCTCGAGGTCGCCGCAGCGCACGCGGTGCATCATGCGATCCCAGCGCTTCGGGATGCGGAACCAGTTCACGGGGTTCAGGAACGCGAGGAAGTTGCCCTCGTGGTTCCACGACCAGTAGAGGATGAACGCCGGCCCCTTGAAGTCGTCGAGCGCGACGGTTCCCCAGGCGCGGCTGTCCTGCGAGTTGTCGCGGTTGTCGCCCATCATGAAGTAGCGCCCTTCCGGAATCGTGTAGGGCGCCTGCACCTTCCCGAGCGTGCGCGGGTCGTCGACGACGAGGTGCTCGCACACGCCGAGCTGCTCGACGCGCATCTCGAGCGGCACGCCGCGCTCGTCGACGAAGCGGCGCCCGTTCGGCGCGCTCGCCATGCGCTCGCCGTTGATCCAGACCTCGCCGCCCGGGCGCACCTCGATGCGGTCGCCGGGGAGCCCGACGACGCGCTTCACGAAGTCGTCGCGACGCCAGAGGGGCTCGACGTCCGCGGGCGCGATCTCGCCGTGCGGGCCGCGCGCGACGCGGAAGACGACGATGTCGCCGCGCTCCGGCGCGCGCACCGCCGGGAGCCGCACGTGCGTGAACGGGATCTGCGCGCCGTACAGGAACTTGTTGACGAAGAGATGGTCGCCGATCAGCAGCGTCGGAAGCATCGACCCGCTCGGGATGCGATAGGGCTCGATCACGACGGCGCGGATCGCGAGCGCGATCACGATCGCGAGCCCGAGCGTGCTCACCTGCTCCCAGACCTTCTCGCCGAAGGTCATCTCGCGCTCGGACTCCTCGCCGGTCTCCGCCGGCCCCGCGCCGCCCTCGCTCACGAGTCGTCCCCGAGGCGGAGCGCCGCGAGGAAGGCCTCCTGGGGGATCTCGACCGAGCCCACCTTCTTCATGCGCTTCTTCCCTTCCTTCTGCTTCTCGAGCAGCTTGCGCTTGCGGCTGATGTCGCCGCCGTAGCACTTCGCGGTGACGTTCTTGCGCAGCGCCTTCACCGTCGTCCGCGCGATCACGCGGCTGCCGACCGCGGCCTGGATCGCGACCTGGAACATCTGGCGCGGGATGAACTCCTTGAGCTTGCGCGCGAGCTCGGAGCCCGCGAACTGCGCCTTCGCGCGGTGCACGATCATCGAGAGCGCGTCCACCTTGTCGCCGTTCACGAGGATGTCGAGCTTCACGAGGTCGGCGGGCTCGTAGCCGGTGAGCTCGTAGTCGAACGAGCCGTAGCCGCGCGTGATGCTCTTCAGCTTGTCGTGGAAGTCGGTCACGATCTCCGCGAGCGGGAGCTGGTAGCGGATCTGCACGCGGCTCCCGTGCACCGCCATGTCCTTCTGCACGCCGCGCCGCTCCTGGCAGAGCGCGAGCACGACGCCCACGTAGTCGCTCGGCACGTGGATCGTCGCGGTGACGATGGGCTCCTCGACGCGCTCGCGCTCGTCGGGGAGCGCGGCCGGGCTCTCGATCTCGAAGGCGGGCTCGCCGAACTTCGGCACGACGCGGTAGCGCACGGTCGGCGCGGTGGTGATGAGGTTCAGGCCGTACTCGCGCTCGAGCCGCTCCTGCACGATCTCGGCGTGCAGGAAGCCGAGGAAGCCGCAGCGGAAGCCGAAGCCGAGCGCCGCGCTCGTCTCCGGCTCGTAGCGGAAGCTCGAGTCGTTGAGCTTGAACTTCTCGAGCGCCGCCTTCAGGTCGTCGTAGTCGTCCGCGTCGACGGGGTACAGGCCGGCGAAGACCATCGGCTTCACCTCCTGGAACCCGGGGAGCGGCTCGCTCGCGCCGCCCGCCGCGCTCGTGATCGTGTCGCCGATGCGCACCTCGGCGAGCGTCTTGATGCCCGCGATCACGACGCCCACCTCGCCCGCGTGGAGCGCCTCGATCTTGCGCGGGTACGGGTCGACGACCTGGATCTCGCCGATCTCGTGCTCCTTGCCGGTCGCCATGAAGCGCACGCGCTGGCGGCGCTCGAGCACGCCGTCGAAGACGCGCACGAGCAGCACCGCGCCCACGTACGCGTCGAACCACGAGTCGAAGACGAGCGCGCGGGCCGGCGCGGCGGCGTCGCCGCGCGGCGGCGGCACCTTGTGCACGATCGCCTCGAGCAGCTCGGGGATGCCCTTCCCTTCCTTGGCCGACACGGGGATGACGTCCGCCGCGTCGAGGCCGATCACGTCCTCGATCTCCTGCGCCACGCGCTCGGGCTCGGCCGACGGGAGATCGATCTTGTTGACGACCGGGATGATCTCGAGGTTCGCGTCGATCGCGAGATAGGTGTTGGCGAGCGTCTGCGCCTCGATGCCCTGCGCCGCGTCGACGACCAGCACCGCGCCCTCGCACGCCTGCAGCGCGCGCGACACCTCGTACGAGAAGTCGACGTGCCCGGGTGTGTCGATCAGGTTCAGCACGTAGACCAGGCCGTCCTGCGCCCGGTAGCGGATGCGCGCGGTCTGCGCCTTGATCGTGATGCCGCGCTCGCGCTCGATGTCCATGCTGTCGAGGAACTGGTCGCGCTTGTCGCGCGCCGCGACGGCCTGCGTCGCGTCGAGCAGGCGGTCGGCGAGCGTGCTCTTGCCGTGGTCGATGTGCGCCACGATGCAGAAGTTGCGGATGCGCTCGCGCGGGACCTCGGGAGCGTGCGCCATCACGCCCCTCCCGCGCGCGCGGCTTCGCGCGGCGCCGAGGCCGCGACGAGTGCGCGTCCGGGGTCGCTCGCGAGGTAGGCGACGAGCGCCTCGCGCCACGGCCGCAGCGCGACGCCGAGCGCGGCGGCGCGCGCGACGTCGAGCACCGAGTAGGCCGGGCGCGGCGCGGGGAGTGCGAGGTCGGCGGTGCGGGCGCGGTCGATCGCGAGATCGGCGTGGCCGGACTCGTCGAGGATGGCGCGCGCGAAGTCCCACCACGTCGTCGCGCCGCGGTTGCACAGGTGGAAGAGCCCGCTCGCGCCCGCGGCGACGAGCTGGCGCAGCCCGCTCGCGAGGTCGGCCGCGTAGGTCGGCGAGCCGCTCTGGTCGTCGACGACGCGGAGCGGCCCGCTCGCTTCGCCCGCGCGGCGCAGCCCCGCCTGGCGGAGGATGGCGCCGACGAAGTTGCGGCCCGGCCCGAACACCCAGCTCGTGCGCACGACGAGCGCATCCGGGCACGCCGCCGCGACGCGCTGCTCGCCCTCGAGCTTCGTGCGCCCGTAGGCCGTGCGCGGCCCGGTCTCGTCGTCCTCGCGGTAGGGCTCGCTCGCATCGCCGGGGAACACGTAGTCGGTCGAGACGTGCACGAAGCGCGCGCCGGCGCGCGCGCAGCGCGCGGCCATCCGCTCGGGTGCGAGTGCGTTCACGGCGCGCGCCGTCGCCTCGTCGCTCTCGCAGGCGTCGACGGCCGTGTAGGCCGCGGCGTTGGCGACGACGTCGCCCGCTGCGGGCGCGGCGCGATCGAGCGCCGCGTCGAGCGAGGCCGCGTCCGCGAGGTCGACGTCGGGCCGCGCCAGCGCCTCGACGGCGCGCACGCGCGGGTCGGCCGCGAGCTGCTGCGCGAGGCACTGCCCGAGCTG
Source organism: Myxococcota bacterium (assembly GCA_041389495.1). Taxonomy (NCBI): domain Bacteria; kingdom Pseudomonadati; phylum Myxococcota; species Myxococcota bacterium. The sequence continues at coordinate 291,364 of JAWKRT010000003.1, read as the reverse complement.
TCCGCGACTTCCGATCACGATCCAGCGCATCCCGGCTCCAAGCTCGCTCCGCGATCGTCCTGCGCGCGCCCGCCCGCCTGCGCGCGACGCCTGCCGCGCGCGGCGCCGCGCGTTCGCCGCGCGCGGCGGCATCGACGCCCGCGCGCGCGGCCGCACGCCGGCGCGGCGCGCCGTCAGCTCCGGCGCGCCGCCGCGTCGGGCGGCGAGGCCGCGCTCGCCCCTTCCTCGAACAACACCCAGGTCGGGAGCTTCTCGCTCTGCTTGAGCGCGTCGGCGCGCGCCTCCGCCTCGTCGCGGGTCGCGAACGGCCCGATGCGCACGCGCCAGCGGCCGTCGCGCGCCGCCGCGCCGGCCGCGAGATAGCTCGCGTGTCCCTTCGCGGCGAGGGCCTCGACCATCTTGCGCGCCGCCTCGCTCGAATCGAAGGCGCCGACCTGGATCGCGTACGCACCGTCCGGCGGCCCGGCGCCGACGGCCGGGAGCGGCGCGCGCTCGCGGCGCGGCGGCGCGACCGGCGCGGGCGGCACGGGGCGCCGCGGCGAGCGCGGACTCGGCGGCGCCCGGCGGCGGCGGCGCCGCGCCGGCGGCGTCCTCCTGCGCCGCGTCGGCCTGCGCGACCGTCCACGGCACGACGTCGCTGCGTCCGCCCAGGTGGCCCGTGACGAGCGTCGGCTCCTCGCTCGCGACGCCGAGCACGACGCCGGTCGCGAACGCGACGACGACGAGGAGCGCGCCGCCGCCGAGCGTCGCGATCCATCCGAGCCAGCCGGCGCCGCGCCGCGCGGCGCGTTCCTTCGACCGCGCCGCCATCACATGGACTCCGGCGCCGAGACGCCGAGCAGCGCGAGCCCGTTCGCGAGCACCGTGTGCACCGCGCGCGCGAGCCCGAGGCGGGCGAGCGAGAGCGCGACGTCGTCGGAGACGATGCGGTGGTGCTTCCCGTCCTGGAGGTAGGGGTTCCACAGGCCGGCCAGCTCGCGAAGGTAGTAGGCGACGTGGTGCGGCTCGCGCGCCTGGGCGGAGCGCGCGACGAGCGCGGGGAACTCGCCGAGCTTCTTGACGATCGCGATCTCCTCGGGGAGCGCGAGCGGCGAGGCGTCGAGCGCGTCGCCTGCGGGCGCCGCGAGCCCGGCCTCGAGCGCCTTGCGCTCGACCCCCGCCGTGCGCGCGTGCGCGTACTGCACGTAGTAGGCGGGGTTCTTCTTCCAGTCGCGGTCCTTCGCGAGGTCGAGGTCGAAGTCGAGGTGCCCCTCGGCCTTGCGCTCGATCATGAAGAAGCGGAACACGTCGGCGCCCGTCTGCTCGACGAGCTCGTCGACGGTGATGAAGGTCGCGCGGCGCGTCGACTGCTTCACCTGCTCGCCGCCGCTCGTGATCGTGACGAACTGGTGCATGACGAGCTCGATGCGGTCGGCGTCGAGCCCGAGCGCGCGCAGGCCGGCCTGCACGAACGGGAACTGGTCCTTGTGGTCGGCGCCCTGGACGTCGATCACGCGCTCGAAGCCGCGCGCGAGCTTCTCGCGGTGATAGGCGATGTCGGGCGTCATGTAGGTGGGCTCGCCCGTGCCCTTCACGAGCACGCGGTCGCGCTCGAGCCCGAGCTTCGTGGCGGCGATCCAGACGGCGCCGTCGGCGTCGTAGCACAGGCCCGCCGCGCGCAGGTCGGCGAGCACCGCATCCACCCTGCCCTGCGCGTAGAGGTCGTTCTCGTTCGAATACACGTCGAAGGCGATGCCGATCGAGTCGAGCGTCGCGCGGATGTCGGCGAAGATGTCGCGCTCCGCGCGCTCGCGGAACACGCCGTCGCCCGGCTCGTCCGCGAGCGCGGCGCCGGACTCGGCGATCATCGCGTTCGCGATGTCCTTGATGTAGTCGCCCTGGTAGCCGTCGCGCGGGAAGACGACCGGCAGGCCGTCGACGGACTCGGGCCAGGCGGCCCCTTCGTCGAACGCGCCGGGCGGCGGCGCGGCCGCGCGGCCGAGCGCCTCGAGGTAGCGCGCCTTCACGCTCTCCCCGAGCACGCGCATCTGGCGCCCGCCGTTGTTGAAGTAGTACTCGCGCGTGACGTCGTGCCCGGTGAAGGCGAGCAGCCGCGCGATGCAGTCGCCGAGCACGGCCTGTCGGCCGTGGCCGGTGCTGAGCGGCCCGGTCGGGTTCGCGGAGACGAACTCGACCATCGTCTTCGCCCCCTTGCCGTCGTCGCTCGCGCCGTAGCGCGCGCCGGCCGCGACGATGTCGCGAAGCAGCGCGTGCCAGTGCCCGCCGCCGAGCCACAGGTTCACGAAGCCCGGGCCCGCCACCTCGGCGCGCTCGACGCGACCGCCCGCGTCACCGAGCGCGGCGACGAGCGCCTCCGCGAGCTCGCGCGGCTTCCGTCGCAGGCGCCGCGCGAGCAGCATCGCCGCGTTGCACGCGAAGTCGCCGTGCTCGGGCTGGCGCGACGCCTCGAGCGCGAACTCGGGCACGGGCCCGTCGTCGCCCGCCTCGCTGAGGAGCGCGCGCACGGCGGCCTCGATGGGTTGGCGCAGGGAGTCGCTCATGGGCGCCCGAGGATCGCCTGCCGCGGCGTCCGCGTCAACGCGGCGACGCCTGAATTCATCTGGAATTTCGGGAAGTTGCGCCGACAGGCGACGATGCGAGCCCGGCCGCCCGACCGAAGCGGACGACCCACTCGCCGGGGCGCGCGAGCTCGAGGTCTTCGCGGATGGCGCGCTCGCGCGCGAGCGGGTCGGAGGCGAGCGCGTCGACCTCGGCGCGCAGGCGATCGACGTCGCGTTCGAGCGCCTCGACGCGCGCGCGCGCCACGCGCTCGGCGCTGCGAAGCTCGGCCCACGTGCGGAGCCCCGTCTCGGCGTCGAGCCCCGCGACGGCGGCCGAGCCGACGAGCACGAGCAGGACGCCGGCCAGGCTGGCCGCGCCGCTCGATGAGCGGACCGCCGTCTTCGTCGCCACGCGCTCCCCCCGAGTGCGACACCGCGAGCCCGCCGGCGCGGCTGCGGGCGCGCAAGGTAACGGAGCGCGCGCGCCCTGGCACTCGCCCGCGCGCGCCGCTCGGCGCGCCGGTGGAAGCTCAGCCTTCGGCGAGCAGCTGGCGGATGCGCGCGACGTGGCGCGGCGCGTCCCATTCCTTCTCGCCCACGTAGCGCTCGATCATGTGGCCGTCGCGATCGATCAGCAGCGACTCGGGATAGCCGGTCGTCTGGTAGCGCCGCGCGATCTCCTCGTCCGGGTCGAGCAGGATCGGGAAGGTGATGCCGAGGCGGTCGCGGAAGGCCGCGACGTCGGTCGGCTCGTCGTCCACCGAGACGGCGAGCAGCTCGAAGCCCTCGCCGTGCAGGCCTTCGTAGAGGCGCTGCATGGCCGGCATCTCGGCCTGGCACGGCGCGCACCAGGTCGCCCAGAAGTTCACGAGCACGACCTTGCCGCGCAGGCTCGACAGCGCGACGGGCGCGCGGCCGTCGAGGAGCGGAGCGCGGAAGTCGGGCGCGAGCGCGCCGCGCTCGATCGGCTCGGGCGCCGATTCGCCGAGCGCGATCACGACCGCCGCGACCGCGACCACGACGAGCACGGCCGCGATGCGCGAACGCGCCCCGGCCAGGGGCCGGGGCGCGTCGCCGTTCGTCTCGGGTGCGCCGGTCACGGGCTCGCCGCTCGCCGCGCGCGCCTCAGTCGCCGCCGAGCCGGGCGTCGACGAGCTCGATGATCGACATCGGAGCGGCGTCGCCCGGGCGGTGGCCGATCTTCAGGATGCGCGTGTAGCCGCCCGGCCGATCCTTGTAGCGCGTGGCGAGCTCGTCGAAGAGCTTCGCCGTCACGTCCTTGCTGCGCACCACGGCGAGCGCCTGCCGGCGCGCGTGAAGGTCGCCGCGCTTCCCGAGCGTGATCATGCGGTCGGCGAGGCGCCGGAGCTCCTTCGCCTTCCCGTCCGTCGTCTCGATGCGCTCGTGCTCGAGCAGCGACGTGACCATGTTCCGGAACATCGCCTTGCGGTGCGCGGCCGTGCGCCCGAGGTGACGTCCGCTCTTTCGGTGCATCATGACTTACGCCTCGCGCTGCTCGCGCAGCTTCTCCAGATCCTTGCGGGCCGGCAGGTTGTCGATCGCCATGCCGAGCGAGAGCCCCATCGAGCCGAGCACTTCCTTGATCTCGTTGAGCGACTTGCGGCCGAAGTTCTTGGTCTTGAGCATCTCGGACTCGGTCCGCTGCACGAGCTCGCCGATGAAGCGGATGTTCGCGTTCTGCAGGCAGTTCGCGCTGCGCACCGAGAGCTCGAGCTCGTCGACCGACCGGTAGAGGTTCGGGTTCAGCGACTCCGGCTGGTCGGAGAGCGGCGTCGGCAGCTCGTCCGGCTCGTCGAAGTTGATGAAGATCGAGAGCTGCTCCTTGATGATCTTCGCGGCGTAGGCGACGGCGTCGTCGGGCGCCACCGTGCCGTCCGTCCAGACCTCGAGCGTGAGCTTGTCGAAGTCGGTCGCGCGACCGACGCGCGCCGGCGTGACCGTGTAGTTCACGCGCCGGATCGGCGAGAACGACGAGTCGATCGGAATCGTGCCGATCGGCTGCTCCTCGCTCTTGTTGTACTCGGCGAGCACGTAGCCCTTGCCGAGCCCGACGGTGGCCTCGAGCTCGAGCTCGGCCTCCGGCCCCATCGTGCAGAGCACGAGGTCGGGGTTCACGACCTCGACGGTCTGGTCGTCGGAGACGAGGTCGCCCGCGCGCACGACGCCCGCGCCCTGCCGCGTGATGCGCAGCGTCTTCGGGCCCTCGGCGTGCATGCGGAGCCGCACTTCCTTGAGGTTGAGGATGATCTCGCTCACGTCCTCGAGCACGCCCGGGATGGTCGAGAACTCGTGGAGCACGTCCTTGACGCGGATGTTCGTGATCGCCGCGCCCTGCAGCGACGACAGCAGCACCCGGCGCAGCGCGTTGCCGAGCGTCGTGCCGAAGCCGCGCTCGAGCGGCTCGCACGAGAAGCGGCCGTAGGTGCCGGTCTGGCCGGCCTCGTCCATGTCGAGGCGGCGCGGGCGGATGAGCTCGCGCCAGTTCCTTGCGATGACCTGCTCTTGCATGCGTTCTCTCCCTCCCGCTGTTCCGTGCCGGCCCGGACCGGTGCGTTCTGCGGGGTGGGTGGGCTTCGCGGATCCGGGCGCCCGCACGCTGCGGGCTTCCGCGACGAAATCGCCGACGGCGCGCGGTGCGCGCCGACTAGCGCGAGTAGTGCTCCACGATCAGCTGCTCGTCGATCGGGATCGTGATGTCCTCGCGCACGGGCAGCTGCTTGATCGTTCCCTCGAAGCTCGACTTGTCGAGCTCGAGCCACGACGGGAGGCTCTTGCCCTCGAGCGCGTCGAGCGCGCCCGAGATGCGGGCCACCTCGCGCGAGCGCTCGCGGAGCACGACCTTCCAGCCCGGCTTGACGAGCAGGGACGGCGTGTGCGCCTTGCGACCGTTCACGATGAAGTGGCCGTGCTTCACGAGCTGCCGCGCCTCGGCGCGCGAGGTCGCGAAGCCGAGCCGGAAGACGACGTTGTCGAGCCGGCGCTCGAGCAGGATGAGGAGGTTCTCGCCGGAGCGACCCTTCATCCGCGACGCGCGCTGGTAGGTGAGCCGGAACTGCCGCTCGAGCATTCCGTACATGCGCTTCACCTTCTGCTTCTCGCGCAGCTGGACTCCATAGTCCGAGAAGCGGGTCCGGCCCTGGCCGTGCTGGCCCGGCGGATAGGCGCGCTTGTCGATCGAGCACTTGTCCGAGTAGCACCGGTCGCCCTTGAGGAAGAGCTTCGTGCCCTCCCGGCGGCAGAGCCGGCAGACGGAACCGTTGTAACGAGCCATGCGGCGTTCCTCTTCCTCGAGAAGCTAGACGCGGCGCCGCTTGGGCGGGCGGCAGCCGTTGTGGGGGATGGGCGTGACGTCGCGGATCATCGTGACGCGCAGGCCCGCGGCCTGGAGCGCGCGCAGCGCGGACTCGCGCCCCGCGCCCGGGCCCTTCACGTACACGCCGACGGTGCGCATGCCGTGCTCCATCGCCTTCTTCGCACACTCTTCCGCGGCCACCTGCGCGGCGAACGGCGTCGACTTGCGCGAGCCCTTGAAGCCCGCCTGCCCGCTCGTCGCCCACGCCACGGCGTTCCCGCCGACGTCGGTGATCGTGATGATCGTGTTGTTGAAGGTCGCCTGGATGTGAGCCACCCCGGTCGGGATGTTCTTCTTGACCTTCTTCTTCTGCTGCTTCTTGACTGCGGCCATGTCCGTCCCGTCCCCGCGCGGTGCGCGATCGGATCCTTACTTCTTGCCCGGCTGCTTCTTGCCGGCCACGGTCTTCTTCGGTCCCTTGCGCGTGCGCGCGTTCGTGTGCGTGCGCTGGCCGCGCACCGGCAGACCGCGGCGATGGCGGAGCCCGCGGTAGCAGCCGATGTCCATCAGCATCTTGATGTTCTGGCTGACCTCGCGGCGCAGGTCGCCCTCGACCTCGACCTCGCGCTCGATGATCTCGCGCAGCCGCTGCACCTCGGACTCGGAGAGCTGGTCGGTGCGCGTGCCGGCGTCCACCTCGGCCTTCTCGAGGATGCGCTTCGCGGTGGTGCGGCCGACGCCGTAGATGTACGTGAGCGAGATCTCGACGCGCTTGTTGCGCGGCAAGTCCACGCCTGCGATGCGTGCCATGCTCGGCCTCTCCTCAGCCCTGGCGCTGCTTGTGCTTCGGGTTGTCGCAGATGATGCGGACCACGCCGCGGCGCCTGATGACGCGGCACTTGTCGCACATCTTCCGAACCGATGCTCGAACCTTCATCGTCGCTCTCCGTGCTTCCGGCGCGGCCCGCTCGCGCCGGCCGCGCCCGCGGACCGCCTCAGTGCGAGCCCGCCACCTTCGTCAGGACTTCCGGCCCGTTCTCGGTCACGAGCACCGTGTGCTCGAAGTGCGCCGAGAGCGCGCCGTCCGCCGTCACTGCCGTCCACTCGTCGTCGAGCATCCGCACCTTGTGCGTCCCGACGTTCACCATGGGCTCGATCGCGAACACCATCCCCGGCAGCAGACGCGGCCCGCGCCCCCGCCGCCCGAAGTTCGGCACCTGCGGCAGCTCGTGCATCGCGTGCCCGATGCCGTGCCCGACGAACTGCCGCACCACCGCGTAGCCGCCGCCTTCCGCGTGCTCCTGCACGGCCGCCCCGATGTCCGAGAGCCGCTGCCCGGGCGCCATCTGCTCGATGCCGCGGTACAGCGACTCGTGCGTCACCTCGACGAGCCGCTCGGCCTCCTCGCTCGCGTCGCCCACGATCATCGTGAACGCCGAGTCCGCGTGGACGCCGCCCAGCTCGACGCCGAAGTCGACGCTGACGACGTCGCCCGACTTGAGCTCGCGCGGCCCCGGGATGCCGTGGACGATCTCCTCGTTCACCGACACGCACACGACCGCGGGGTACGGCGGCAGCCCGCCCGGCCCGTAGCCCAGGAACGACGAGCGCAGCTTCCGATCGGCGATGGCCCGGCGCGCGTGGCGGTCGAGCTCGGCCGTCGTGACGCCGGGCTCCACCCGAGCGCGGAGCTCGAGCAGGATCTCGGCGACGTGGCGACCGGTCGCCCGCATCGCCTCGATCTCGGCCCGCGTCTTGATCGGGATCCGCTCGGCGTTCACGCTATCCGATCACCTCCATGATGCGCGAGGTCACTGCGGCGACCTCGCCCATTCCATCCACCTCCGCGAGCAGCCCGCGCTCGCGGTAGTACGCGAGCAGCGGCGCCGTCTTCGCGTCGTACTCCTTCATGCGCGCGCGGATCGTCGCCTCGTTGTCGTCCGCGCGCCCCTCGATCTCGGCGCGCTTGAGGAGCCGCGCCACGATGGCCTCGGTGTCCGCCGTGATCGCGAGACAGGCGTCGAGCGGCATGCCGAGATCGCCGAGCAGCGCGTCGAGCGCCTCGGCCTGCGCGATCGTGCGCGGGAAGCCGTCGAGGATGAAGCCCTTCTCCGCGTCCGGCTGCGACAGCCGCTCCTTGGCGATGCCGATCACGATCGCGTCGCTCACGAGCTTGCCGGCGTCCATCACCGCCTTGGCCTGCCTGCCGATCTCGGTCCCCCGGGCCACGGCCTCGCGCAGCATGTCTCCGGTGGAGACGTGCGGAACGCCGAGCCCGTCCTTGATGGCCGCGGCCTGCGTTCCCTTGCCGGCACCCGGCGGGCCGAGCAGCACGAGCCGCGTCCTGCGCCGCGCGCTCATCGCCCGAGCCTCCCGCGGATGCGCCCGCCCTTCACGAAGCCCTCGTACTGCCGCGACACGAGGTGCGACTCGATCTGGGCGATCGTGTCGAGCCCGACGCCGACCGCGATCAGCAGCGCGGTGCCGCCGAAGTAGAAGGGCTGGTTCACCTGCGACGAGATGATCACGGGCAGGATGCAGACGAGGCCGACGTAGATCGCGCCGACGAGCGTGAGGCGGCTCAGCACCTTGTCGATGTAGTCGGCCGTGCTGCGGCCCGGCCGGATCCCCGGGATGTTGCCGCCCATCCGCCGGATGTTCTCGGCCACGTCCTGCGGGTCGATCATGATCGCCGTGTAGAAGAAGGCGAAGAACACGATCAGCCCGAGGTAGACCAGGTTGTACGAGAGCGCGCCGGGGTCGAGATAGTCCTGGATGAAGGTCCGGACCCGGTCCGACTCCGTGAACTGCGCGATCGTGAGCGGGAACATCAGCAGCGACGACGCGAAGATCGGCGGGATCACCCCGGCCGTGTTCACGCGCAGCGGGAAGTACGTCATCCCGCCCTGCATCACCCGCCGGCCGACGACGCGTTTGGCGCTCTGGATCGGGATGCGGCGCTGACCGCGCTCGACGGTCACCACGCCCGCGACGATCGCGAGCGCGAAGGCCAGGAACAGGATCACCTCGAGGATCGAGAGCTGATCGGTCTGGATCAGCATCCACACCTTGTTGATGCCCGACGGGATCGAGACGATGATGCCCGCGAAGATGATCAGCGAGATGCCGTTCCCGATGCCGCGCTCGGTGATCTGCTCACCCAGCCACATCAGGAAGATGGTCCCGGTCGTCAGCGTCACCATCGTCGTCAGCGTGAACGCGAGGCCGGGGTCGAGCACGGCGCCGCTGCCGAACTGGCCGCCCTGCAGCGCCTGCGCGATCAGGAAGCTCTGGAAGAAGGCGAGCCCCACGGTCGCATAGCGCGTCCACTGGTTGATCTTCTTCTGGCCCGAATCGCCTTCCTTCTTCATCTCCTCGAGCGCCGGGATCACGACGGTCAGCAGCTGGAAGATGATGCTCGCGCTGATGTAGGGCATGATGCCCAGCGCGAAGATCGACAGCTGCTCCATCGCGCCGCCCGAAAAGATGTTCATCAGGCCGAAGACGGTGTCGCGCGACTGGTCGAAGAACGTGCGGATGACGTCGCGGTTGATGCCGGGCGTCGCCACGGCGCAGCCGGCCCGGTAGACGGCGAGCATCCCGAACGTGAAGAAGATCCGGGAGCGCAGCTCCTGGATCCTGCCGATGTTCTGGATGCCGCCGATCATCAGACGAGCTCCACCGCGCCGCCCGCGGCCTCGATCTTCGTCTTCGCCTGCGCGCTCGCGCGATGCACCTTCACCGTGAGCCCGCGCGGCGCGTCGCCGTCGCCGAGCAGCTTCACGGCGTCGTGGCGGCGCGCGACGAGCCCGCGCGCCACGAGCGCATCGACGTCCACCGTCGCGCCCTCGCCGAAGCCGGCGAGGTCCGAGAGGTTCACGATCGCCACCTCCTTGCGGAAGGAGTTCGTGAAGCCGCGCTTCGGGATGCGGCGCGCGATCGGCATCTGGCCGCCCTCGAAGCCGGCGCCCTTCGGCCGCCCGGCCGAGCGCGTGCCCTGGCCCTTGATGCCCCGACCGCAGTAGCGGCCCTTGCCCGAGCCCGGGCCCCGGCCGACGCGCATCTTGCTCGGCTTGGCTCCCGGGTTCGGCGCGAGTCGTTCCAACATCCGACTAGCTCTCCAGCACCACGACGAGGTGGTGCACCTTCTGGATCATCCCGCGCACGGACGGCGTGTCCTCGAGCTCGACCACCTGCTGCAGGCGGCGGATGCCGAGGCCGCGCAGCGTCGCGCGCTGCCGCTGGTCGAAGCCGATCGCGCTGCGGACCTGCTTCACCTTGAGCGTCTTCCCCGCGTTCGCCGCGCTCACGAGCGCGCCCTCCCGAGCTCCGCGAGGCGCTCCTCGGGGTCGCGCAGCGACAGCAGCCCGGACACCGTCGCGTGCACGACGTTGTGCGGGTTGTTGGTGCCGAGCGTCTTCGTGAGCACGTCCTTCACGCCGGCGACCTCGACCACCGCGCGCACGGGGCCGCCCGCGATCACGCCCGTACCGGCCGAGGCCGGCTTGAGCAGCACGCGCCCCGCGCCGAAGCGGCCGATCACCTCGTGCGGGAGCGTCCCCTGCACGAGCGGCACGCGGAAGAGCGAGCGCCGGGCCTTGTCGATGCCCTTGCGGATCGCCTCCGGCACCTCGCCGGCCTTGCCCATCCCGACGCCGACCACGCCGTTGCCGTCGCCGACGACCACGATGGCGCTGAAGCTGAAGCGCCGGCCGCCCTTCACCACCTTCGCGACGCGATTGATGTGGATCACGCGATCGGAGAGCTCGAGCTCGTTGGGATTGATCTCGGAGTGGGGAACGAGCGCCGCCATCTAGAACTCCAGGCCGCCTTCGCGGGCGGCGTCGGCCAGCGCCTTGACGCGACCGTGATAGAGGAAGCCGTTGCGGTTGAAGACGACGCGCGTGATGTCGTGCTTCCTCGCCTCGGCGGCGACGGCCGCGCCGACGCGCTTCGCCGCCTCGACGTTGCCCGTCGCACCGGAGCCGTTCGCGAGGCCCTTCTGCCGCGTCGAGACGGTGAAGAGCGTGCGGCCGGTCTGCGGGTCGACGACCTGCGCGTAGATGTGCTTCGCGCTGCGGAACACCGTGAGCGACGGCCGCTCGGACTCGGCGACGCGCTTCGCGATGCGCTTGCGCCGCTGGAGGCGTCGCCGCAGGTCTTCGTTGCGGATTCGTTTCTGCATTGGGCCCTACTTCCCCGCGCCGGTCTTGCCGACCTTGCGGCGCACGCGCTCGCCGGCGTACCGGACGCCCTTGCCCTTGTAGGGCTCGGGCGGCCGGAGCGAGCGGATGTCGGCCGCGAACTGGCCGACCTGCTGCTTGTCGATGCCCTCGATCCGGATCGTCGTGTTCGCCTCGACCGACACGGAGAGCCCCTCCGGCACCGGCATCTCGACGGGATGCGAGAAGCCGAGCAGGAGGTTGAGCGTCTGGCCGCTCGCGTTCGCGCGGTAGCCGACGCCCTGGATCTCGAGCTCCCTCTTGAAGCCCTCGGTCACGCCCGTGACCATGTTGTTCACGAGCGCGCGCGCGAGCCCGTGGAGGGCGCGCGTCTTCGTGTCGTGGGCGGGCCGTGCGAACGTGACGGTGCCGTCGTCGATGCGGACGTCGATCTTCGGCGGCAGCGGACGCGTCAGCGTCCCCTTCGGCCCCTTCACCGAGAGCGAGCCGTCGGCCACCGAGAGCTCGACGCCCTTCGGCACCGCGATCGCCTTGTTGCCGATGCGCGACATCGCTACCAGACCTCGCAGATCACTTCGCCGCCGACGTTCTGGGAGCGCGCGTCGCGGTCCGACAGCACGCCCTTCGACGTCGACAGGATCTTGATGCCGAGCCCGCCGCGCACCCGACCGATGTCGGAAGCGCCGACGAACACGCGGCGCCCGGGGCGCGACACGCGCTGGATGCCGTCGGCGATCGGCTTGCCGTCGTCCCGGTAGCGGAGCGTGAGGCGCAGCAGCGGGTGGCCGCCCTCGGGCGCCTCCTCCTCCACCGCGGTCAGGAAGCCCTCCTGCACCATCACGTTCGCCACCGCCTTCTTGAGCTTCGAGGCGGGGCACGTCGTCTGTGCGTGCCGCGCCGCCGAAGCGTTGCGGATGCGCGCGAGCAGGTCGGAGATCGGGTCCGTCATCATGGCCAGGCGCCCTCGCTATTTCCGGAACGGCATGCCGAGGTGGGCGAGCAGCGCCTTCGCCTCGGCGTCCGACTTCGCGGTCGTCACGACGGTGACGTTCATGCCCGTCACCCGCTCGACCGAGTCGTAGTCGATTTCCGGGAAGATGATCTGTTCCTTGAGGCCGAGCGTGTAGTTGCCGCGGCCGTCGAAGGCCCGCGGCGACACGCCCTTGAAGTCGCGCACGCGCGGCAGCGCCACCGTCATCAGCCGGTCGAGGAACTCCCACTGGCGCTCGCGGCGCAGCGTCACCGCGCAGCCGATCGCCTGGTTCTCGCGCAGCTTGAAGTTCGAGATGCTCTGCTTCGCACGGCGCACCGTCGGGCGCTGCCCCGTGATCAGCGCGAGCTCCTCGACGGCGCGCTCCATCAGCTTCGGGTTCTGCGTCGCCTCGCCGAGCCCGACGTTCACCACCGTCTTCACCAGCACCGGCACCTGATGGACGTTCTTGTAGCCGAACTCCTCGCGGAGCTTCGGCACGACCTCGGTCCGGTAGCGCTCGAGCAGTCTCGGCGTCATCGCTACAGCACCTCCGGCGCCAGCGAGATGATCTTCATGAACCCGCGCCCGCGGAGCTCGCGCGCGACGGGCCCGAAGATGCGCGTCCCGACCGGCTCCCTCTGGTTGTCGATCAGCACCGCCGCGTTCTCGTCGAAGCGGATGATCGAGCCGTCGGGGCGGTTCACGCCCTTCTTCACGCGCACGACGACCGCCTTGCGCACCTCGCCCTTCTTCACGCGCGCGTTCGGGATCGCCTCCTTGACGGCGACGACGATCACGTCGCCGATCGAGGCGTACTTGCGCTTCGAGCCGCCGAGCACGCGGATGCACGACACCTGGCGCGCGCCCGAGTTGTCCGCGACCTGGAGCCTGGACTCCTGCTGAATCATCGTTCTTCTCCGCTCGCCGCCGCGTCAGACCCGGGTGGCCGTCGCGAGCGTCTCCTGGACCTTCCAGCGCTTGCGCTTGCTCATCGGGCGATGTTCGACGATGCGCACCTGGTCTCCGACCTTGCACGCGTTCGCCTCGTCGTGCGCCATGTAGCGCGCATAACGTCGTACGTACTTCTTGTAGCGGGGGTCCTGCACGAGCCTCTCGACCCGCACGACGATGGTCTTGTCCATCTTGTCGCTCACCACGACCCCGACCACGCTTCGCCGCCGTCCTCGTTCCGTCACTGCTGTCCCTCGCGCTTTTCGCGGAGAACGGTCTCCACGCGAGCGATCTCCCGCTTGAGTGTCTTGAGCTGTGCCGTGTTCTCGAGCTGCCCCGTCACGTGGCGGAGCTTGGCGTCGAAGAACACCTTGCGCTGGTCCTTCACCTTCTGCTCCAGCTCGTCGAGCGAGAGGCCGCGGAGCTCCGAAGCCTTCATCACGACTCCTCCCGCACGACGAAGCGGCACGCGACGGGGAGCTTGTGCGCCGCCAGTCGCATCGCTTCGCGCGCGATCTCGACGGACACGCCCTCCATCTCGTAGAGCATCCGGCCCCGCTTCACCGGGGCGACCCACAGCTCGGGGTTGCCCTTGCCCTTGCCCATGCGCGTCTCGGCCGGCTTCTTCGTGATGGGCTTGTCCGGGAAGACGCGGATCCACACCTTGCCGCCGCGCTTCACGTGGCGGGTCATCGCGATGCGGGCCGCTTCGATCTGGCGCGCGGTGATGAACGCGTTGCCGAGCGCCTGGAGCCCGAAGTCGCCGAAGGCGAGCTCGGTGCCGCGGCTCGCCGCGCCGCGGTTGCGCCCCTTGAACATCTTGCGGTGCTTGACCTTCTTCGGTTGCAGCATCGCTCGCTACCTCGCCGCCACGTCGCCGTCGACGCGCGAGGCCAGCGGCCCCTTGCGCAGCTCGCGGTCGCTCACGTCGCCCTTGAAGATCCAGCACTTCACGCCGATCACGCCGTACGTCGTCTTCGCCTCGGCGAGGCCGTACTCGATGTCGGCGCGCAGCGTGTGCAGCGGGACGCGCCCGTCGCGGTACCACTCGCGCCGGCCCATCTCCGCGCCGCCGAGGCGGCCCGAGCACTGGATGCGGATGCCCTTGGCGCCGAACTTCATCGTCGACGTCATCGACTTCTTCATCGCGCGCCGGAACGCCACGCGGCGCTCGAGCTGGAGCGCGATGTTCTCCGCGACGAGCTGCGCGTCGAGCTCCGCCTTGCGGATCTCCTTGATGTTGATGAAGACGTCGCGCGGCGTGAGCGAGCCGAGCTCCTTGCGCAGCGTCTCCACCTCGGCGCCGCGCTTCCCGATCAGGATGCCGGGCCGCGCGGTGTGGATGTTCACGACGACCTTGTCGCCCGTCCGCTCGATCACGACCTTCGAGATGCCGGCGTGATAGAGCTTCTTCTTGATGAACTTCCGGATCGCGAGATCCTCGTGCAGCTGCTCCGCGTAGTTCTTTCCCGCGAACCAGTTCGACTGCCACCCGTAGAGGGTGCCGAGTCGGAAGCCGTAGGGATGGACCTTCTGTCCCACTGATCTCTCCAGTTGCCTTGGCGCGCCGGGCTCAGCGCTCGGACAGCACGACCGTGACGTTGCTGCTGCGCTTCTGGACCCAGGTCGCGCGCCCCTGCGCGCGCGGGCGGATGCGCCACATGCTCGGACCCTCGTCGACGGTCACCTTCGCGACGACGAGGTTGTCGATGTCGATTCCCGCGCTCTTCGTCTCGTTGTGCTGCTCGGCGTTGGCGACCGCGGAGCGCACGAGCTTCTCGAGCGGCTGGGAGAACTTCTTGTTCGAGACGGCCAGGATGTTCAGCGCGTCCTCGACGCCGCGTCCGCGGATCTGGTCCGCGACGAGCCGCGCCTTGCGCGCGCTGATCCGGTAGCCGTTGAGTCGGGCGGAGACGTCCATCTCAGCGCTTCACCTTCTTGTCGCCGGCATGGCCCGTGAACTTCCGCGTGGGCGAGAACTCGCCGAGGCGGTGGCCGACCATGTTCTCCGTCACGAAGACCGGGACGAAGAGCTTGCCGTTGTGCACGTGGAAGGTGAGGCCGACGAACTCGGGCGAGATCATCGAGCGCCGCGACCACGTCCGGATGACCTGCTTGCTCCCGCCGGCGACGACGGCGTCCACCTTCTTCTGGAGGCTCACGTCGATGAACGGGCCCTTCTTGAGCGAGCGCGCCATTACTTCTTCCCTCGCCGCTTCACGATGAACTTGTTCGAGCGCGCCTTCTTCGAGCGCGTCTTGTGGCCCTTCGTGGGCTTGCCCCACGGCGTGCACGGGTGCCGGCCGCCGGAGGTGCGGCCCTCGCCGCCGCCCATCGGATGGTCGACCGGGTTCATCGCGACGCCGCGGACGTTGGGGCGCTTGCCCTTCCAGCGCGAGCGACCGGCCTTGCCGATGCTCTGGTTCTCGTGCTCCGGGTTGCCGACCTGGCCGATCGTCGCCATGCACACCGAGCGGATCATCCGCATCTCGCCGCTCGGAAGACGCAGCGTCGCGTAGTCGCCCTCGCGCGCCATGAGCTGCGCGCCGGTGCCGGCCGAGCGCACGAGCTGGGCGCCCTTGCCGGGCTTCATCTCGATGCAGTGCACGATCGTGCCGAGCGGGATGCGCGAGAGCGGCGCGGCGTTGCCCGGTGCGACCTCCGCGTTCGGGCCCGCCTCGACGCGGTCGCCGACGCGCAGCTCGAGCGGTGCGAGGATGTAGCGCTTCTCGCCGTCCGCATAGTGCAGCAGCGCGATGCGGGCCGACCGGTTCGGGTCGTACTCGATCGCCGCGACGCGGGCCGGCACGCCCGTCTTGTCGCGCTTGAAGTCGATCGTGCGGAAGCGCCGCTTGTGGCCGCCTCCGCGGTGCCAGCTCGTGACGCGCCCGTAGGCGTTGCGCCCGCCGGACTTCCGCACGCCGCCCTCGACGAGCGAACGCTCGGGCTTCGAGCGCGTGATCTCGGAGAACGTGGAGACGCTCATTCCGCGTCGTCCCGCCGAGGTGGGCTTGTAGACCTTCACCGGCATGGCTCGCTCACACTCCCTCGAAGAACTCGATCGACTGGCCCTCGGCCAGCTTCACGATCGCCTTCTTCCACTCCGGCTTGAAGCCGACGTACCTGCCCAGCCGTCGCGTCTTGCGCGGCTGCCGCATCGTGTGCACGCCGACGACCTTCACGTCGAAGAGCTCCTCGACGGCGCGCGCGATCTCGTGCTTGTTGGCGCGCGGATCGACCGCGAACGTCACGACGTTCTCGACCTCGCGACCGAGGCTGCTCTTCTCCGTCACGATCGGACGGCGGATGATCTGGTGGGCGTTCACGACGCGTTCCCCCGCCGCGGCGCCGCGGCGAGCCGCGCCGCGAGCTTCTCGATCGACGCGCGCGTCGCGACGAGCGCCTCGTGGCGGAGCACGTCGTAGACGTTCACGCCCTCGGCGCGGATGACGGAGACGTTCGGCAGGTTGCGCGCGGACGTCTCGAACGTCGCGCTCTCCTCGTCGATCACGACGAGCACGCTCTTGCCGGCGAGCCCGAGCGACTCGAGCGCGGCCGCCACCTTCTTCGTCTTGTACTCGTCGAGCGCGAGCGCCTCGACGACGGTCAGGTTTCCCTCGGACTGCTTGAGCGACAGCGCGCTCCGCAGCGCGGCGGCCCGGACCTTCTTCGGGAGCTTGTGCGCATAGCCGCGCGGCACCGGACCGAAGACGATGCCGCCTCCCGCCCACTGCGGGGCGCGGATCGAGCCCTGGCGCGCGCGTCCCGTGCCCTTCTGGCGCCACGGCTTGACGCCGCCGCCCGACACGAACGCGCGGTTCTTGGTGCTGTGCGTGCCCGCGCGGCGCCCGGCGAGCTGCCGCCGCACCTCCGCGTGGAACAGATCGGGCCGCACCTCGACCTCGAACACGGCCGGATCGAGCTCGAGCGAGCCCGCCTTTCCCGCGCCGCCCTTCGCGAGGTCGAGCGTCTTCACGTCCACGGTTGCCATGACTAGAGCTTGATCTCCACGTCCACGCCCGCCGCGAGCTCGAGCTTCATCAGCGCGTCGACGGTCTGCGCCGTCGGCTCGAGGATGTCGACGAGCCGCCGGTGCGTGCGCATCTCGAACTGCTCGCGCGACTTCTTGTCGATGTGCGGCCCGCGCAGCACGGTGTACTTGTTGATCGACGTCGGGAGCGGGATCGGCCCCGCGACGCGAGCACCCGTGCGAAGCGCGGTGTCGACGATCTCCCCGGCACTCTGGTCGAGGAGCTTGTAGTCGTACGCCTTCATCCGGATGCGGATCTTCTGAGCGCTCATCTCGGCCACGTTGTGACTCCGTTCCCGGCCTGCTCGGCCGGACCTACTCGATGATCTCGGCGACGACGCCGGCGCCGACGGTGCGGCCGCCTTCGCGGATCGCGAAGCGCAGCTCCTTGTCCATCGCGATCGGCGTGATCAGCGTGACCGTCATCTCCACGTTGTCCCCGGGCATCACCATCTCCGTGCCCTCGGGAAGCTCCGCCACGCCCGTCACGTCCGTCGTCCGGAAGTAGAACTGCGGCCGGTACCCGTTGAAGAACGGCGTGTGCCGACCCCCCTCGTCCTTCGTCAGCACGTACGCCTGCGCCTTGAACTTCGTGTGCGGCGTGATCGATCCCGGCTTCGCCAGCACCTGACCCCGCTCCACGTCGTCCTTCCCCGTGCCCCGAAGCAGACAACCCACGTTGTCCCCGGCCTGCCCCTCGTCGAGAAGCTTCCGGAACATCTCCACGCCCGTCACCGTCGTCTTCGTCGTCGCTCGGATCCCGACGATCTCCACCTCGTCGCCCGTCTTCACGATCCCCTGCTCGATCCGACCCGTCACCACCGTCCCGCGACCCGTGATCGAGAACACGTCCTCGATCGGCATCAGGAAAGGTCGATCCAGCGCGCGCTCCGGCTGCGGAATCGTCGAGTCGAGCGCGTCCATCAGCTCGTCGATGCACGCGTTCGCCGCATCGTCCGAAGGGTTCTCCCCCGCCTTCAGCGCCGAACCCTTCACGATCGGAATGTCGTCCCCAGGAAACTCGTACGAGCTCAGCAGCTCCCGCACCTCGAGCTCCACCAGGTCCAGCAGCTCCGGGTCGTCCACCTGGTCCACCTTGTTCAGGAACACCACGATGTGAGGAACGTTCACCTGCCGCGCCAGCAGCACGTGCTCCCGCGTCTGCGGCATCGGTCCGTCCGCCGCCGACACCACCAGCACCGCGCCGTCCATCTGCGCCGCACCCGTGATCATGTTCTTCACGTAGTCCGCGTGACCCGGGCAGTCCACGTGCGCGTAGTGACGCGACGCCGTCTGGTACTCCACGTGCGACGTCGCGATCGTGATCCCGCGCTCCCGCTCCTCCGGCGCCTTGTCGATGTTCGCGAAGTCCACCTTCTCCGCGAGACCCTTGTGCGCCTGACGCGCCGTGATCGCCGCCGTCAGCGTCGTCTTCCCGTGGTCCACGTGACCGATCGTCCCCACGTTCACGTGAGGCTTCGTCCGCTCGAACTTCTCCTTGGCCATGTCCTTCTCTCTCTTCTCCCGCCCTTCGCGGACCGGGGGTGGAACGTTCAGCGCCCGACGATCTGGTCGACGACCTGGCTCGGGACGCCTTCGTAGTGCGAGAACTGCATCGTGTAGCTGGCGCGCCCCTGCGTCATCGATCGGAGCGCGTTCACGTAGCCGAACATCTGCGACAGCGGCGCCGTCGCCGTCACCACCTGCGAGCCTGCGCGCGCGACGATGCCCGTGATGTTCGAGCGGCGCGACGCGAGGTCGCCCTGCACGGCGCCCACGAACTCCTCGGGCGTGACCACCTCGACGGCCATGTACGGCTCGAGCAGCACGGGGCCGGCCTTCTGCATCGCCTCGCGCAGCGCCATCGAGCCCGCGATCTTGAACGAGCGCTCCGACGAGTCGACGTCGTGGGTCTGCCCGTCGAGCACGCGCACGCCGATGTCGACGACCGGGTAGCCGGCGAGCTCGCCGCTCTCGGCGGCCTCGCGGCAGCCCGCTTCGACCGCCGCCATGAACTCCTTCGGGATCGGGCCGCCCTTCGTCGCATCCGCGAACCGGAAGCCGCTTCCCGGCTCGCCCTTGGAGACCTCGAGCTTCACGACCGCGTAGTCACCCGAGCCGCCCGTCTGCTTGATGTAGCGCGCCTCGGCGACGGCGCTGCCGGCGATGGTCTCCTTGTAGGCGACCTGCGGGCGGCCGACGTTGGCGTCGACGTCGAACTCGCGGAAGAGGCGGTCGGTGATGATCTCGAGGTGGAGCTCGCCCATGCCCGAGATCAGCGTCTGCCCCGTCTCGGTGTCGGTGGCGACGCGGAACGACGGATCCTCGCGCTCGAGGCGTTCGAGCGCCTGCGCGAGGCGGTCCATGTCGGCGTTCGTCTTGGGCTCGATCGCGATCGAGATGACCGGATCCGGGAAGTCGAGCGACTCGAGGAGGATCGGCGCGTTCACCGCGCAGAGCGTCTCGCCCGTGCGCACCTGCTTGATGCCGACGGCGGCGACGATGTCGCCCGTGCGCGCGAACTCGACCTCTTCGCGCTTGTTCGCGTGCATGCGCAGCAGGCGGCCGAGCCGCTCGCGCTTTCCCGTCGCGGCGTTCAGCACGGCCTCGCCCGTCTTCGCGCTCCCGGAGTAGACGCGCAGGTAGGTCAGGTGACCCACGTGCTTGTCGCTCATGATCTTGAACGCGAGTGCGCTGAAGGGCTCCTGGTCGTCGGCGCGGCGCACCTCGACCTCGCCCGTCTTCGGGTGCGTCCCCTGCACGGGGGGCACGTCGAGCGGCGAGGGGAGGAATGCGACGACCGCGTCGAGCAGCGGCTGGACGCCCTTGTTCTTGAACGCGCTCCCGCACAGCACGGGCACGGCCTTGAGCGACAGCGTCGCCTGGCGAAGCGCCTTGCGCAGCGACTCCGACGGGATCGGCTCGGCCTCGAGATAGGCGGCCATCAGGTCCTCGTCGAAGTCGGCCGCCGCCTCGATCACGCGCTCGCGCGCCGCTTCCGCCGCGCCGGCCAGATCGGGCGGGATCTCGCCCGTGACGTACTCGGCGCCGAGCGTCTCGTCCTTCCAGCGCAGCGCGCGCATCTCGAGCACGTCGACGACGCCCTCGAACGCGTCCTCGGAGCCGATCGGGATCTGCACGGGAACGGGATTCGCGCCGAGTCGATCGCGCATCATCTCGACCGCGCGCGGGAAGTCGGCGCCGATGCGATCGAGCTTGTTGACGAACGCGATGCGCGGCACGCGGTAGCGATCGGCCTGGCGCCACACCGTCTCGGACTGCGGCTCGACGCCGCCGACGGCACAGAACACCGCGACCGCGCCGTCGAGCACGCGCAGCGAGCGCTCGACCTCGACCGTGAAGTCGACGTGACCGGGCGTGTCGATGATCTGGATGCGGTGGTCGTTCCACGAGCACGCGGTCGCGGCCGAGGTGATCGTGATGCCGCGCTCCTGCTCCTGCTCCATCCAGTCCATCGTCGCCGCGCCGTCGTGCACCTCGCCCATCTTGTAGTTCACGCCCGTGTAGAACAGGATCCGCTCGGTCGTGGTCGTCTTCCCGGCGTCGATGTGCGCCATGATCCCGATGTTCCGGATTCTTTCGAGCGGCGTCGTTCGCGACATCGTCGGGCTCGTCGAATTCTTCGGAGGGGTCGGGTCCGGAGACCCGGGAAGGATCCGCGGCGGAGCACCCTGCCCCGCCGCGCGCGACCGCGGACCGGCTACCAGCGGAAGTGCGAGAACGCCTTGTTGGCGTCCGCCATCCGATGCGTGTCCTCGCGCTTCTTCACGCTCTCGCCGCGCTCGTTCGCGGCATCGATGATCTCGTTGGCGAGCTTCTCGGACATGCTCCGCCCGGGGCGCTTGCTCGAGGCCTCCTTGAGCCAGCGCATCGCGAGCGACGTCGCGCGCTCCGGTGCGACCTCGATCGGCACCTGGTACGTCGCACCGCCCACGCGCCGCGACTTCACCTCGATGCGCGGGCGCACGTTCTCGAGGGCGCGGCGGAACATCGCCAACGGATCGCTGCGCATCTTGCTCTCGATCTCTTCGAAGGCGTCGTAGACGATGCTCTGCGCCGTGCTCTTCTTGCCATCGCGCATGAGCACGTTGATGAAGCGACCGACGGTGCGGTCCCCGTGCTTCGGGTCCGGCGTGGCGGGGCGCTTCGGGACGTCGCGGCGTCGCGGCATGGACTTTCCTCGTGCGGGACGCGAAGGGCCGCGGCGGCGTCGCACGCCGGCGCGGCCCTTCGGATCGGATTACTTCTTGCGCTTCGCGCCGTACTTCGAGCGGCCGCGGTTGCGCCCGTCGACTCCCGTCGAGTCGAGCGTGCCGCGGACGATGTGGTAGCGGACGCCGGGCAGATCCTTGACGCGGCCGCCGCGCACGAGCACGACGGAGTGCTCCTGCAGCGAGTGGCCCTCGCCCGGGATGTACGCGTTCACCTCGCGCCCGTTCGTGAGCCGCACGCGCGCGACCTTGCGCAGCGCGGAGTTCGGCTTCTTCGGCGTCATCGTGAAGACGCGCAGGCACACGCCGCGCCGCTGCGGACACGCCGCGAGGTCGGGCGCCTTCGAGCGGTTCGGCTCCGGCTTGCGCGCGCGGCGAACGAGCTGTTGGGTCGTCGGCATCCTTCGAAGGCTCTCCAGGCTGCGCGAGCGGCGCGCACGAGCGCACGCACGTCCACGCGTTGTTAGTTCGGGACCCCGCGTCGGATGCGAGCGCGCCGCGCGTCGGGCGCGGGGCGGGCTCGCGAGCGTTGGCGGGACCCAGCCGCTGCCGCGGACGCCGTTCCGCCCCCGATCGGGGCTCGCGGACGCCGGCGCGGCCGTCTCCAGAGATGCGAGTCCCCCGCGCCCGCTTCCTGCCGCCGATGAGACCGGAGGCGTGCGCCTCGGGCTGCCTCATGGCTCGAGCAGGGAACGGACCGCGGAGGTACCACGACCCTGGAAGTCGAAAACCGCCGCAGGTTAGCGGGGATAGATGCCCTGTCAACGCGCCGCGGAGCGGCCGTCCCGCTCCGGTCGGCGGGCTCCGGGCGGCGGGGCGGGCGGGTGTGCCCCGCCCGCCGCCCGGGAGCCGGACGGGCCCGCCCGCCTGCGGCTAGGCGTCGCCGAGCTCGCCGGCCGGGGCCCCGAAGTCGAGGGGCGACGGCGCCGCCGTCGGTGCGGGCGCGAGGCCCGCGCCGCCGATCGGGAGCGCCTCCTCCTCGAACATCCCCGTCGAGCCCTCGGGCGCATCGATCTGGATCCCGATCCGGCTCGAGCGCGCCATCCCGGTGCCGGCCGGGATCAGCCGACCCATGATGACGTTCTCCTTGAGGCCGCGGAGCAGGTCCGTCTTCCCCCAGATCGCCGCCTCGGTCAGCACCTTCGTCGTCTCCTGGAACGACGCGGCCGAGATGAACGACTCCGTCGAGAGCGAGGCCTTCGTGATGCCGAGGAGCTGGGGCTCGGCCTTCGCCGACTCCTTGCCCTCCTCGAGCATGCGCGCGTTGACCGCCTCGAACGTGGTCTTCTCGACCTGCTCGCCGAGCAGGAAGTCGGTGTCGCCGACGTCGGTGACGCGGACCTTGCGGAGCATCTGGCGGACGATCACCTCGATGTGCTTGTCGTTGATCTTCACGCCCTGCAGGCGGTAGACCTCCTGCACCTCGTCGACCAGGTAGTTCGCGAGCTCCTTCAGACCCTTGATCTTGAGGATGTCGTGCGGGTTCGACGACCCGTCCATCAGCGCCTCGCCGGCGCGGATGCGGTCGCCCTCGTGCACGCTCACGTGCTTGCCCTTCGGGATCAGGTACTCGTGCGGCTCGCCGTCGTCGGGCGTCACGAGGACGCGGCGCTTGCCGCGCGTGTCGGCGCCGAAGCTCACGACGCCGTCGACCTCGCTGACGACCGCGCACTCCTTCGGCTTGCGCGCCTCGAAGAGCTCGGCCACGCGGGGCAGACCGCCCGTGATGTCCTTGGTCTTCGAGGCCTCGCGCGTGATCTTCGCGAGCACGTCGCCCGCGCCGACCTCCTCGCCGTCGGTGACGCTGATGATCGCGTTCACCGGCAGCAGCGCGCGCGCCACCGTCTCCCCGGCCTCGCTCTTGATCGAGATGCGCGGTCGCATCTCGGGGTCGCGCGACTCGATCACGACCTTCGACGACATGCCGGTGAACTCGTCCACCTGCTCGCGCATCGTCGAGCCCTCGACGAGGTCGCCGAACTTCACGCGCCCGGGCTGATCGGCGAGGATCGGGCTGGCGAAGGGGTCCCACTCGAGCAGCAGGTCGCCCGGCCGCACCGCCTGTCCTTCCGTCACGATCACGTGGGCGCCGTAGACGACCGCGTGGCGCTCGCGCTCGCGACCGCTCGCGTCCGCGATGCCGATCTCCGCGTTGCGGCTCATCGCGATCGTCTGGCCCGAGCGGTTCACGATCGTGCGCACGTTGTGGAACTGGACCGTGCCCTCGCTCGTCGCCTCGGCGTGCGACTGCTCCGCGCGCCGCGTCGCCGCGCCGCCGATGTGGAACGTGCGCATCGTGAGCTGCGTGCCGGGCTCGCCGATCGACTGCGCCGCGATCACGCCGACGGCCTCGCCGAGGTTCACCATCTCGCCGCGAGCGAGATCGCGCCCGTAGCAGAGCGCGCACACGCCGTGCGTGACCTCGCACGTGAGCACCGAGCGGATCGCGACGCGCTCGATGCCGGCGTCCTCGATCTTGCGGACGCGATCCTCGTCGATCTCCTCGCCGGCCGGGACGAGCACCTCGCCGCCGATCGGGTCGGTCACGTCGACGAGCGTCACGCGCCCGAGGATGCGCTCGCCGAGCGGCTCGACGACCTCGCCCGCCTCGACGAGCGCGCCGATCTCGAGGCCGTCCTGCGTCCCGCAATCGTGCTGCCGGATGATGACGTCCTGCGACACGTCGACGAGCCGGCGCGTGAGGTAGCCCGAGTTCGCGGTCTTGAGCGCCGTGTCGGCGAGGCCCTTGCGCGCACCGTGCGTCGAGATGAAGTACTGCAGGACCGTCAGGCCCTCGCGGAAGTTCGACGTGATCGGCGTCTCGATGATCGCGCCCGACGGCTTCGCCATGAGGCCGCGCATGCCCGCGAGCTGCCGCATCTGCTGCGCCGATCCGCGCGCGCCCGAGTCCGCCATCATGAAGATGGAGTTGAAGCTCGGGATCTCGACCTCGTTGCCGTCCTGGTCGAGCACGGTGTCCGTGGCCACCGTGTCGAGCATCTGCTCGGTGACCTGCTCGGTCGCCTTCGACCAGATGTCGACCACCTTGTTGTAGCGCTCGCCGTCGGTGATGAGGCCTTCCTGGTACTGCTCGTGGATCTCGTTGACCTCGTCGGTCGCGGCGGCGAGGAAGGCGGCCTTGTCCTTCGGCACGACCATGTCGTCGACGCAGATCGAGATGCCCGCGCGCGTCGCGTGCTCGTAGCCGAGCGTGCGCACGCGATCGGCGAGCAGCACGGTGGCCTTGCTGCCGAGCCGGCGGTAGGCCTGGTCGACGAGCTCGCCGAGCGCCTTCTTGTCCATCGTCTGGTTGATGAACTTGAACGGGATCTCGGGGGCCACGACCTCGCGCAGGAGCACGCGACCCGTCGTGCTGTCGACGACCTCGCCGCCCATGCGGACCTGGATGGTGGCGTGCAGGTCGATCTCGCCGGCGTCGTACGCGCGGCGGACCTCCTCGGTGCTCGAGAAGCGCTTGCCCTCGCCGCGGGCGCCCGCGCGCTCGCGCGTGAGGTAGTAGCAGCCGAGCACGATGTCCTGCGTGGGCCCGATGATCGGCCGGCCGGTCGCCGGGCTCAGGATGTTGTTGGTCGACATCATGAGCACGCGGGCCTCGATCTGCGCCTCGACCGAGAGCGGCACGTGCACCGCCATCTGGTCGCCGTCGAAGTCCGCGTTGAACGCGGCGCACACGAGCGGGTGGAGCTGGATCGCCTTGCCGTCGATCAGCATCGGCTCGAACGCCTGCAGGCCGAGCCGGTGCAGCGTCGGCGCGCGGTTGAGCAGGATCGGGTGCTCCTGGATCACCTCGGCGAGGATGTCCCAGACCTCGGGGCGCTCCTTCTCCACCATCTTGCGCGCGGCCTTGATGGTCGTGACGAAGCCGCGCTGCTCGAGCTTGCTGTAGATGAAGGGCTTGAAGAGCTCGAGCGCCATTCGGTTCGGGAGGCCGCACTGGTGCAGGCGCAGCTCGGGCCCGACGACGATCACCGAGCGGCCCGAGTAGTCGACGCGCTTGCCGAGCAGGTTCTGGCGGAAGCGCCCCGACTTGCCCTTGAGCATGTCCGAGAGGCTCTTCAGCGGGCGCTTGCTCGGGCCCGTGATGACGCGGCCGCGGCGCCCGTTGTCGAACAGCGCGTCCACCGCCTCCTGCAGCATCCGCTTCTCGTTGCGGATGATGACCTCGGGCGCGTTGAGCTCCTGCAGCCGCTTCAGGCGGTTGTTGCGGTTGATCACGCGGCGGTAGAGGTCGTTCAGGTCGCTCGTCGCGAAGCGGCCGCCGTCGAGCGGCACGAGCGGGCGGAGGTCGGGCGGGATCACCGGCACGACCTCGAGGATCATGTGCTCCGGCTTGTTGCCGGATTCGCGGAACGCGTCGAGCACCTTGAGGCGCTTCGCGATCTTCTTGCGCTTCGCCTCGCTCGTCGCCTCGCGCATCTCGAGCCGCAGCTGGCGGCACTCGTCCTCGACGTCGAGCCCGGCGAGCATCTTGCGCACCGCCTCGGCGCCGATGCCGTACTCGAAGGCCCCGCGCCCGTACTGCTCGAGGCACTCCGCGAGCCGCTCGTCGTTGAGCATCTCGCCGACGACGAGGTCGGTGTCCTTCGGGTCGGTGACGACGTGCGTCTCGAAGTAGAGGACGCGCTCGATGTCGCGCAGCGAGATCTCGAGGATGTTGCCGATGCGCGAGGGCAGCGACTTCAGGAACCAGATGTGGGCGACGGGCGACGCGAGCGTGATGTGGCCCATGCGCTCGCGGCGCACCTTGCTCTGGATCACCTCGACGCCGCACTTCTCGCAGATCACGCCCCGGTGCTTCATGCGCTTGTACTTGCCGCAGTTGCACTCGTAGTCCTTGACCGGGCCGAAGATCTTCGCGCAGAAGAGGCCGTCGCGTTCGGGCTTGAACGTCCGGTAGTTGATCGTCTCCGGCTTCTTCACCTCGCCGAAGGACCACTCGCGGATCTTCTCCGGAGACGCCAGCGAGATCCGCAGCGAGTTGAACGCGAGCGGATCCTTGGGCTTCTCGAAGAGGTTGTAGAGATCTCGCACGGAATACCCTCCCGACTAGCGTTGGCTAGGCGTGGTCCTCGATGAGCTCGATGTCGAGACCGAGAGCCTGGAGCTCCTTCACGAGCACGTTGAAGCTCTCGGGCAGGCCGGGCTCGAGCGTGTTCTCGCCCTTGACGATCGACTCGTAGATGCGCGTGCGGCCGAGCACGTCGTCCGACTTGACCGTCAGGAACTCCTGCAGGCCGTAGGCGGCGCCGTACGCCTCCATGGCCCACACCTCCATCTCGCCGAGGCGCTGTCCGCCGAACTGCGCCTTGCCGCCGAGCGGCTGCTGCGTGACGAGGCTGTAGGGCCCGATGCTCCGCGCGTGGATCTTGTCGTCGACGAGGTGGTGGAGCTTCAGCACGTACATGATGCCGACGGTGACGTCCATGTCGAACGGCTCGCCGGTGCGGCCGTCGAACAGGATGGTCTGGCCCGACGAGCGCAGGTTCGCGCGCGTGAGCTCGTCCTTGACCTGCTGCTCCGTCGCTCCGTCGAAGACGTTGCTCGCGACGTGGATCCCGTTGCGGACGTTCCGCGCCAGGTCGAGCACGGCCTCGTCGGAGGCCTTCGCGAGCGCCGACTTCACCTCGTCGCCGTAGACCTCGGCGAGCTTCTCGCGCATGCGCGCCGGGCTCGCCTGCTCGTCGACCATCCGGCCGATGCTGCGACCGAGCCCGTGTGCGGCCCACCCGAGGTGGGTCTCGAGGATCTGGCCGATGTTCATGCGCGACGGCACGCCGAGCGGGTTGAGGCAGACGTCGACGGGCGAGCCGTCCGGCAGGTAGGGCATGTCCTCCTCGGGCAGGATGCGCGAGATGACGCCCTTGTTGCCGTGGCGGCCGGCCATCTTGTCACCGACGGACAGCTTGCGCTTGATGGCCACGTAGACCTTGACCATCTTGAAGACGCCCGGCGGCAGCTCGTCGCCCTTCTTGAGCCGCGCGATCTTCTCGTCGAAGACGGTCTTGATCACGTTGGCCTGCTCTTCGACCTTCTCGAACAGGCGATCGACCTGGGCCTGTGCCGCCTTCTCGTCGACCTGCACCTCGCGCAGGCGCCGATCGGGCACCTCGGCGAGCACGGCGCTCGTGAGCTCCGCACCCGCGGCGAAGAACTCGACGCCGCGGCGCTCGTCGGCGAGCGCCGTCGCGGCGCGCCTGCCGAGCAGGAGGTCGCGCACCTTCGAGGCGGCGCCCTGCCGAATGATGCGGACCTCGTCGGCCTGGTCCTTCCGCAGGCGCTCGATCTCCGCCTCTTCCAGCGCGCGCGCGCGCTCGTCCTTCTCGACGCCGCGGCGCGAGAAGACCTGCGCGCCGATCACGGTGCCGCGCACGCCCGGCGGGACGCGCAGCGACGTGTCGCGCACGTCGCCCGCCTTCTCGCCGAAGATCGCGCGCAGGAGCCGCTCCTCGGGCGAGAGCTGCGTCTCGCCCTTCGGCGTGATCTTCCCGACGAGGATGTCGTCCTGCTTGACCTCGGCGCCGATCCGCACGATGCCCGACTCGTCGAGGTCGGCGAGCGCCTCCTCGCCGACGTTCGGGATGTCGCGCGTGATCTCCTCCTTGCCGAGCTTGGTGTCGCGCGCGACGCACTCGAACTCCTCGATGTGGATCGAGGTGAACAGGTCCTCCTTGACCACGCGCTCCGAGATGAGGATCGAGTCCTCGAAGTTGTATCCGCCCCACGGCATGAACGCGACGCGCACGTTGCAGCCGAGCGCCATCTCGCCGCGGTCCGTCGCCGGACCGTCCGCGATCACCTGCCCGCGCGTGACGCGGTCGCCGATGCGCACGATGGGCTTCTGGTTGATGCACGTGTTCTGGTTCGAGCGCTGGTACTTGATGAGGTTGATGATGTCGACGTTCGACACCTCGGCGCCCTCGTCGTCGTCCGGCTTGATCACGATGCGCGACGCGTCGACGGACTCGACGACGCCGTCGCGCTTCGCCACGACCGTCACGCCCGAGTCGCGCGCGACGACCGCCTCCATGCCGGTGCCGACGAGCGGCGCGGCCGTCCGCAGGAGCGGCACGGCCTGCCGCATCATGTTCGAGCCCATCAGTGCGCGGTTCGCGTCGTCGTGCTCGAGGAACGGGATGAGCGACGCCGCGACCGACACGAGCTGGTTCGGCGAGACGTCCATCATCGAGATGTCGTCGGGCGCGACCATCATGAACTCGCCCTGCTTCCGGGCCGACACCGAGTCGTTCACGAACTTGCCCGTCGCGTCGACGGGCGCGCTCGCCTGCGCGATCGCGATGCGCTCCTCCTCGAGCGCCGACAGGAACTTCACCTCGCTCTTGACGGTGCCGTCCTTCACCACGCGGTACGGCGTCTCGATGAAGCCGAAGTCGTTCACGCGCGCGTAGGTCGAGAGCGACGCGATCAGGCCGATGTTCGGGCCTTCCGGCGTCTCGATCGGGCAGATGCGGCCGTAGTGCGTCGGGTGCACGTCGCGCACCTCGAAGCCCGCGCGCTCGCGCGTGAGACCGCCCGGCCCGAGCGCCGAGAGCCGCCGCTTGTGCGTGACCGACGACAGCGGGTTCGTCTGGTCCATGAACTGGCTGAGCTGGCTCGAGCCGAAGAACTCCTTGATCACGGCCGACACCGGCTTCGAGTTGATCAGGTCGTGCGGCATCAGCGTCTCGATCTCCTGGAGCGACATGCGCTCCTTGATCGCGCGCTCCATTCGCACGAGGCCGATGCGGTACTGGTTCTCGAGCAGCTCGCCGACGACGCGCACGCGCCGATTGCCGAGATGGTCGATGTCGTCGATGCGCTTGTCGGGGTCGGAGCCGTTCTTCAGGTCGACGAGGTACTTGAGCGCGGCCAGGATGTCGTCGCGCCGCAGCGTCGGCAGCTCGCCGATCGTCGTCTCCTCCTCGGGCCCGTTGACGCCGGAGGGCTGCCAGCGCACGCGCTCGGCCGGATCGAAGCCGAGCTTGTGGTTCACCTTGAGGCGTCCCACGCGCGAGAGGTCGTAGCGCTCGGGGTTGAAGAAGAGGTTGTTGAACAGGTTCGTCGCCGTCTCGAGCGTCGGCGGGTCGCCCGGCCGCAGGCGCCGGTAGATCTCGATGATCGCCTCCTCCTGCGTGAGGATCTTGTCGGCGAGCAGCGTGTCGCGCAGCGCGGTGCCGGTCGAGATCGGGTCGAGGTAGAGCAGCGGGAACTCGTGGATGCCGCGCTCGCGCAGGTCGTCGAGGTGCGCCTGCGTCAGCTCCTCGTTGCACTCGAGGACGACCTCGCCCGTGCTCTCGTCGACGATGTCGATCGGCGCCACGCGCTTGACCGCATCCGTGCGGATCAGGTCCTCGACCGCGATCGGGATCCACTCGACGCCCGCGGCCTCGAGCTTGCGGAGCGCGGCGGCCGTGAACTTGCGGTCCTTGCGGACGATCACGTTGTTGTCGGCGTCGCGGACCTCCTTGGTCGCACGCTGTCCGACGAGCAGGCCGGGCACGACCTTCTTCTCGAACTTCTTGCCGTCGACGCGAACCGTCTCCGGCGCGTAGAAGAAGCTCAGCATCTCCTCGGGCGTGTAGCCGAGGGCGCGCAGCAGCACCGTCGCGTGGATCTTCCGGCGGCGGTCGATGCGCGCGTGGATGATGTCCTTGTGGTCGAAGTCGAAGTCGAGCCACGAGCCGCGGTAGGGGATGATGCGGCACGAGTAGAGCTTCTTGCCCGCCGCGCTCACCGTCGTCGAGAGGCTCGTGTCGAAGAAGAT
Organism: Myxococcota bacterium; assembly: GCA_041389495.1. Lineage (NCBI taxonomy): Bacteria > Pseudomonadati > Myxococcota > Myxococcota bacterium. The sequence goes on along the minus strand of JAWKRT010000003.1, from coordinate 261,360 downwards.
GCCCGGCGAGCGGTGCAGCTGCGACACGATCACGCGCTCGGTGCCGTTGATGATGAAGGTGCCGTTGTCGGTCATGATCGGGATCTCCCCGAAGTAGACCTCCTGCTCCTTCACGTCGCGGATCGTCTGCGCGCCGCCCGCCTCGTCCCAGGCCACCAGCCGGATGGTGACCTTGAAGGGCGCGGCGTACGTCATCCCGCGGTGCAGGCACTCCTGCACGTCGTACTTCGGCTGCTCGAGCGTGTACCCCACGAACTCGAGCGACGCGGTGTCGTTGAAGTCCTTGATGGGGAAGACGGAGTTGAAGACCGCCTGGAGACCGGTGTTCTCGCGCTTCTCGAGCGGAACGCCGATCTGCAGGAAGCGGTCGAAGCTCTCCTTCTGGATCTCGAGAAGATTCGGAATCTCGATGACGCGCGGGATCTTCGAGAAATCCTTGCGAACGCGCGGCGCGAACTCGGAGACGGTGGTGTGCTGCACGGGTTCGCTTGCCCCCTCTTGGATGGACGACTCCGGCACGCGCCGGAGGCTGGGCGCGACTCGTCGAGTCGCGCCGGGCTGCCGACCGAATCGGTCGGCGGTGCGGCCACGGGCGCCGCGGGAGACCGGAGCACGCGAACGCGGCCACCGGCGTCGCCGGCCTCCGCGTCGCGCGGCCGGGAGGCGGTGGCCCGGGCGGCGGAACCACCGCCGACCCGTGCGCCGCTCCCGGCTCCAACGGCGACACGCCCGCGTCGCCCGGCACCGGGCGAGCGGACGCGATCGCGCGCGAAGCCGACGCGCCTACTTGATGTCGACCTGGCCGCCGGCCTCTTCGATCTTGGCCTTGATCTGCTCGGCCTCATCCTTGCTGACGCCCTCCTTGAGCGGCTTCGGCACGCCCTCGACGAGGTCCTTGGCTTCCTTCAGGCCGAGGCCCGTCACACCGCGGACCTCCTTGATGACCTGGATCTTCTTGTCGCCGAAGCCGACGAGGATCACGTCGAACTCGTCCTTCACCTCGGCCGCCGCGGCATCGGCACCGCCGGCCGCCGGACCCGCGGCGATCGCCACCGGGGCCGCCGCCGACACGCCCCACTTCTCTTCCAGGAGCTTCGCGAGCTCGGCCGCCTCCATCACGGTGAGCTGCGAGAGCTGATCGACGATCGCGTTCAAATCGGCCATGGGTTCCTCAACCTTCCTGTGTTCCGGCGGTCGGCGGAGAGCGAGTCTCCTCCCGCCTTGGGATTCTCGTGCCGGTCTTCCGACCGACGGTGCCGGTGCCGCGCGACCCTCACGGGGCGACCGGAGATTCGTCTCGCGCCTAGCCTTCGCCGAGCGCGTCCTTGCGCGCGGCGACGAGGCGCGCGAGCTGGGCGGCCGGCTCGTTGAGCAGCCGCGCGAGCTTGCTCGCCGGCGCCTGCAGCAGGCCGACGAGCTGTCCGCGCAGCTGGTCGAGGCTCGGCAGCGTCGCGAGCGTCTGGATCTCGCCGGTGTCGATCGCCTTGCCGTCGAGGAACCCGCCCTTCAGGGCGAAGATCTCGTTCTCCTTGGCGTAGTCGACGAGCACCTTGGCCAGGCCGACCGGGTCGCCGTACGAGATCGCGACGGCCGTCGGCCCCGCGAAGTGGTCGTTCAGCGCCTCGGCCGCCGCCCCCGCGCACGCGAGTCGCAGCACCGAGTTCTTCACCACCTGGTACTCGTAGGCGTCGCCGCCGTGCGCGCGCAGCTGGCCGCGCAGCTTGTCCACCTGTCCCACCGTCAGCCCGCGGTAGTCGGCCACGATGATGCTCGTGGCGCGACCGATCTTGTCCCGCATGACGGCGACCTGTTCTTCCTTCTGCGCGCGTGTCAGCACGACTCCATCCTCTCCGTGCGCCGTCCGACGCTCAGGCCTTCGCGACCAGTGCCGAGCTCGGCTCGACGCGCAGGCCGGGGCCCATCGTCGTCGAGATCGCGATCGACTTCATGTACGTGCCCTTGGCGGCGGCGGGCTTCGCCTTCTCGATCGCGTCGAGCAGCGCGCCGGCGTTGTCGACGAGCTTCGTCGCGTCGAACGAGCGCTTGCCGATCGAGCAGTGCACGATGCCCGCCTTGTCGACGCGGTACTCGACCTTGCCCGACTTCTGCTCCGCCACCGCGCGCCCGACGTCCGGCGTCACCGTTCCGAGCTTCGGGTTCGGCATCAGGCCGCGGGGCCCGAGCACGCGACCGAGGCGGCCGACGACGCCCATCATGTCGGGCGTCGCGATCACGCGGTCGAACTCGAGCCAGCCCTCGTCGGTGATCTTCTTGGCGAGCTCGTCGCCGCCGACGTGGTCGGCGCCCGCTTCGCGCGCCTCCTTCTCCTTGTCGCCCTTCGCGAACACGAGGATCCGGACGTCGCGACCGATGCCGTGCGGAAGCACGATCGCGCCGCGCACCATCTGGTCGGCGTGCTTCGGGTCGACGCCGAGCCGCACGGCGAGGTCGACGCTCTCGTCGAACTTCGCCCCCGGCAGCTCCTTGAGGAGCGCGACGGCCTCGCCCAGTGCGTAGAGGCGCGCGCGGTCGACGCGGCCCGAGGCTTCCTTGAATCGCTTGCTCAATGCCATGACTAGTCCGCCACCTCGAGGCCCATCGAGCGCGCCGTTCCCGCGATGATCCGGACGGCCATCTCCGTGTCGCGCGCGTTGAGGTCCGCCTTCTTGATCTCGGCGATCTCCTCGAGCTGCGCGCGCGTCACGCGACCGACCTTGTTCCGGTTGGGCTCGCCCGAGCCCTTCTGGATCTTCGCCGCACGCTTGAGCAGCACGGCCGCCGGCGGCGACTTGAGCTCGAACGTGAAGCTGCTGTCGACGTACACCGTGATGTGCGCGGGGATGATGAGCCCCTGCTGGTCCTGCGTACGCGCGTTGAACGCCTTGCAGAACTCCATGATGTTGACGCCGTGCTGGCCAAGCGCGGGGCCCACCGGAGGCGACGGATTCGCCGCGCCGGCCGGGCACTGCAGCTTGATGATCGTCTTGACCTTCTTCGCCACCTGCTGCTCCTGGTGCTCCTGGGACGCCTACGCCTTCTCGACGTGCGTGTAGTCGAGGACGACCGGCGTCGCGCGACCGAAGACCTGCACCATCACGCGCAGCTTCTCCTTGTCTTCCATGACCTCGTCGACGAAGCCGGAGAAGTTCGCGAACGGACCGCTGATCACTCGGACGCTCTCGTTCTCCTCGAAGTGGATCTTGGGCTTCGGCTTCGCAGCGCCTTCCTTCATGCGCTGCGTCATCCGCGCGACTTCCTCGTCCTCGATCGGCGCGGGCATCGCCCCGCCTCCGACGAAGCCGGTGATCTTCGGCGTGCCCTTGACGATGTGCCACGTCTCCTCGTTCAGATCCATCCGAACCAGGATGTAGCCGGGGAAGAACTTGCGCTTCGAGGTGCGCTTCTGCCCCTTCACCATCTCGACGACGTTCTCCTCCGGAATCAGGATCTCGTCGAAGTACTCCTCGCGCCCGAACGACTTCGCGCGCTCGAGCAGGCTCTGCTTCGCGCGCTTCTCCTGCCCGGAGTACGTGTGCACGATGTACCAGCGCTTCTCCTTCGGCGGAGGCGGAGGGCCGGGTCGCACACCGGGGATGCCCGTCAGGCTCTGGCGCTCGTCGCTCATCGATTCCACCCGTTCCGTTCGTCCCGTTCTTCCGCGCGCCGTCCGCTCCGCGCGGCGCGCGCTAGCCGAGCACGAGCCGCAGCAGGAAGCCGAGCCCGAGATCCACGATCGCGAGGAACGCCGCGAAGGCCGCCGAGATCACGACGACGCCGACGGCGCCGGCGATGGCCTCCTTCTGCGCGGGCCACGTGATCTTCTTGGCCTCGGCCTGCACGTCGTTCAGGTACTCCCGAGCGTCGTGCACCCAGCGTCCCGGCCCCGACCCCGAACCCGACTCCGCCATCGTCCGCCCCTCGAGCCGTCGTCTCGCCCGACGCCCGCGCGCCCTTCCGCGCGGCGCCGATTGGCAGGCGCGGAGGGACTCGAACCCCCAACCCCCGGTTTTGGAGACCGGTGCACTACCAATTGTGCTACGCGCCTTCGTTCCTACCGAAACGCAGCGGCCGCCGGAGCCGCCGCGACTGCTCCTACTCGATGATCTCGGCGACGACGCCGGCGCCGACGGTGCGGCCGCCTTCGCGGATCGCGAAGCGCAGCTCCTTGTCCATCGCGATCGGCGTGATCAGCGTGACCGTCATCTCCACGTTGTCCCCGGGCATCACCATCTCCGTGCCCTCGGGAAGCTCCGCCACGCCCGTCACGTCCGTCGTCCGGAAGTAGAACTGCGGCCGGTACCCGTTGAAGAACGGCGTGTGCCGACCCCCCTCGTCCTTCGTCAGCACGTACGCCTGCGCCTTGAACTTCGTGTGCGGCGTGATCGATCCCGGCTTCGCCAGCACCTGACCCCGCTCCACGTCGTCCTTCCCCGTGCCCCGAAGCAGACAACCCACGTTGTCCCCGGCCTGCCCCTCGTCGAGAAGCTTCCGGAACATCTCCACGCCCGTCACCGTCGTCTTCGTCGTCGCTCGGATCCCGACGATCTCCACCTCGTCGCCCGTCTTCACGATCCCCTGCTCGATCCGACCCGTCACCACCGTCCCGCGACCCGTGATCGAGAACACGTCCTCGATCGGCATCAGGAAAGGTCGATCCAGCGCGCGCTCCGGCTGCGGAATCGTCGAGTCGAGCGCGTCCATCAGCTCGTCGATGCACGCGTTCGCCGCATCGTCCGAAGGGTTCTCCCCCGCCTTCAGCGCCGAACCCTTCACGATCGGAATGTCGTCCCCAGGAAACTCGTACGAGCTCAGCAGCTCCCGCACCTCGAGCTCCACCAGGTCCAGCAGCTCCGGGTCGTCCACCTGGTCCACCTTGTTCAGGAACACCACGATGTGAGGAACGTTCACCTGCCGCGCCAGCAGCACGTGCTCCCGCGTCTGCGGCATCGGTCCGTCCGCCGCCGACACCACCAGCACCGCGCCGTCCATCTGCGCCGCACCCGTGATCATGTTCTTCACGTAGTCCGCGTGACCCGGGCAGTCCACGTGCGCGTAGTGACGCGACGCCGTCTGGTACTCCACGTGCGACGTCGCGATCGTGATCCCGCGCTCCCGCTCCTCCGGCGCCTTGTCGATGTTCGCGAAGTCCACCTTCTCCGCGAGACCCTTGTGCGCCTGACGCGCCGTGATCGCCGCCGTCAGCGTCGTCTTCCCGTGGTCCACGTGACCGATCGTCCCCACGTTCACGTGAGGCTTCGTCCGCTCGAACTTCTCCTTGGCCATGTCCTCTCCCTGGGTGCCTCTTCTCGCCACTCGAAGGCTCGTCGCGGGCCGAGCCGGGCTGCGAAACCTGCGCGCCCTGCCCGACGGCGGTGCGCCGCGTCGCCACTTTGCTCGCCGGCCCGCGTCGACCTCGCGCGGCCGACGATCTGGAGCTCACGAGCGGGATTGAACCGCTGACCTCGTCCTTACCAAGGACGTGCTCTACCAACTGAGCTACGTGAGCCGATTGCGCTTCCCGAGACCGCTCCTCGCGTTGCTCGACTAACATCACCGCCGGTCTGGAGCGGGAGACGGGGTTCGAACCCGCGACCCCGAGCTTGGAAGGCTCGTGCTCTAGCCAGCTGAGCTACTCCCGCCCGACCCGGCGGAACCCGTTCGCGAGATGCCGACCGCGGAGCACGGGGAGACGGTGACTGCCGGCTTCGGAAGCGCGACTCGCGCGCCCCTCGCCCCTCCGTCGCGCCCGCCGTCGGGCGGGCGTGTGGTGGAGAGGGGAGGATTCGAACCTCCGAAGGCATGAGCCAGCAGATTTACAGTCTGCCCCGTTTGGCCGCTTCGGTACCTCTCCAGTTCCCGCGCTCATCCGACGCAACCCGCGTGCCACTTGTTAGGCAACGGTTTCTGTCGATGAGCGTAGAGCGCCCCGGTGGTCACCCTGCCGAGCTGCGTCGCGATCGGCAGGCGATCGCGCCAAGCAGCTGGAAGGGCAGCCGAACCCGCAGCGCTGTGATGAGCTTCTTTGCTGTTGCCGTTCGCCGTGTCCGGACCCAGGCCTGCGATGACTCTTCGCGCTTCGTTCGAGGGGAGAACGACGAGGTGGAGCTGACGAGGGGACTCGAACCCTTAACCTACGGATTACAAATCCGTCGCTCTACCAGTTGAGCTACGCCAGCCTGGGAACGGACGCGCGGGACTATACGACCCCTCCCGGGCGCCAGCAAGCCCGCGTAGCGAGCCGCCCTTGGGGATGAGCGGGTTTGAAAACCCACATGCCCGCGCCACCGCCGAGCTACTGCGACGCGTCACCCGCCGACCGCGCAGCGCGGCGCCGCACGAGCTCGAAGAGCACGACCGCAGTCGCGGTGGCGACGTTGAGCGAGCCGACGTGGCCGGCCATCGGGATCGACACGGGATGGTCGACGCGCCGCTGGACGCCCTCGCGAAGCCCCTTCCCTTCCGCCCCCATCAGGACGGCGAGCGGCCCCCGCAGGATCCGCTCCGGCACCTCGAAGAGCGAGGTCGGCGCCTCGACCTGCGCACCCACCACCCACAGTCCCGCGGCCTGCAGCTGATCGAGCGCCCTACTGAGATTGGGAACGCGCGCGATCGGGAGCCACTCGACGGCCCCCGCGCTCGCGCGAGCGGCGGCCGGCCCGATGGGGGGCGCGCGCCGGCTCCCGAGCACGAGCCCGTCGGCTCCCGCGGCCTCGGCGACCCGCGCGATCGCCCCGACGTTCTGGGGGTCCTCGACCCCGTCGAGCACGACCAGGCAGAAGTCGTCCGACGCCGCGCCTTCGAGGAGCTCCTCGAGAGTCGGCTCGGGAAGCGGCCCCGCCTCGAGCACGAGGCCCTGCGGGTTCGAGCGCCGCGCCGACGGGTCGAGGCGCGCGACGAGGTCGTCGGCCGCGACCGCCGTCACCGGCAGCCCCATCGCCGCGGCGCGCTCGCACAGCGCCGCGACGTCGCCGCCTCGAGCCGCCTGCTCGTCGACCCACAGGCGCAGGAGCTCGCGCCGCCCCGCGAGCAGGGCCTCGCGCACGCAGTGGATGCCCGAGAGGCGATGGATGCCGGGACGCTCGCCGCGCGTCCCGCCGCGGCCGCGGCGCCGCGCGCCGCGAGGGCGACCGTGGAGGGAGGCGGACGCGTCGCGGCGGGGAGGCACGGGCTCCTCCTAGCGAACCGCACGCGCGCGCGCACCGGCGCGCCCCGTCAGTGCTCGATCTTGGCCCGCAGGTCCTCGACCGCCTCGACGTAGCGCTCGGCGTCCTCGAGGCGCGGGTGGTGGCGCAGCTCGAACTCGATGTAGGTCACGAGCTCGCCGAGGGCCTGGCAGACGTGCGCCTCACGGTCGCGCGCGATCCGGAGCGCGCGCTGCGTGACGGCCTCCGGGTCGAGCACGCAGCCGCCGCCGATCTCGATGCCGTCGAGGAACGGGTGAGCGCGCGCGACGTCGGAGACGAGCTCGCCGAGGCGCGCGCGGACCGCGGCCTCGCCGTCGACCATCACGAGCGGCGCCACGAGCTCGGACAGGAGCGCGACGTGGTCGACCACGAGCCCGCGAACGACGTCGCTGTCGGCCGACGCCTTGTCGAGGTCGACGAGCAGGCGGTCGCCGTCCGCCTCGACCGTCCCGATCTCGACTGCATCGAGCACCTTGAGGAGCATCAGCGTGCGCGCCGTCGAGAGCGGGTCGAAGCCCGCGCGGCGGCAGAGGGCCGGGAACCGGTCGCCGTCCTCGAGCGCGTCGTAGACCGCGCGCCCGTTGCCCGACAGCGTGTCCCGCTTCCCGTCGCGACGGCGCAGGACCACGCGCGCGTCCTCGAGATGCGCGACGAAGCGCAGCAGGTCGTCGCGCTGCTCGAGCCCTTCGGCGATCAGCCGGCGCGTCGGGAGCGCGAGCCGCACGACGTTGTCGGGCTCGACCTCGCCTTCCCAGAAGTGCACGAAGCCCGTCGTGTAGGCGAACAGCGAGCGGACGATCACCTCGACCTGTGCCTTCACGCCGTTCCACAGCTCGCGCGGCGTGAGCACGCCGCGCTCGACGAGCGACTTGCCGAACCGTTCGCTCGGCGAGAAGCGCCGCTCCGTCTCGCGCAGCTGCTCGAGCGTGATGCGCTCGTCGCGCAGCAGGCACTCGCCGAGGCGGTCTGCGTTCTGGTTCGACGACGCGAAGATCACCTCGCCGCGGTGGAGGTAGACGCACTTCTCGACCTTGCCGCAGGTGAAGGACAGGAAGCCGGACTTGCCGGCGCTGTGGACGAGGCTCAAGAGGTCGGCGAGGGGAAAGGACTGGACGTCGGCGGAGAGGACGAGCTCGCGATCCCACGGCACGGCGGCGCGCGGCTGGCCATCGATGCGCTCGAGCACGAGCGTGCGACCCATCGCGCGGAGCGGGCGGATCGACTCGCCACCCGCGAGCCCGAGGCGCCGGCGCAGGCCCTCGTCGAGCTGCAGATCTCCGCCGTCTTCCACGCGTCCCCCGCTCTCGTGAAGCTCCGCGCGACGCGCGGCGGCCCTTCGGACCGCGGCCTCTTCGTCGCTCCTCCGGCACGCCTTGAGGCGCCGAACCGCGCGCTCCGCAGCAACGACGCGTCCGATCGGGCCGAATCCGCGCTCAAGCTGCCACCGCGTGGAGGCCGATCGGCAGCGCCGAACCGCGCGGGGCCCGCATCGGGGCCGGAGGGCAGCGCAGCGATGGGCGACGACGCGAACGAGGCAACGAAGGCGACGCAGCGCTACCGGCGCGTCGCGCTCCAGGCGGGCGTGCGCATCTCGACGATCGATCCCGAGCTCGAGCCGCACACCGGCCGCCCGTACTTCCGCACCTCCGAGGACACGTGCGGAAACGTCTCGCGCGGCGGCGCGTACGTGGAGTCCGACGAGCTCGTGTCGCCCGGGCGACGCGTGCTCGTCGAGATCGACCTGCCCGAGGGCGCGCAGGTGCGCGCCGTCGGGCGCGTTCGCTGGACGAAGACGGCGATCGAGAGCGCGAGCGCGAAGGCGCACTTCGGAATGGGAATCGAGTTCGTGGGCGCGGAGGACGGCGAGCTCGATCGGCTCGAGCGCGTGCTCGAGGACGTGCGGCGCGCACACGGCGAGCCCGCTCGCGAAGATTCACCGACACCGACGGGGCGACGCGCCCCGTCGCGCGCGTGAGCGGGTATCCTCCCGCCCCCCATGAAGCCGCGCGGATCGTACAAGCTCCTCGGCAACCATCGGGCGCGCCGCGCTCCCGACGCGCTCGCGCCGTTCGGGGTCGTGCCGCGCTCGCAGCGCATCGTCGACTCCCTGCGCTGCGAGCTGTCGAGCGGCGACGCGGTCCGGAGCGTGCGGATCCGGCAGGTGTTCTCGTCCCCGCGCGAGATCTTCCGCGTCGAGCTCGAGATGCCGGAGCTCGGCTACCAGCGCACGACGCTGCTCGACCGCGATGCGCTCGAGGAGCTGCTCGAGATCGACGAGCTGCGCGCGCTCGTCGACGCGACGGGCGCCTAGCCTCGGCGGGCGCGCGACGGTCGGACGAGGAGAGCTGAGAGGGGGAGAAGCGCGGTACCCGGGGCAGGACTCGAACCTGCACGACCGAAGGCCAAGCGATTTTAAGTCGCCCGCGTCTACCATTCCGCCACCCGGGCCGAGGCGGAGCGAGTCTATCCTCCCGCTGCGCCGATGTCCGCCGCTCCGAGGCGGCGGCGCGAGACCACGACCGACGGGGCCCGCGCGGCCTCGCAGCCCTGCGGAGCCGAAGCGTTGTTCCACGGAAAGAAGATCGTCGTCGTGATGCCGGCCTACAACGCGGCGAAGACGATCGAGAAGACCTACCGGGAGATTCCGCTCGACCTCGTCGACGAGGTGGTCGTGACCGACGACGCCAGTCGCGACGACACGGTCGAGGTCGCGCGCAGGCTCGGGCTCCACACCATCGTGCACGAGCGCAACCGCGGGTACGGGGGCAACCAGAAGACGTGCTACGACGCGGCGCTAGAGCTCGGCGCCGACGTCGTCGTCATGCTCCACCCCGATTACCAGTACACGCCCAAGCTGCTCGCCCCGATGATCGGCATGATCACCGACGGCCCGTTCGACGTCGTGCTCGGCTCGCGCATCCTCGGCGGGAGCGCGCTCGCCGGCGGGATGCCCTACTACAAGTACTTCGCGAACCGCTTCCTGACGGCGACGCAGAACTTCCTCGCGGGCGCCAAGCTCTCCGAGTACCACACGGGCTACCGCGCCTTCTCGCGCGACGTGCTCACGACGTGCGCGCTCGAGGAGAACTCGGACGACTTCGTCTTCGACAACCAGATGCTCGCCCAGATCATCTACGCGGGCTTCGCGATCGGCGAGGTGAGCTGCCCGGCCGCCTACTTCGAGGAAGCGTCGTCGATCGACTTCCGCCGCTCCGTCACGTACGGGCTCGGCGTGCTGGGCACGTCGCTGCAGCTCTTCCTCCAGCGCAACGGGCTCGCCCGCTACGCGATCTTCGAGCCCGGAGGACGCAAGCTCCCCGCCGCGTCGAGCCCGCGCGCGGCCGGCTGACGCGTGGATCTCTACACGAGCGCCGAGCGCCTGGCCCGCGCGTTCGACGCCGCGCGCCGCCGCGGCGCGATCGGCCAGCACGCGCTGATCGGCGACGGCACGAGCTGCGCGCTCGTCGGCGTCGACGGCTCGATCGACTGGCTCTGCCTGCCGCGCTTCGACTCGCCGAGCGTGTTCGCCGCGCTCCTCGACCCCGCGCGCGGCGGCCGCTTCCGCGTCGGCCCGGTCGGCGAGCAGTGGGAGAGCCTTCAGGCCTACGACGACGGCACGAACGTCGTGCAGACGCTGTTCCGCGGCGAGCGCGGCGTCGTCCAGCTCACCGACTCGATGCCGTGGAGCGGCGACGACGAGCAGTTCTCGGTGCGCGAGGTGCACCGCCTGGTCGAGGCGCGCGAGGGCGAGATGGAGCTCGAGCTCGTCTTCGACCCGCGCTTCGACTACGCGCGCGGGGCGACGCGCGTCTCGCCCGCCGAGCACGGCGCGCTCGCCGAGGGCGAGCACGGCGAGCGCCTCGCGCTCGCGATCGAGGGCGGCGTGCGCGTCGAGCCGCGCGCCGACGGCGGCGTGGGCGCGCGCTTCCGCCTCCGCGCCGGCGAGCGCCGCTGGATCCTGCTCTCGTGGCGCCAGAACCGGCCCGAGCCGGTCGCCGCCTACCGCCCGTTCGAGCAGCTGCGCCGGACGCGCCGCTTCTGGCGTCGCTGGTCGTCGCGCCTCTCGTACGACGGCCCCTGGCGCCACGACGTCCAGCGCGCCGCGCTCACGCTGAAGCTGCTGCAGTACGCGCCGACGGGCGCGATGGTCGCCGCGCCGACGACGAGCCTTCCCGAGTGGCCGGGCGGAACGCGCAACTGGGACTACCGGTTCTCGTGGACGCGCGACAGCGCGATGGCGATCCGCGCGATGAACCTGATCGGCTACGGGCCCGAGGCGCTGCGCTTCTTCCACTTCGTGCGCGACTGCGTGGACCGTCGCGGCGCGCTCGACATCATGGTGTCGATCGACGGCAACGACGTCGCGCGCGAGGAGATCCTCGGGCACTTCGCCGGGCATGCGGGGAGCGCGCCCGTCCGCATCGGCAACGCGGCGGCCCTGCAGCGCCAGCACGACATCGTCGGCCCGCTGCTCGACGCGGTGTTCCTGCACGAGAACACCGGTGGCCTCACGTCGCTGCGCCTGTGGCGCGAGATCCGCCACCTCGTCGACCGCGCCGCCGACACGATCGACGAGCCCGACCACGGCATCTGGGAGCCGCGCGCGCGTCCCCGACACCACCTGCACAGCAAGCTGATGACGTGGGTCGCGCTCGACCGCGCGCTCCGCCTCGCGCCGCTCTTCGGCGGCGACCGCGAGCAGGAGCGCTGGCGCGCCGCGCACCTGCGCCTGCGCTCGGACATCGAGACGCGCGGGTGGAGCGAGCGCGCGCAGAGCTTCACCGGGACGTACGGCGGCGACGACGCCGACGCGACGCTGCTCCTGCTGCCCGTCTACGGATTCCTCCCCGGCGACGACCCGCGCGTCGTGCACACGCTCGACCGCGTGCGGCGCGAGCTCGGCGTCGGCCGCTTCCTCCGTCGTTATGCGGGCGAGGACGGGATCGACGGGGCCGAGGGCGCCTTCCTGCTCTGCGGGTTCTGGCTCGCGGAGGCGCTCGCGCTCGCCGGCCGGCTCGACGAGGCGCTCGACGTGTTCGCCGCCCATGCGGGCGCCGCGAACCACGTCGGCCTGCTCGCCGAGGAGGTCGACCCGGCGACGGGGGCGCTGCTCGGCAACTTCCCGCAGGCCTTCAGCCACCTCGGGCTCGTGCACGCGGCGGTGCGGCTCGACCTCGCGCTGCGCCAGCGCGACGAGGGCATCGACGCCGCGCCGCTGCTGTCGGCCGACCACCGCTGGGGCGCGTGGCGCGAGGGCTAGCCGCGCGCGACGCGTCGCGCCTCACTCGACGCGGGGGTCGAAGTCCGGCGCGAGGTCGCGATCGGCCGCGATCGCGTCGCGCATCCACTCGAGCCAGCCGCGGTAGGCGCGGCCCTCCCAGGCGCGGTGGTCGCCGCGCGCATAGGCACGCGCGTTGCGGAAGTACTGCCACGCGTTGAGCCGGTTCTCGCGCTCGCTGTCGCGCGTCTTCAGCACCTTCGCGGGCACGCCCGCGACGATCGAGTGCGGCGGCACGACCGTGCCCTCGCGCACGACGGCGCCCGGCGCGACGATCGAGCCGCGACCGATCACCGCTCCGTCCATCACGACGGCGTTGATGCCGATCAGGCACGCGTCCTCGACGATCGCGCCGTGCACGGTCGCGTGGTGCGTGACCGAGCAGAAGGCGCCGATCACCGTCGAGTGCTCGTAGCCGACGTGGAGCATCGCGAAGTCCTGGAGGTTCGAGACGCGCCCGACGGCGACGCGGTTCGCTTCGGCGCGCACCACGGCGTGCGGCCAGACCGAGCCGCGGTCGGCGATCTCGACGGCTCCGTAGAGCTGCGCGCCAGGGGCGAGGAAGACGTCGCGGCCGAGGCGCGCGTCGGAGGTCGGGTCGGGGTGCGGCGTCGGCATGCCGCGAGGCTACCCGACCCGCGTCGCGTTGCGTGGAGTCGCGTCGCGTCGCGAGGGACGCGCGCTCGCGCGTACGCGGCGAGCACCCGCGCCGCGGGGCGCGCGCGGACGCGGCGGGCGAAGACGGTCGTTGGAGGCGCCGGGCGGATTCGAACCGCCGATCGGGGCTTTGCAGGCCCTTGCCTTACCAGCTTGGCTACGGCGCCGGGAGGTCGGGAGGTACCGCGGCGCCGCCGGGGCGTCAATCGACGCCGCGCCGCGGCGGGCCGGGCGCGCTGCGGTAGCGTGCGCGGCGTGGCGGGCTCCCCTTCTTCTGCGAGCGCGACCCTCGCGATGTGGCTCGCGATCTTCGCGGGCGGCGGCCTCGGCGCGTGCCTGCGCGTCGCGGTCGCGCTCGCCGTCGACGCGCGCGCGGCCGCGGTCTTTCCGTGGGGGCTCTTCGCGGTCAACACGATCGGCTGCTTCGCGATCGGCGTGTTCGCGACGCTCGCCGACGAGCACGGCTGGCTCGGGCCGACGCTGCGCGCCTTCGCGGTCGCCGGGGTGCTCGGCGGCTTCACGACCTTCTCGAGCTTCGGTCTCGACACGCTCCGCCTCGCGCTCGACGGGCGCGCGGCACTCGCCTGCGCGAACGCGGTCGGCAGCGTTGCGGCCGCGATCGCGGGCGTGGCCGCGGGCGTCGCGATCGCCCGCTCGCTCGGCTAGGCGACCGCGCCCTCCGCCCCGGCCCTCGCATGCGCCTCAGGCGAGATCGGGCAGACGGCGCCAGGCGCCCGCGACCGCGACGCCGGGCTCGCCGGCCTCGTCGAGCTCGACCGCGGCGGCGAGCTCGGCCTGCGCGGCGTGGGTGAAGCGCGCGTCGACGCCCCCCTCGACGAGCGCGCGTTTCACGCGGCACAGCCACGCGCCATCGATCGCCGACACCCGCAGCGACCCGACGTCGAGCGCGTCCTCGCTCCCGTCCGAGAGCGCGACGCGGCCGCGCGCGAGATCGACGGCGCGCACGAAGAACCCGGCTTCCTCGACCTCGACCTCGCCGCGGAAGTGGCGGAGCGTGACGACGTACTTCCCGCGCTCGCCCTCGTCGGGCAGGAAGGCGACCGAGCGGTCGAAGTGCTCGCGCAGCCTGCGGTTGAGGATGGGATGCCCCTCGTGCGTCCAGCGGCCGTCGTGGTGGAGGACGAGCCCGAAGGGCCGCAGCGGCGGCGGGCCGCTCACCGCACGGCCTCCTCCAGCGCGCGGTCGCGCTCGAGCGCGCCGCCCGGCCCCGCGCGCAGCACGCCCACGAGGTCGTACCGGTTCCAGAGCACGACGCGCTCGACCTCGCGCGTGCGCGCGCGCCGGTACACCCACTTCTCGTTCCAGACGAGCCCGGCCTCGGAGCGGGTCCGCGGCTCGTTCACGCTGCCGATCTGCTCGGCGGGCGCACCGAGCCGCTGCCAGAGCGCGTGGCGCGCGGCGGCGCTCACCGGTCGCACTCGCCGCCGACCATGTTCACGAAGTCGAAGGTCGGGATCAGGTCGGCGAGCAGCGCGCCCTCGAGCATCGCGCCGAGCGGCTGGAGGTTCAGCAGGCTCGGCGGCCGGCAGCGCACCTTCCAGGGCCGCTCGCTGCCGTCGGACACGACGTAGAAGCCGAGCTCGCCGTTCGCGGACTCGATCGCCGTGTAGGCCTCGCCGCGCGGCACGCGCGGTCCCTCCGTCACCGCCTTGAACTGCTGGATCATCTCCTCCATCCGGTTGAAGACGCGCGCCTTGGCCGGCCAGCGCACGCGCGCGTCGAGGACGTCGACGGGGCCCGGCCCGAGCGCCTCGAGACGCTCGACGCACTGCTCGACGATGCGGAGCCCCTGCTCCATCTCGGCGACGCACACCAGATAGCGGTCGTAGTTGTCGCCGACCGTGCCGATCGGGACGTCGAAGTCGACCTCCGCATAGCGCAGGTACGGGGCGTCCTTGCGCAGGTCGAGCGGCACGCCGGCCGCGCGCAGCAGCGGCCCCGTCACGCCGTACGCGATGCAGTCGCGCGCGGGGAGGACGCCGACGTCGCGCAGGCGATCCACGAAGACGCGGTTGCTCGTGACGACGGCGTCGAAGTCCGCGAGCAGCGTGCGCACGCGCGCGACGAGCTCGCGCGCGCGCCGCGGGAAGGACGCGGGCATGCCGTGCTTCACGCCGCCGATGCGCACGTAGTTCGACGTGACGCGCGCGCCGCAGAGCTCCTCGAGCAGGTCCCACACGAGCTCGCGCGCCTCGATCCCGTACAGGAAGGGCGTCATCGCCTGCAGCTCGAGACACGCGGCACCGCAGCGCGTCAGGTGGTCGGCCACGCGGGCGAGCTCGCCCGCGATCATGCGCAGCCACTCGCAGCGCTCCGGCACGCGCACGTCGAGCAGCTTCTCGACCGCCATGCAGAAGCCGAGGTTCGCGAGCGCGGCGGAGTTGTAGTTGAGGCGGTCGGTGTACGGGATCGCCTGGTACCAGCTGCCCGACTCGCACTCCTTCTCGAAGCCGCGGTGCAGGTAGCCGACCTCGACGTCGAGCCGGACGATCGTCTCGCCGTCGAGCTCGACGTCGAACTTCACCGTGCCGTGCGTCGCCGGATGCGACGGCCCCATGTTGAGCTGCTGGTGCTCGGTGTGCAGGTCGCTCGCCACGTCAGCCCCCCGGCCCGATGAGCGGCTGCCGGCGCGTCTTCGGATAGTCCTTGCGCAGCGGATGGCCCTCGAACTCGTCGTAGAGGAGCAGCCGACGCAGGTCGGGGTGGCCGGCGAAGCGGATGCCATAGAGGTCGAAGACCTCGCGCTCCATCCAGTTGGCGGCGGGCCAGATCGCGCAGACGCTCGAGGCCTCGGGCGCGTCGGCCGGCACCCGTGCCTTCACGCGCACGCGCGCGAGCGTCTCGGGTGCGAGCAGGTGGTAGACGACCTCGAAGCGCCCGAGCGCGGCGTCGGTGTCGCCCGCCATCCCGAGGTAGTCGACGGCACAGAGGTCGGCGAGCATCGCGAAGCCGCACGCCGGGTCGTCGCGCAGGAAGCGCAGCACGCGCGCGAGCGCGCCCCGCTCGACGAGCGCCGTCGCGTCGCCGCGGTGCGCGTGCGTCGCGAGCACCGCGTCGGCGTGCTCGTCGAGCAGGCGCCGCAGCGCGATCGAGCCGAAGTCGGAGAGGCTCACGCCTCGCGCTCCGAGCCGTCGTGCGCCTCCGGGCGACGCCCGCCCGGCTCGCCGCCGCTCTCGTACTCGCCGCCGCGTTCGTACTCGCCGCGCAGGAAGTGGAGCCGGCGCTCGAGGTCCTTCGCGGGGACGAGCAGGTCCTCCTTGCGGAAGTGCATCGACGCGCGGTCGTAGCCCGCGATCTCGACGAGGCGGCTCATCACGATCGCCTCCTCCGGACACGCCTCCTCGCACAGTCCGCAGAACATGCAGCGCGACATGTCGATGTCGAACTCGACGGGATGGCGCTCGATGCCCGCTCCCTCGAGCTCGCCCGGGACGATCGCAATGCAGTCCGTCGGGCAGGCGAACTCGCACAGCCCGCACGCGACGCAGCGCGGCGACCCGTCCTCGAGCGCGACGAGCACCGGCATACCGCGGAACGCGTCCGGGAAGTCGACGCGCTCCTCCGGGTACTGCACGACGAAGTCGGTGCGGTCGCGGCCGGTCGCGAAGCCGCGCAGGTTGCGGAAGAAGTGGCGCGCCGTGACCCAGAGGCCGCGCGCGATCATCGGGAGGTAGGTGCGCTCGAGCACACCGAGGCGCTGCTTGCGATCGACGACGACGACGCGAGCTGCCATCGGCGGCGCAATATAGGCGATGTCGCGCGCGCGACGAGGCGGGCTGCGCGGCGCGGCCCTAGAGACGCTCGTCCATCGCGCCGCGCACCGCCTCGCGCGTGCGCGCGTCGAGATCGGGGGGCACCTCGCGGCCCGCGCGCGCGAGCTCGGCCGCGACCGAGGTCATGTCGACGTCGGCGAGCCCGCACGGGACGATCACGCCGAAGCCCGCGAGGTCGACGCTCACGTTCAGCGCGAACCCGTGGTAGGTGACCCAGCGGCGAACGCCGACGCCGATCGACGCGACCTTGCGCGCGCGCGCCGCGGGATCGTCGCTCTCCATGAAGACGCCGGTCCGCCCCGCGATGCGTCGCGCCGCGAGCCCGAGCTCCGCGAGCGCCGCGATCAGCCCGTCCTCGAGCGCGCGCAGGAACGCGTGGACGTCGCGCGGCGCGGCGGCGCGGGCCGAGAGGTCGACGACCGGGTAGCCGACGAGCTGGCCGGGTGCGTGGAACGTGACGTCGCCGCCGCGCGCGACCTCGTGCAGCCCGATCCCGCGCGCGGCCAGCTCGCCCGGCGCGACGAGCAGGTTCTCGGGCTTCGAGGCGCGTCCGAGCGTGACGACGGCGGGGTGCTCGAGCAGGAAGAGCGTGTCGTCGCGCGCGCCCGCGCGCCGCTCCTCGACGGCGCGCTCCTGGCGCGCGAGCGCCTCCGCGTACGGAACGAGCCCCCACCACTCGCTCGCGAGCGGGCGGTGCGGCGCACCGCCCGCGCTCAGAGCTCGAACTCCCCCGCCTCGAGCAGCTCGCGGATGCGGAACAGGAAGGCGTTCGCCGGCTGGCCGTCGACCGCGCGGTGATCGTACGAGAGCGCGAGGTGCATCATCGGGCGGATCACGATCGCGTCCGACCCGTCGACCGTGCGCACGACCGGCCGCTTCACCATCTCACCCATCCGCAGGATGGCGACCTGCGGCTGGTTGATGATCGCGAAGCCGTACAGGTTCCCCATGCGGCCGGGGTTCGACACGGTGATCGTTCCGCCGCGCAGCTCGTCGGGCGACAGCTTGCGGTTGCGCGCGCGCGTCGAGAGGTCGTCGATGGCGGCGGCGATGCCGGCGAGCGACAGGCGATCGGCATTGCGCACGACGGGAACCAGCAGCCCCTTCTCCGTCTCGACCGCGATGCCCACGTGGACGGCCTGCTTCTGGACGATGGCGTCGTCGATCACGGACGCGTTGAGCTCGGGGTGCTCGCGAAGCGCGCGCACGACGGCGTGCACGATGAACGGCAGGAACGTGAGCGCGATGCCGTGCGTGTCCTGGAAGCGCTTCTTGCCCTTGCCGCGGAGCGCGGCGACGGCGCCCATGTCGATCTCGGCCACCGTGCCGACGTGCGGGCTCGTGTGCTTCGAGTAGACCATGTGCTCGGCGATCAGCCGGCGCTGCGGCGACATCGCGATGACGCGGTCGCCTTCCTGCAGCTCGTACTGCGCCCACGGCGGGCGCGCCGCCGGCGCGGCGGCCTTCGCGGGAGCGGCGGCGCGCGCGGGCGCCGGCGCGGCGGCCTTCGCGGGGCCGGACTGCGGCTCGCCCTCCGCTCCGACCTTCGCCGCGGCGTAGCGGAGCACGTCGTCCTTCGTGATGCGGCCTCCCGCGCCGGTCGCGCGGACGTCGCCGAGGTCGACCTCGGCGCCCTCGGCGAGCCGCTTCGCGACGGGCGAGGCCTTGGGCGCGGCGTCGGACGGCGCCGCCTTCGCCGGCGCCTCGGCGGCCTTCTCCGCCTTCGCGGGCGCCGCGTTCCCCGGCTTCGCAGACGCGGGCTTCTCGGACTTCGCGGGCGCGGAGTCCGCGGCGGCGGCTCCGGCGCTCGTGTCGATGAAGGCGAGCTGTGCGCCGACCTGCACGGTCTCGCCCTCGGCCGCGAGGATCTTCTCGACGACGCCGGCCGCGGGCGACGGGATCTCGGCGTCGACCTTGTCCGTCGTGACCTCGACGATCGGCTGGTCGACCTCGACGCGGTCGCCCTCGCTCACCAGCCAGCGCGCGACGGTTCCCTCGACGACGCTCTCTCCCAGCGCCGGAAGCTCGACGGCAATCGACATCCTCGGTTCCCCTCCATCCTCGTTCGTCGTTCGTCGTTCGTCGTTCGCAGCCGTCGCTCGCGACGGCACCCGCGGGCCCGCGGCGCGCCGCAGGATCGGCCCGCCTCGCGCGGCGCTTGACGCGCCCGGGCCGCGCGCGGCGCGCCGATCACGCGCTGCGCGCGCCGCTCGTGCCTTCCACGGACTCGATCACCGGAAGAGGCCGGACCTCGCGGTGGCGACCGTCGGGCCGCACGCGCTCCGCGGCGACGCGCTCCTGGAGCAGGATCAGTCCGTCGAGCACGGCCTCCGGCCGCGGCGGGCAGCCGGGAATGTAGACGTCGACGGGAACGATCGTGTCGATGCCCTGGACGGTCGCGTAGTTGTCGTACGGGCCGCCCGAGCACGTGCACGCGCCGAACGCGATCACCCACTTCGGCTCGGCCATCTGGTCGTAGACCTTCTTGAGGATCGGCGCCTGACGGTGCGAGATCGTCCCGACGACCATGAGCAGGTCGGACTGGCGCGGCGAGAAGCGCGGAAGCGCGCAGCCGAAGCGGTCGAGGTCGTAGCGCGGGCCGGCGGTCGACATGAACTCCATGCCGCAGCACGCGGTCACGAACGGGTAGAGGAACATCGAGTACCGGCGTCCCCACGCGACGACGGCCTCGGCGCGCGTGGTGAGGAACGAGTCCGCGCCCTGGCGCAGCCACTCGCGCACGTCGCGCGTCCGACGCGCGCCACTGCCGGGCTGCGCACCCCCGGCCGCGGCGGTTCGGGCGGGAATCGGGTGCATTCGCGGAGGCGTCATGCGGTGAGCCGTCCCTGCGTCGGCGCGCGAACGCGCGCCGCCGGGACCGTAGCAGCCTCTGGTATCCTGCGGCCCTTTGCCTCGCGGAGCGGCGCGCGAACGCGCCGGCCGCGCGGAGCCGCGCCGCCCGATGACGCAGTCCGCCACCCCGCACGACCGCCCCGCGCCCGCGCGGCTCACGCTCGCATGGGGCGTGCACTTCCTCACCGCGAGCGGCGCCGTGCTCGGCGCGCTCGCGATCGTCGCGATCAGCGCGGGCGAGCTCGCGCGCGCGGCGCTGCTGATGCTCGCGGCGCTGCTCATCGACTCGGTGGACGGCACGCTCGCGCGCAAGGTCGGCGTCGCCGAGGTGCTCCCGCGCATCAACGGCCGCCGCCTCGACGACATCGTCGACTATCTCAACTTCGCGATCGTCCCGGTCGTGTTCATGCTCGGCGCCGGGCATCTGCTGCACTGGAGCGTCGCCGCGCTCCCCATCCTCGCGAGCGCATACGGGTTCGCGCAGGAGGACGCGAAGACGGCCGACGACTTCTTCCTCGGCTGGCCCTCGTACTGGAACGTCGTCGCCATCTACCTGTGGCTGCTGCAGGTGTCGCCGCTCGCGGGCACGGCCATCGTCGCGTTCTTCTCGATCGCGGTCTTCGTCCCGATCAAGTACGTCTACCCGAGCAAGATGCCGGTCTTCCGGCGCAGCTCGACCTTCGGCGGGCTCGTGTGGGGCGCGCTCGTCGTGATGGCGGTCGCCGCGCCCGAGCTCGCGGCGCGCTTCCACGCGGTCGAGTGCTCGCTCGCGTATCCCGCCTACTACCTGGTGCTCTCGTTCTGGCTCGGCGGCATGGCCGAGCCCGACGAGCTGCGCGGACGGCGCTAGGCCGGTCGGGCGCGATCGGCCCGGTCGACCGGATCGGCGCGCAGGACCTCGACGAGCTCGTCGATCCGCCACGGCTTGTCGAGCAGCCGGTCGAGCCCGAGCGCGCGCAGGTCGGCCGCGCTGCCCGCGGCGCCGATCCCGATGATCCGGACGTGCTCGCGCGCGCCCTCGAGCGCGCGCACCCACGCGGCGAGGCGCGTGTCCGCGGTCGCAACGTCGATCATCACGGTCACCGCGCGCGGCTCGGCGCCGAGCAGGCGGAGCGCGCCCTCGATGTCGTCGGCGAGGTAGCAGAGCGCGCCGATGCGCTCGATCTGCGACGCGAGCAGGCGGCGCACGGCGCCGTCGCGCTCGAGCACGATCACGGGGCCGAGCTCGCGCAGGAGCGGGGCGGACCGGCTGTGGTGGTCGAGCAGGATGCGCAGCCGCGGATCGGTGAGCCAGCGCGGCTCGTCGTCGCGGCAGGCCGCGACGAGCCAGCCGTCGCCGCCGCGGCGCGGGCGCGTGCGCACGAGCCAGGCCGTGGGCGCGCCGCTCGGCTCCGCGCGCTGCCAGTCGGCCGCCGCGCCGTCGAGCAGCGCTGCGAAGCCCGCGCCGAGGACGGCGGCGACGTCGGTCGCGTGCTCGCCCGCCGCGCACTGCGCGAGCAGCGCGCGCGCGCCGCGGTTCGCGAACGAGATGGCGCCGGCGCGCGCGACCTCGAGCACCGCCGCGGCGTGTGCCTCGCGCTCGCTGCGCTGCTCGGCGGCGACCAGGATCGCGCGGTTCAGGTCCTCGAGGTCGAAGGGCTTCTCGAGCATCTGGGTGACCCCGCCGGACTCGAACTCCTGCTCGAGGTCGCGCGACGGGAAGCCCGTGATCAGCACCGTGTTGAGGCCCGGGTCGACGACGCGCAGCGTCTGGGCGACGTGCAGGCCGTGGATGTGGTTGCGGAGCATCCAGTCGGCGACGAGCACGTCGGGGCGGCCCGAGACGCCGAGATCGAAGGCCTCGCGGCCGTTGGCGGCCGCGAGCACGTCGTGTCCCTCGAACTCGAGGTAGCGCGCGACCGAGTCGCGCAGCGTGTCCTCGTCCTCGACGATCAGCACCGTCGCCACGCACCCCCCTCCGGCACCGCGCGCCAGGCGGACGCCGTCCGCACGCGCCGATTCTCGCAGAGCGCCCGGGCGGGGTCGAGCGATGCAACTCGCTAGCGAGCGACGTCCGCGCGGCTAGCCTGCGCCGCCATGTCGCTCGCCTCCGACGTCGGCGTCCTGCTCATCAACCTCGGGACGCCGGACGCGCCGACGCCCGCGGCCACGCGCCGCTATCTCGCGGAGTTCCTCTCCGACCCGCGCGTGATCGACCTGCCCGCCCCGCTGCGCTGGCTGCTCCTCCACGGCGTGATCCTGCGGACGCGCCCGCGCCGCTCGGCCGAGGCCTACGCCCAGATCTGGCGCGAGGACGGGTCGCCGCTGCTCGTGCACTCGCTCGCTCTCGCACGCGGCGTCGAGCGCGAGCTCGCGGGCGCGGCGCCCGTCGCCCTCGCCATGCGCTACGGCGCGCCGTCGATCGCGGACGGCCTCGACGCGCTGCGCGCGCGGGGCGCGCGGCGGTTCGTGCTGATCCCGCTCTTCCCGCAGCACGCGGAGGCCACGACGGGCTCGGCGCTCGCGGCCGCGCGCGAGCGTCTCGGCCCCGACGAGCGCGCCGTCGCGGTCGAGCCGTTCTTCGCCGAGCCGGAGTTCGCGCAGGCGTGGCGCGAGTGCGCGGGCGAGCGGCTGCGCGCGTTCGCACCGGACCACGTCCTGCTGAGCTACCACGGCCTTCCCGAGCGCCAGGTGCTGCGCGCGGACGCGACGGGCGCGCGCTGCCTGGCGACGCCCGGCTGCTGTACGGCGAGCGACGCCGGGGCGCGCGCCGGCTGCTACCGGGCCCAGTGCTTCGCGACGACGACGCACCTCGCGCGCGCGCTCGCGCTCGCGCCCGATCGCCACTCGACGTCGTTCCAGTCGCGCCTCGGGCGCGCGCGCTGGATCGAACCGCACACCGACGCCGAGCTCCCCGCGCTCGCGGCGCGCGGCGTGCGCCGGCTCGCCGTGCTCTGCCCCGCGTTCGTGTCGGACTGCCTGGAGACGCTCGAGGAGATCGGCATCCGCGCCGCCGCGCAGTGGCGCGCGCTCGGCGGCGAGGCCTTCGAGCTCGTGCCCTGCCCGAACGCGACGCCCGCGCTCGCGCGCGGCGTGGCGGCGTGGAGCGCGCGCGCGGCCGCGTCACTCGACGACTGAGCCACCCGCGAGCGCCGCGGCGGCGGCGATGCCTCCGGCGAAGCTGTCCGGAACGGACACGCCGTCCGTGTAGCTGCCGGCGAGCGCGATCGGTGCGCGCGCGGCGAGCCGCGCACGCGCGTCGCGCAGCGCGCGGCGATGCCCGGGCCGCGGCTGCGGCACGGCGCGCGACCACCGCCCGACGCGCAGGATCTCCGGGTCGCCGCGCAGGCCGAGGAATCGATCGACGTCGGCGAGCGCCACGCGCGCGAGACCGGCGTCGTCGAGCTCGAGCACCTCGGGCGCGCGCACGCCGCCGAGCATGCAGTGCAGGAGGTGACGGCCCTCGGGCGCGCGCCCCGCGAAGAGCTCGCTCGGGAACAGACAGCCGAGCAGCGCGGGCGCCTCTCCGCGCGGCACGAGGAAGCCGAAGCCCTCGGGCTCGCGTGCGAACGCGCCCGCCCGCGCGGGCGCGCCGAGCGCGACGGTCGCGATCGGCGCGTACGCGACGCCGCGCAGCCACCCCGCCGCGTCGGCGTCGATCGACGCGACGAGCGCGGCGGCCTCGGGCGCCGGCGTCGCGAGCACGCAGCGGCGCGCGCGCTGCGCAGCGCGACGACGCGCACCCCGAGCTCGGGCGCGCGCCGCAGGCCGCGCGCGAGATCCTCGGCGAAGCCGCCGAGCCCGTGCGCGTGCGACCACGTCCCTCGCGGCGCGCGCTCGCCGCGGCGCAGCGCCGCCGCCAGCAGGCCACGCGCGAGCGAGCCGTGCTCGCGCTCGGCCTCGACGAGCGCGGGGAACACGGCCTCGGCGCCGAGGCGTTCCTCGTCGCCCGCGTAGACACCCGTGAGGAACGGGCCGACGAGTCCGCGCAGGACCTCGTCGCCGAGCCGCCGCCGGACGAGCGCGGCGACGGTCTCGTCGCGCCCGTCGCCGCGCGCGACGAAGGGCTCCGCGAGCAGCGCGCGCTTGCCGCGCGCCGAGAGCAGCGGCGTGCGCGCGAGCGCGAGCGGCCCCATCGGCACGGGCACGAGCGCGCCGTCGCGCGCGAGGAAGCGCGCGCGGCTCGCGGGCGCGGCGCGCACGAGGCCCCCGCCCGCGCCGAGCGCGCGCAGGCCGCGCTCCATCGGGAGCTTGCGCTGGAACGTGTTCGGCCCGCGCTCGACGCGGTAGCCCGCGACGTCGTCGGTGCGCATCACGCCGCCCGCGACCTCGCCCGCGTCGACGACGAGCGTCTCGACGCCCCGCCGCTCGAGCTCGCGCGCGGCCGCGAGCCCGGCCACGCCGGCGCCGATCACGAGCGCGTCGACGTCGCTCGCGACGCTCACCCGCCGCGAGGCTCCGCCCGGCTCGCGGATCGGGGGTCGGCGGCGGCGAGCGCGCGCACGGCATCGGTGAAGGCGCACACGCCTTCGACCGGCGTGTCGGGCAGGCACCCGTGCCCGAGGTTCGCGACCCAGCCGCGCGCCGGCGCCGCCGCGCGCGCCATCTCGCGCACGCGCTCGAAGATCTCGGCGCGCGGCGCGTGCAGTGCGCACGGGTCGAGGTTGCCCTGGAGCGAGACGCGCGCGCCGAGCTCGCGCGCCGCGACGTCGAGCCGCACGCGCCAGTCGAGCGAGATCACGTCGGCGCCGGAGTCGGCCATGAGGTCGGTGACGTGGGCGCCATTGTTGACGTAGAGGATGAGGGGCGCGGCCGAACGATCGACGGCCCGCGCGATGCGCTGATGGCTCGGCAGCACCCAGCTGCGGTAGTCGTCGGGCGAGAGCAGGCCGGCCCACGTGTCGAACAGCTGCACGGCCTGCGCGCCGGCCTCGATCTGCGCGTTCAGGTAGTCGATCGTGAGCCGCTCGAGCCTGTCGATCAGCGCGCGCAGCATCTCGCCCTCGCGCACCATCGCGCGCTTGAGCTGCGAGAAGTCCTTCGAGCCGCGCCCTTCGACCAGGTAGGCGGCGAGCGTGAAGGGCGCGCCGGCGAAGCCGAGCAACGGAATGTCGCGCGGCGCGAGCGCGGCGCGCAGGCGCCCCAGGATCTCGCCCACGAACGGGACGGACTCGCGCGGGTCGGTCTCGCGCAGCGCCTCGACCTGCTCGCGCGTGCGGATCGGCGCGGCGACGATCGGACCGGGGGCGAAGTCGACGTCGACGCCGAGCGCGGGGATCGGCGTGAAGATGTCCTGGAACAGGATCACCGCCTCGCTGCCGACGAGGTCGATCGGCTGCAGCGAGACTTCGACCGCGCGCTCGACGTCGCGGCACATGTCGAGGAAGGCGATGCCCTCGCGGACCGCGCGATACGCGGGCAGGTAGCGCCCCGCCTGTCGCATGAGCCACACGGGCGGGCGGTCGACGGGCTCGCCGCGACAGCTGCGGAGGAAGCGTTCGGTCGGCGTGAGGTCGCTCATCTCGGACTCGCGTCGGCTCCGGTCGGCGCGCGCACCGCCCGCGGCGCCGCTCGCGGCGCGCAACATAGGCCAGGCGACGACGCGGTGTCGCGCGCCGGTGCGCGCCCCTCGGCTACTCTCGCCGCCGATGTCCGCACGGCCCCCGAACTGCGCCCGCCCCCTCCGCATCGTGCTCGCCAGCCCGCGCGGCTTCTGCGCGGGCGTCGACCGCGCCATCGAGATCGTCGAGCGCGCGCTCGATCGATTCGGCGCTCCCGTCTACGTGCGCCACGAGATCGTCCACAACCAGCACGTCGTCGACGACCTGCGCGCGAAGGGCGCCGTGTTCGTCGACGAGCCCGACGACGCGCCGCGCGGCGCGCACATGATCTACAGCGCGCACGGGGTCTCGCCCGCGGTGCGCGACCGCGCGGCGGCCAACGACCTCGCCGCGATCGACGCGACCTGCCCCCTCGTCACGAAGGTGCACAACGAGGTGAAGCGCATGGTCGCCGAGGGCTACGAGATCGTGATGATCGGCCACGCGGGCCACGTCGAGGTCGAGGGGACGATGGGCCAGGCGCCCGACCGCATGGTGCTCGTCGAGACCGTCGAGGACGTCGATCGCCTCGAGGTCGCGAACCCCGATCGGCTCGGCTGCGTGACGCAGACGACGCTCTCGGTCGACGACACCCGCGAGATCATGGACGCGCTCGCGCGGCGCTTCCCGACGATCGCGCTGCCGAAGCGCGACGACATCTGCTACGCGACGCAGAACCGGCAGGACGCGGTGAAGGAGCTCGCGCGCCGCGCCGAGCTCGTGCTGGTCGTCGGCGCGCCGAGCTCGTCCAACTCGAACCGGCTGGTCGAGGTCGCCGCGAAGCGCGGCGCGCGCAGCCACCGCATCCAGGACGCGGACGAGATCGACCCGGCGTGGCTCGACGGCGTGCAGTGCGTCGGGATCACGGCGGGTGCGTCGTCGCCGGAGTTCCTGGTGCAGCAGGTCGTGCGCCGGCTCGCGGAGCTGGTCGGCGAGTGCGAGATCGGCTCGCTCGACCACGTCGACGAAGGCGTCACGTTCAAGATCCCGCCCGAGCTGCGCGCCGAGTGAGCCCTCGCCGGGAACAGCGCGCCGCCGGCGCGCTCGGAGGCGGGGGCGCGGGCGGCGACGACGAGCTCCGCGAGCCCGACGTCGCCGGCGCCGTCCGCGACGTCGAGGAGGATCTCGAAGAGCTCGGCGACCCGGACGCGGGCCCGACCACGCCGGCCGCCACGCTCGCCGCGCAGGGCTCGGTCTCGGGCCGGCTCGTCGCCGCGGCCGCGGGCGGCGAACGCGACGGTGCCGCGCGCGAGCTCTTCCGCCTGTCGTGGCCGGTCATGACGTCGCTCGGGCTCGCGAGCCTCGGCAACATCGTCGACCGCTCGATGCTCGGCTGGCTCGACGGCGGCGCCGACGCCGCGCGCGTGCTCGCCGCGGCCGCCTACGCCACGCAGTTCTTCTTCCTCGTGCAGTCGGCGCTGCTCGCCGTCGGCTTCGCCTGCGTCGCCGCGATGTCGCGGGCGATCGGCGCCGGGGCGCCGGCCCGCGCGCGCGCGGCCTTCGCGGCGTCGCTGCAGGTCGGCCTGCTGGTCGCCGGCCTGTTCATGGCGTTCTTCTTCGCGGTCGCGCGCCCGGCGCTCCCGGTGCTGTTCGGCGCCGCGCCCGAGGTCGTCGAGCTCACGCTCCCGTACCTCTACTGCCTGCTGAGCTCGAGCTTCATGCTCACGTTCTGTCTCGTCGTCGACAGCGCGCTGCGTTCGAATCGCGACACGCTCACGCCGATGCGCGTCGCGGCCGGCATCTCGGTCGTCAAGCTCGGGGGCAACGCGATCCTGATCTTCGGCCTGCTCGGTGCACCGAAGCTCGGTCTGACGGGCGCGGGCGTGGCGTCGCTGCTGTCGCAATCCGTCGGCGTCGCGCTCTTCGCCTTCGCCCTGGCGCGACAACCCTCCGATTCGCCCGTGCGTCTGCGACGCGCGGACTGGACGCGCGCGAGCGCGCTGCGTCGCACGGTCGCGCGCATCGCGCTCCCGGGCATCGTCGAGCGGCTCGTCATGACGCTCAGCCAGACCGTGTACTTCAGCGTGCTGAGCCACGCCTTCGGCACGGTCGCAGTGGCGGCCTACGCGATCGGCGTGCCGCTCCTGTCGCTCACGTGGATCCCGGGAACGGGCTATGCGCAGGCGTGCTCGACGCTGGTCGGGCAGGCGCTCGGCGCGCGCGACCCCGCGCGCGCGATGGCGACCGGCCTCGCGTCGGCGCGACTGGCAGTGGCGACGGCCATCGCCGTCGGCCTGCCGGTCTTCCTCCTGCGCGACGTCTACGCCAGCTGGTTCACGGGCGACGCGTCCGTCGTCGCGCAGCTCGGGCCGTTCCTGATGGTGCTCGCGCTCACGCAGCCGTTCCTCCAGCTGCACTTCACACTCGCGGGCGCGCACCGCGGCGCGGGCGACACGCTGACGCCGCTCGTCGCCGCGACGACGAGCAACGTGCTGCGCTTCGCACTCGCGTGGGTGAGCGCGATCTGGCTCGAGCTTCCCATCCTGTACGTATGGCTCGCGATCTTCGTCGATCACGCCGTACGCGCCGCCGTGCTGTGGACGACCTTCCGGCGCGGGCGCTGGCTCGCCGTCGAGCCCGAGCGGGCGCGCGCCTGAGCCGAGCGCTCCATCTCCGCGATTTCCCGGCTTCTTCGAGAAAGTCTTCGACGCGCTGAATCGAGCGCGGAGCGCGGCGTCGGAGGCCGCCGATCGCGCCAGGAGCGCCGATGGGCGGCGGGCCGAGCGCGACGGAGGAGATCGTCATGGAGTCCACGCACACGAGCTTCGGTCGTTCGAAGAAGGCGTTCCCGAAGAGCCGCGCGAGCGCGCTCGCGGGCGCCGTCGCGGTGGGCGCGTTCGCGCTCGCATTCGCCAACCCGGCCGCGGCGCGCAACGACTTCGCCAACGCCTTCGAGCGGGAGCTCGGCCGCATCGCCGCGCACGACGTCGCGACCGTCGCGCGCGTCCTGCTGCCGCCGCTCCCGCTGATCGTTCGCGACGTCCACTACCGACCCGTTCGCCCGCACGTCCACCGCCCGGCCGCGGTCGTCGTCTCGCACCGCCACTACGCGGGCTGCGAGCACGACCGCGGATGGAAGCGCGGCCATCGCATCGCCCGCGATCATCACGACCACGGGGGTCGGTACGACCGCCGCGATCGGCACGACCGCAACGATCGCTACGACCGCCGAGACCCGCGCGGCCGCGGCCACCACGGCCGCTAGCGGCCGGTCGAGCCGCCCGATCCGAGGCGCTGTGCGCCGCGCAGGTCGCGCGGTCGCGCAGCGGGGGGCGCGGGGATCCGCATCGCGGATCCCCGCGTTTCTCGTCGGGGGCGGGCGCGCCGCCGCGCATCACGCGGGCGCGGCATCCTCCGCATCGGGAAAGGCGAACTGGAGTGCGTCGGCGCCGTCCGGCGCGTCGACGACGACGCGCCCGCCGCGGGCGAGACGGCCGAACAGCACGTCGTCGGCCAGCGGGTCCTTGAGCTCTCGCTGCACCACGCGGGCGAGCGGCCGCGCCCCGAACTCCCGGTCGTAGCCCTTCTGCGCGAGCCACGCGCGCGCCGCGGGCGTGAGCTCGATCGCCACGCGCCGCTCGGCGAGCTGCCCTTCGACCTCGCGCACGAGCTTGTCGACGACGCGGCCCATCACCTCGGTGCCGAGGTGCCCGAAGGCGACGATCTCGTCGAGGCGGTTGCGGAACTCGGGGCTGAAGATGCGCTCGATGTCGCGCGAGCCGTCGCCGCGCCGGCCGCCGCCGAAGCCGATCGCGCGCGCCGCCAGATCCCGCGCGCCGGCGTTCGAGGTCATGATCAGCGTCACGTGGCGGAAGTCGGCCTCGCGACCCTGGTTGTCGGTGAGCGTCGCGCGGTCCATCACCTGCAGCAGCACGTCGAAGATGTCGCCGTGCGCCTTCTCGATCTCGTCGAGCAGCAGCACGGCGTGCGGGTGCTTGCGCACGGCCTCGACGAGCTGGCCGCCCTGGTCGTAGCCGACGTAGCCGGGCGGCGCGCCGATGAGCCGCGACACCGCGTGCTTCTCCATGTACTCGCTCATGTCGAAGCGCAGGAAGGGCACGCCGAGCGCCGCGGCGAGCTGCTTCGCGAGCTCGGTCTTGCCGACCCCCGTCGGGCCGGTGAACAGGAACGACCCGGTCGGCTTGTCGACGCCGCCGAGGCCCGCGCGCGCGCGCTTCACCGCGCGAACGACCGAGCGCACGGCGGCATCCTGGCCGAAGACGCTCGCGAGCAGCGTCTCCTCGAGCGCGGCGAGGCGCGTCTGATCGCCCGTCGCGGTGCGCTCGACGGGGATCCGCGCCATGCGCGCGACCACCTGCTCGATGTCGCGAACGCCGACGGTGCGGCGCGGCCGGGCCGACGGCCGAAGGCGCACGGCGGCGCCCGCCTCGTCCATCACGTCGATGGCCTTGTCGGGCAGGAAGCGATCGTTCACGTGGCGCACGGACAGGTCGACGCACGCCTGGAGCGCGGCGGCGGTGTACCGGACGCCGTGATGCTCCTCGTAGCGCGGCGCGAGCCCGCGCAGGATGCGCACGCACTCCTCCGCGCTCGGCTCCTCGACGTCGACCTTCTGGAAGCGGCGGGAGAGCGCGCGGTCGCGCTCGAAGTGGCGGTACTCCTGGTAGGTCGTGGAGCCCATGCAGCGGAGCGCGCCCGACGCGAGCAGCGGCTTCAACAGATTCGACGCGTCGACCGTCGTCCCCTGCGCGGACCCCGCGCCGAGGATCGTGTGGATCTCGTCGATGAAGAGGATCGGCCGTTCCTTCTGCTGCAGCGCGTTCGTGAGCGCCTTGAAACGCGCCTCGAAGTCGCCGCGATAGCGCGTCCCGGCGAGCAGCGCGCCGAGGTCGAGCGAGAAGATCTCGCTCGCGCGAAGATCGTCCGGCACGCGGCCCTCGTGGATGCGCAGCGCGAGCCCCTCGGCGAGCGCCGTCTTTCCGACGCCGGTCTCGCCGACGAAGATCGGATTGTTCTTGCGGCGGCGCGCGAGGATGTGGAGCGTGCGATCGAGCTCGCGACCGCGGCCGATCAACGGGTCGAGCTCGCCGGCCGCGGCCTTCGCCGAGAGGTTCGTCGTGAACGCGGCGAGCGGGTCCGACGGCACCTCGCCGTCCTCGTCGGCGCGCCCGAACAGGGCGGCCGCGTCTCCCTCGCCCGCGTCGGCGCCGTCGCGGCGCTTCGAGACCCCGTGCGAGATCCACTGCAGGAGGTCGAGACGCGTCACCTGCTGGCCGCGCAGCAGCGTGACCGCGAAGGAATCCGGCTCCTGGTAGATCGCCACCAGCAGATCCGTGAGCTCGACCTCGTCCTTCTCCGCGCCCTCGCAGTGGTCGACCGCGTGCTGCAGCACGCGGTGGAACGCGAGCGTCTGCTGCGCCTCGACGGGATCGTCCCCGGGAACCGCCTCGAGGTCGCGGTCGAAGAAGCGCTCGAGCTCGGCGCGCAGGCGGTCGACGTCGGCACCGGCATGCGCGAGCGCGTCGGCGCCCGCCTCGGTGTGGAGCAGCGCGTAGAGCAGGTGCTCGACCGTCAGGTACGGGTGCCGACGCGCGACCGCTTCGCGGTATGCCGTCTGCAGCGTGATCTGGAGCTCGCGTCCGATCCGGCTCATGCGCTCGCGCCTGGCTCCTTCGCCGTCGCGCGGGGGCGCCGTGCGCCCGCCCGCGACCCGATGCTCCGCTTCCGCCCTACTCCGCCTCGACGCCGGCGCGCAGCGGGTAGCCGCGCTCCTCGGCCAGCCGGTGCACCGTGCTCACCTTCGTCTCGGCGACCTCGAGCACGAAGACACCGGCCACGCCGAACCCGCTCCGGTGGATCTGGAGCATCAGCTGCGTCGCGGCCGACGGCGTCTTCCCGAACACCCGCTCGAGCAGCTGGACGACGAACTCCATCGGCGTGTAGTCGTCGTTGTAGAGCAGCACCTTGTAGCGGCGGGGGCGCTCCACCTTGCGGCGCGTCGCCGTCGCGACGCCGCCCTCGCGCTCTCGATCCCGTCCCGGGCCGCCGGGGACGCCACCGCCGCCGCCGGGCTGTCCGGGGTCGCTCGACATGCGCGGAGAATAAGTCGCCCGGCCCGGGCGGGCGACCGTGCGGCCCGCGCCGGTCGCGATCGCGCGCGCGGCTAGACTGCGCGCATGGGCGACGTCCGCATCGAGATCGCGCCGGGAGTCGCATCGCTCGATCGCGTCGCCTGGAACGCCGTCGTCGCCGACGACTCGCCCTTCCTCGAGTGGGAGTGGCTCGCGTCGCTCGAGGACGCGGGCTGCCTCGGCGCGCGCAGCGGGTGGCAGGCGCGCCCGCTCGTCGCCTTTCGCGGCGATCGTCTCGTCGCGGCCTGCCCGCTCTACGCCAAGTCGAACAGCGAGGGCGAGTTCGTCTTCGACCACGCCTTCGCCGACGCCGCCGAGCGCGCCGGCCTCGCGTACTACCCGAAGCTGCTCGTCGGCGCCCCCTTCACGCCGGTCACCGGCGGGCGGCTGCTCGTGCACCCCGCGCTCGGCGCCGCCGAGGCCGAGGCGCTGCGCGCCGCCATGGCGGAGGCGCTCGTCTCCATCGCCGCCGAGTCGGGCCTCTCGAGCGTGCACGTCAACTTCTGCCGCGAGGCCGAGGCCGCGGGCCTCGAGCGCGCCGGCTTCCTGCGCCGCGTCGGCATCCAGTATCACTGGCACAACGAGGGCTACGCCGACTTCGACGACTACCTCGGCCGCTTCCGCAGCAAGCGTCGCAACCAGGTGCGACGCGAGCGGCGCGACGTCCGCGCACAGGGCGTGTGCGTCGAGGTGCACGCGGACGGCGACATCGACGACGCACTGTTCGAACCGATGTACGCGTTCTACCTCTCGACGATCCGCGCTCGCTACTGGGGCCGGCAGTACCTGAACCGCGCCTTCTTCGACCTGCTGCGCGAGCGCTTCCGCGAGCGCCTCGTGTTCGTCGTCGCGCGGCGCGACGGCGCGCCCGTCGCGGGCGCGTTCAACGTCGCGAAGGGCGACGCGCTCTACGGCCGCTACTGGGGCGAGGCCGACCACGTCCGCAACCTGCACTTCGAGGTCTGCTACTACGCGGGCATCGAGCATTGCATCGAGCGCGGGCTCGCGCGCTTCGAGCCGGGCGCGGGCGGCGAGTACAAGCAGGTGCGCGGCTTCGACGCCCGGCCGACCTTCAGCGCGCACCGCTTCCTCGACGAACGCCTGCACGCGGCCGTGGCGCGCTTCCTCGAGCAGGAGCGCATGCACGCCGCGCGCGCGATCGAGCACCTCCACGAGCAGAGCGCGCTCAAGCCCGCGACGGCCTGAGCGCGCGCGAGCGCGCGCCTCGCGCGCGACCGTCGCCGCAACTCGGCGCCGATCCTCGGGAGTTTCCCTCCCCTCCCTTCAGCCCGAGCGCGCCGCGGCCGATGCGGTGCGCGGCAGCGCGCGGGTGCGCGGCGGAGGGCGGCGTGCAGCCGGGCGACCGCATCGGTCCCTATCGCATCGAGAAGCGCCTCGGCGAAGGCGGCATCGGCGAGGTGTTCCGCGCCTTCGACGAGTCGCTCGAGCGCAACGTGGCGATCAAGCGCCTGCGCCCCGAGCTCGCGGCGCGCGAGACGCTGGTCGCGCGCTTCCGCCTCGAGGCGCAGACGCTCGCACGGCTGAACCATCCCAACATCGCGACGCTCTACGCGCTCACGCACGACGCCGGCTCGATGTACATGGTGATGGAGTACGTCGAGGGCGAGACGGTCTCGGCGCTGCTGCGGCAGCGCGGGCCGCTCGCGCTCGAGCCGGCGCTGCGGCTCGCGTTCCAGGCGCTCTCCGGCATCGGCTACGCGCACGGGCGCGGCGTGATCCACCGCGACATCAAGGGCGCCAACCTGATGCTCGACGCCTCGGGCACGCTCAAGATCATGGACTTCGGGATCGCGCGCGTGCTCGGCGGCGCGCGCCACACGCGCGCGGGCCAGATGATCGGAACGCCCGAGTTCATGGCGCCCGAGCAGATCCGCGGCGAGGACGCCGACGAGCGCTCCGACCTCTACTCGCTCGCCATCCTGCTCTACGCGCTGCTCGCCGGCCGCGCACCCTTCCGCGCGCGCAGCGAGTACCAGGTGATGAAGGCGCAGGTGGAGACGCCGCCGCCGCCGCTCCGCGACCGGATGCCCGAGCTCCCGCGCGAGCTCGACGAGGTGCTGCGCCGCGCGCTGGCGAAGGATGCGGACGACCGTTTCCAGTCGGCGGCCGAGATGCGCGCAGCGCTCGCTCCGCTCGGCCACGACAGCTGGGCCGACGGCCCGCTCCACTGGCCGACGCGCCCGCCCGGCGCGCGCGAGCGCGTCCTCGATGCCGACGACGCGCTCGAGCTCGAGGCGCCGACCGAGGTCGCCGAGGGATCGCCGATCGCGAGCGAGCTCCCGCTGATCGAGGCCGAGCTGATCGACGCCGAGCCCGCCGACGAGGCGCCGCCGACCGCGCGCCCCACCCTGCTGCCGCTCGAGCGCCTCGCGCGGCTCGGCGCGTTCGCCGGCCGCCCGCAGCTCGTGCTCGCCGGGTTCGCCCTCGGCGCGCTCCTCGGACTCGACCTCGTGGTGGTCGAGCCCGCGGGCCTCGCGGCCCGGGCCGCGGCGGGAGCGCACTCCACCGCCATCCGGCCGCTCCGCACCCCGCTCGCCCCCGCCACACCGCCCCTCGCCTCGCTGTCGGCGGCATCCCCCCGCGCCGCGCTCGCAGCGTCGCTCTTCGCGCCGGCGAGCACGCCGCACGGCGCGCCGGAACCGAGCCCGATCGCCCCGCTCGCCGATGCCGACCCCGGCGCATCGACGCCGCCGGCCGTCGGAGCCGCGAACGAGGCAAAAGCGGACGCGGGGTTCGACCGATCCGAGGCCGCGCCGGGTCGGCGGGCCGCGCGCGCGACGTCGCGCCGCCGGCCGCCGGCCGATGCGACTCGCGCGAACCGCGCGCGATCGCGCGCGAACGACGAGACGCCCGCCGCGGGCGGAAGCGAAGAGAGCAGATGGGAGATCCGATGGCGCTGACGATGCATCCCCGCCGAACGACCTGGGCCCGCGCGACGCGCGCGCTCGCCGTCGCCGCGCTCGCCGGCCTGCTCGGAGCCGGCTGCGTCCGCATGCAGCTCGAGCTGCGCGAGCCGGGCGAGCACAATCGCGGATTCCCGGACGACATCGCCGACGAGTACCACTGCGAGAAGCGCCCGCTTCCGTTCTTCCAGGTCGAGGAGACCGAGCTCCTGCCCGAGCGCGTGAGCCCGGGCGACGAGTTCAACCACCGCCTCCAGTACGTGATGTGCCCGAAGGACGACACGCAGGTCGTGTCCGGGACGCTCTACACGCGGATCCTCTACAAGGGGAAGGCGATCCTCACCGAGTCGACGCAGCGCGACCTGCAGCCCGGCCGCTGGATCGTCGACTCGTTCATCACGCTGCCGCAGAGCGCCGAGCCGGGCGTCTACGCGCTCCAGAGCGAGTTCAAGAGCAAGTACGGGAACTTCGACTCGCGCGCGACCTTCCTCGTCGAGGACTGATCGCGCGCGCGCGCTTCAGCGCGCCGCCGCGAGCCGCGCCGCGCGCGCGGCGCGCAGGCGCTCGAAGTCGTCGCCCGCGTGGTACGAGGAGCGCGTGAGCGGCGACGCGGCGACGAGCAGGAACCCCTTCTCGCGCGCCGCATCCGCATAGCGATCGAACTCGGCGGGCTCCACGTAGCGCGCGATCGGCGCGTGGCGCGGCGTCGGCTGCAGGTACTGGCCGATCGTCAGGAAGTCGCAGTCGACCGCGCGCAGGTCGTCCATCAGCGCGAGCACCTCGTCCGGCTCCTCGCCGAGCCCGACCATGATCCCGCTCTTCGTGAACACCGCCGCGTCGGCGCGCTTCGCACGCGCGAGCACGTCGAGCGATGCGCGGTAGCTCGCGCCGGGCCGGACGTCGCGATAGAGGCGCGGCACGGTCTCGAGGTTGTGGTTGTAGACGTCGGGCCGCGCCGCGGCGACCACCTCGACCGCACCCTCCTTGCGCCGGAAGTCGGGCGTCAGGACCTCGATCGTGGTGTCCGGCGCCGCCGCGCGGATGGCCTCGATGCAGCTCGCGAAGTGCGCGGCGCCGCCGTCGGCGAGATCGTCGCGGTCGACGGACGTCACGACGACGTGGCGCAGGCGCAGCTCGCCGACGGCCGCGGCGAGGTGCGCGGGCTCGTCGGCGTCCACGGCGTCGGGCTTCCCGGTCGCGACGTTGCAGAACGCGCAGGCGCGCGTGCACACGCTGCCGAGCACCATGACCGTCGCGTGGCGCTGCGACCAGCACTCCCCGATGTTCGGGCAGGCCGCCTCCTCGCAGACCGTGTGGAGCGAGAGGCGCCGCATGAGCGCGCGCGTCTCGCCGACGGACGGGTCGGCCGAGAGCCGCACCCGCAGCCACGGCGGACGCTGCGGGCGGGCGCCCGCCGGCGTCGTCCCCGGGGCGCCGTGCCCTTCGATCTGGAGCAGGTCCGACAAGGGCTCCTCCGCGCGTCTCGGACTCAGACGTGGAGCGCGCGGCCGTACGCGTCGAGCACGGACTCGTGCATCATCTCGGACAGCGTCGGGTGCGGGAAGACCGCGTGCATCAGCTCCGCCTCGGTCGTCTCGAGCGTGCGCGCGACGACGTAGCCCTGGATCAGCTCCGTCACTTCGGCGCCGACCATGTGCGCGCCGAGCAGCTCGCCCGTCTTCGCATCGAAGATCGTCTTCACCAGGCCCTCGGGCTCGCCGAGCGCGATCGCCTTGCCGTTCCCGACGAACGGGAACTTGCCGATCCGCAGCTCGTAGCCCTTCTCGCGCGCCTTCGCCTCGGTGAGGCCCACGCTCGCGATCTGCGGCCGGCAGTAGGTGCAGCCGGGGATGTTCGTCGGGTCGAGCGGGTGCAGTCCCTCGACGCCGGCCGCGCGCTCGGCCGCGAGCACGCCCTCGTGCGTCGCCTTGTGCGCGAGCCACGGCGGCCCCGTGACGTCGCCGATCGCGAGCACGTTCGGCTCGTCCGTCTCGCAGTACGCGTTGGTGACGATGTGCGTGCGCTCGACGCGCACGGCCGTGCCTTCGAGCCCGAGCTCCTCGACGTTGCCGACGATGCCGACGGCGAGGATCACGCGGTCGAACGCGGCCTCCTTCGTCTGGCCGCCGCCGAGGTCGATCGTCGCGACGACCTCCCCGTCGCCGTGGTCGAGCGACGACACGGTCGCGCCCGTGTGGATCGTCATGCCCTGCTTCTCGAACTGCTTGCGCGCGTGCGCGGCGATGTCCGCGTCCTCGACCGGCAGCACCTGCGGCAGCATCTCGACGACCGTCACCTGCGCGCCGAGGTCGTTGTAGAAGCTCGCGAACTCGATGCCGATCGCGCCGGAGCCCACGACGAGCAGCCGCTGCGGCACGCTGTCGGGCACCATCGCCTCCTTGTACGTCCAGACGAAGCGCCCGTCGGGCTCGAGCCCGGGCAGCACGCGCGGGCGCGCACCCGACGCGAGGATCGTCTTGCCGGCGGACAGCTCGGTGACGGCGCCGTCGGCGGCGGTCACCGCGACCTTGCCCGGCCCGGCGAGCCGCCCGTGCCCGTCGAACACGGTGACGGAGTTCTTCTTCATCAGGTGCTTCACGCCCATCGAGAGCTTCTTGCTGACCTTGCGGGACCGCGCGACGACCTTCTCGACGTCGAAGCGCACGTTGTCGGCGGCCAGGCCGAACTCGTCGAGGCGGTGGAGCAGGTGGTGGATCTCGGCGCTGCGGAGCAGCGCCTTCGTCGGGATGCAGCCCCAGTTGAGGCAGATGCCGCCGAGGTGTTCGCGCTCGACGAGCGCGACGCGCTGCCCGAGCTGGCTCGCGCGGATGGCGGCCGGGTAGCCGCCCGGCCCGCCGCCGATGATCACCACGTCGAAGGAAGTATCTGCCATGGCCCCCTCGCTCCGGCTCCGGTGCGCCGTCGCCGCGCGCAGCATAGCGCCCGCGTGCGCGCGCCCGCGCGGCGCGGACCCGCCCGTGTCGACGCTCGTCGCGCGCGACCTGAGCGCGCATCGGCACGGCTCCGAGGAACACCCCAAGAGCGTCGTCGCGCGCGTCGCCGCGTGAGAGAGCGCGCGCGGCCTGCTATCCCCTGCGCCACCGAGCCGGAGGAAACCGACGTGGACACGACACCGCCGCCGCCGGAGGTGCGCTACGACCGCGAGAACCCGTGGCTGCGCTACTGGCGCGCGCAGCCGGGAAGCGCCGTGTTCCTGATCGTCGCGACGATCGCGTGCGGCGCGGCGGCGCCGTTCACGGGTCTGTTCCCGGAGTCGTTCGGCCTCGTGCGCCAGGTCCTCGCCGGCGCGTTCATCGGCTTCTGCTTCGCGATGCTGCCGATCGCCCACCGCATCTGGGATTGAACGCGGCCCGGCGCGCGCGACGCGCGCGCACCGATCAACCGAACCGCCCCGTGATGTAGTCCTGGGTGCGCTCGTCGCTCGGGTTCGTGAAGACGCGCGTCGTGTCGTCCGCCTCGACGAGCACGCCGAGGTGGAAGAAGGCGGTGCGCTGCGAGACGCGCGCGGCCTGCTGCATCGAGTGCGTGACGATCGCGATCGTGTAGCGCTCGCGCAGCTCGTCGATCAGCTCCTCGATGCGCGCGGTGGCGATCGGGTCGAGCGCCGAGCACGGCTCGTCCATCAGGATCACCTCGGGGCTGACTGCGATCGCGCGCGCGATGCACAGGCGCTGCTGCTGGCCGCCCGACAGGCCCGTGCCCGGGTCGCCCAGACGATCGATCACCTCCGCGATCAGCCCGGCCCGCTCGAGGCTCGTGTGCACGATCTCGTCGAGCTCGGCGCGCGTGCGCGCGAGGCCGTGGATGCGCGGACCGTAGGCGACGTTGTCGTAGATCGACTTCGGAAACGGGTTCGGCTTCTGGAAGACCATCCCGACGCGCGCGCGCAGCTGGACGGGGTCGATCGACGGGTCGCGGACGTCGATGCCGTCGAGCATGACCACGCCGCTCGTGCGGCACGACTCGATCACGTCGTTCATCCGGTTGATGCAGCGCAGGAACGTCGACTTCCCGCAGCCCGACGGGCCGATCAGCGCGGTCACCTGGTTCGCGAAGACGTCGAGGTCGACGCCGAACAGCGCCTGCTTGTCGCCGTAGAAGACGTCGAGGCCGCGCGCGGCGACCTTGACCTCCGGCTTCTCGGCGGCGGCCGCGGCGGGGCGTTCGCCCACGCGCTCCGCGCGCTCGGGCGAGCGCGTCTCCGCGACGTCGGGGGCTGCAGTGGACATGGGGGCTACCAACGTCGTTCGAAGCGGCTGCGCAGGACGACCGCCGTCAGGTTCATCGAGACGAGGAACATCAGCAGCACGAGGATCGCGCCCGACGTCCTCTCGAGGAAGGCCCGCTCGGGGCTGTCGGCCCAAAGGTAGATCTGCACGGGAAGCACCGTCGAGGGCGACGCGGGGCCGTCCGGGACGTCCGCGATGAACGCCACCATGCCGATCATCAGCAGGGGCGCCGTCTCGCCGAGCGCGCGCGCCATCCCGATGATCGTCCCGGTCAGGATGCCCGGCATCGCGAGCGGAAGCACGTGGTGCGCGACGACCTGCAGCGGCGAGGCGCCGACGCCGAGCGCGGCCTCGCGGATCGAGGGCGGCACCGCGGCGAGCGCGGAGCGCGACGCGATGATCACCGTCGGCAGCGTCATCAGCGCGAGCACCGTGCCTCCGACCAGTGGCGCCGAGCGGGGCAGCCCGAGGAAGTTCAGCAGGACGGCGAGCCCGAGCAGGCCGAACACGATCGACGGAACGGCCGCGAGGTTGTTGATGTTGACCTCGACGAAGTCCGTGAAGCGATTGCGCGGCGCGAACTCCTCGAGGTACACGGCCGCCGCGACGCCCACCGGGAAGCACAGGAAGAGCGTCGCCGCGATCGTCCACAGCGAGCCCACGAGCGCGCCCCACACGCCCGCGAGCTCCGGCTCCCGGCTGTCGCCGTTCGTGAGGAAGAACGTGTCGAGGCCGTGCTCGAGACGCCCTCGGTCGCGCAGCGCGTCGAGCCACGCGAGCTGCCGGTCCGAGACCCGGCGCTCCGCCTCCGCGGCGTCCCGGTCGACGTGGCCGTCGAGCACGAGCTGCGCCTCGTCGTCGAGCGGGAGCCACACGCGCTCCACGCGCCCGAGCCGCGACGGATCGGCGAGCAGCCGGTCGCGCAGGACGAACGCGGCGCCGCTGCTCACGAGCGAGTCGAGCTCGCGCCGCTCGGAGCGCGCCGTCACGTCGGGGAACTCGGCCCGCAGGGCGCGCTTCACGAGCGCGGCGAAGTCGCCGCGTCCGAGCTCCTCCGTCGATCCGCCGGCGGGCACCCCGAGCGCGTCCGGGTCGTACGCGACGTCGAGCGCGACCTCCCAGTCGAGGAAGGCGCCCGCACCGTCGTGGGCGATCGTGCCGAGCAGCAGGACGAGGGCGCCGACCGCGACGCCGATGGCCGCGAGTCCGTAGGCGCGGAAGCGCCGGTCGGCCGCATAGCGTCGCTTCAGCCGCGCCGCGGCCTCGGCCGTGCGGTGGACGTCGTCAGTCATACTGCTCCCGGTAGCGCCGCACGACCGCGAGCGCGACGACGTTCAGCGAGAGCGTCACGAGGAACAGGACGAGACCGAGCGCGAAGGCCGCGAGCGTCTTCGCGCTGTCGAACTCCTGGTCGCCGACGAGCAGCGTCACGATCTGCACCGTCACCGTCGTGACGGCCTC
Organism: Myxococcota bacterium; assembly: GCA_041389495.1. Taxonomy (NCBI): domain Bacteria; kingdom Pseudomonadati; phylum Myxococcota; species Myxococcota bacterium. Next base: position 221,288 of record JAWKRT010000003.1, on the reverse strand, counting down.
GAGCGGGTTCCACGCCAGGTTCGCGGCGAGTCCGGCCGCCATCACGACGATCATCGTCTCGCCGATCGCGCGCGAGACGGCGAGCAGCACGGAGGCCACGATGCCCGGGAGCGCGGCGGGCAGGACGACCTGCCGGATCGTCTCCGCCTGCGTCGCCCCGAGACCGTACGAGCCCTCGCGCAGCGAGCGCGGCACCGCGTTGATGACGTCGTCGGAGAGCGACGAGACGAACGGGATGATCATCACGCCCATCACGAGGCCCGCGGCGAGCGCGCTCTCCGAGGCGACGCGCATCCCGAGGGCCTCGCCGACGGCGCGCAGCGCCGGCCCGACCGTCAGCGCCGCGAAGAAGCCGTACACGACGGTCGGAACGCCGGCGAGGATCTCGAGCAGCGGCTTCACCACCGCGCGCGTGCGCGGCGCCGCGTACTCCGACAGGTAGACCGCGGCCATCAGGCCGATCGGCACCGCGACGCTCATCGCGATGGCCGTGATCAGCAGCGTTCCCCAGAAGACCGGCACCGCGCCGAAGGCACCCGAGGAGCCGATCTGGTCGGCGCGCAGCGCCGTCTGCGGGCTCCAGTGCACGCCGAACAGGAACTCCGTCGCGGGCACCTTCGCGAAGAAGCGCGCCGCCTCGAACACGAGCGAGAGCACGATGCCGATCGTGACGAGGATCGCGACGGTCGAGCTGGCCCAGAGCGCGCGCATGGCGATGCGCTCGACCGCCGCGCGCGCGCGGAACGCCGGGCCGATGCGCGCGCGCGCCGCCGCGAGGCCGGCGAGCGCGACCGCGAGCGCCGCGACGGCGACGGCGCCGTGCGCGGTGCGCTCGGACGACCGGAGCGCCTTCGCGGTGGCCTCGACCTCGGGCGTCGGCGTCCCGAACACGGCGCCCCCCGACGCGAGCTGGCGAACGTCGCTCACGAAGCGGTCGATCCGTTCGTCGGGGAGGTCGAGCACCGCGGCGGGCGCCGAGCGGAGCGCGAGCGCGTCGAACACGCGGCCCTCGACCGCGAGCCACCCGACCGCGATCGCGAGCGCCGGCAGCGCGCACCACAGCGCCGCGAACGCGCCGTAGTAGCCGGGGCGCGAGTGGAGCAGCCGCGCGTCGCCCCCCGCCGCCGCGAGCGCCGTCGACCGCCCCCACGCGAAGGCGGCGCCGGCCAGGAAGGCCACCGCGACGAGCAGGATCGGGGTCATCCGTGCCAACGTGAACGGGAGCGGCAGGCCGCGCAACCCCGCGGCCCGCCGCTTCCCGAATTCGTCACAGGGAGAGCGGGCTCAGCACGGCGACCGACTCGCGCACCGCCTTGCGGCGCTCGGCCGGGAGCGGGATCAGCCCCTTGTCGGCGAGGTATCCCTCGTCGCCCACGGCCTTCTCGCTCGTGAACTCCGCGACGTACTCGCGCAGGCCGGGCACGACGCCGACGTGCGCCTTCTTCACGTAGAAGTAGAGGGAGCGCGACACGACGTACCGTCCCGACGCGATGTTCTCGAACGTCGGCTCCGCGCCCTCGACGACGCTCCCCTGCACCTTGTCCCCGTTCTGGTCGAGGAACGAGAAGCCGAAGATGCCGAGCGCGTGCGGGTTGGCCTCGAGCTTCTGGACGATCAGGTTGTCGTTCTCGCCGGCCTCGACGTAGGCGCCATCCTCGCGGATCGCGTGGGCGACGGCCTGGAACGCCTTCTCGTCCTTCGCGCGCAGCTCGGCGAGCATCGGGATCGCCTTCGCTCCGCCCTCCATCGCGAGCTCGACGAACGCGTCGCGCGTCCCCGACGTCGGCGGCGGCCCGAGCACCTCGATCGGCTCGTCGGGGAGCGACGGATCGACCTCGCTCCAGCGGTGGTACGGGTTGGGAACGAGCTTCCCGTCGACCGGCACCTGCTTCGCCAGCCCGCGGAAGATCTGCTCGAGCGAGAGCCGGTAGCGGGGCGCGCGCTTCGCGTTGGCGATCGCGATCCCGTCGAAGCCGATCTCGACCTCGACGATCTCGGTCACGCCGTTCGCCGCGCAGGTCGCGACCTCGGACGCCTTGATGCGCCGGGACGCGTTCGCGACGTCCGGGTGCTCGAGCCCGACTCCGCCGCAGAAGAGCTTGAAGCCGCCGCCCGACCCGGTGCTCTCGATGACGGGCGTCGGGAAGTCGGACGTGCGGCCGAACTGCTCGGCGACGGCGGTCGAGAACGGGAAGACGGTCGACGACCCGACCACGCGGATCTGGTCGCGCGCCTGGGCGGGAGCCGCGAGCGCGGCGGCCGCGACGACCGTCGCGACGAGGGAGGCGATCGAGAAGGACCCGTTGCGCATTCGTGATCTCCGAAGGGACGGAGCGAGGCACTCCGTTGTCAGGCGCCGGAGGGGGTCTCGGCGCGGGCGCAACATAGGGGCCGCGTGCGCGTCGATCGTGAAGCTCGTGTTACGATTCCGTGGCGAGGGAGCTTCGCGAACTCGCCAACCTCCCGTCATCGAATCGCCACCCCCCGTGGCTATTTCCCGCTCGCGACGCGACGCCGGTGCGCGCGCGGCGACGGCGGGCCGTCGGAGAATCCATGCCGCGAATCGTCGATCGGGATCTCGAAGCGCTGCGCGAGACCGCGCTGCGGATGGGCAGCCTCGCCGAGGCCATCGTCGCGAAGAGCCTTCGCGCACTCGCCACGGCCGACCCGCTCCTCTGCAAGGAGGTGCAGGAGGACGACCTCGAGATCGACCGGCTCGACGTCGCGATCGACGCGGCCGTCCTCGAGCTGCTCGCGACGAAGGCGCCCGTCGCCACCGACCTGCGCTTCGTGCTGGCGACGAAGTCCGTGGCGACCGACCTCGAGCGCGTCGGCGACCTCGCCCGCAACATCGCGAAGAGCGCGGCGCGCCTCGCGGCCGCGCCGCGCATCGAGCTGCCGGGCAAGCTCGACCAGCTCGCCGGCGAGTGCACGCGCCTGCTGCGGCGCGCGCTCGACTGCTATGCGGACGGCGACCCCGAACGCGCGCGCCGCGTGCTCGACCAGGACGACCTGATCGACGCGAGCGAGAGCCGGGTCATCCGGGACGCGATCGCGGAGATCGCGGCGCACCCGGAGCTGTCTTCACAGGAAATCGACCTGATCTTGATCGCAAAGAACCTCGAACGCGTGGCCGACCACGCTACCAACATCGCCGAAGACGTGATCCTCATCGCGGAAGCGCGCAACCTGAAGCACCGCGAGAAGCTGGAACGCGCCGGAGACCGACGCACGTGACCGCACGCATCCTCGTCGTGGACGACGAGCCGGACATCCTCGAGCTCGTCCGCATGAACCTCGCCCAGGCGGGCTACCAGATCTCGACGGCCGAGAACGGCGAGGAGGCCCTCGCCGCCATCCGCCGCAGCCCGCCCGACCTCGTCGTCCTCGACCTGATGCTGCCCGACCGCTCCGGCACCGAAGTCTGCCGCGAGCTCCGTTCGGACCCGAAGCTGCGCGACGTCCCCGTCATCATGCTCACGGCCCGCGGCGAGGAGGTCGACCGCGTCGTCGGCTTCGAGCTCGGCGCCGACGACTACGTCACCAAGCCGTTCAGCCCGCGCGAGCTCGTGCTGCGCGTGCGCGCCGTGCTCCGCCGCGGCGCGGGCGACGCGACGCCGAGCCAGCGGCTGGCGCACGGCCTGCTCACGCTCGACGTCGAGCGCCACCGCTGCGAGGTCGACGGCGCCGAGGTGTCGCTCACGGCGAAGGAGTTCGGGCTCCTGCAGGCGCTCATGGAGCGCCCGGGGCGCGTGCTCACGCGCGAGCAGCTCATCGACCGGGTCTGGGGCGAGGACATCAGCGTCACGCTCCGCACGATCGACACGCACCTCAAGCGGCTGCGCGAGAAGCTCGGGCCCGCGAGCGACGCGATCGATACGATCCGGGGCGTCGGCTACCGCTTCGCCGAGTAGCCCGGCGCCCGGAGGGCTCCCCCGCGCGTGCCGCGCCTCAGCCTCACCGCACGTTGCGTCCTGGCCGCCGGCCTTCCGGCCTTCGTCGCCGTCGGCGCGAGCGCGCTCGGCGCCCCGGCGTGGCTCGCCCTCGGCCTCGCGCTCGCGCTCGCCGGCGCGCTCGGCGCGGGCGTCGCGCGCTCGGTGCGCGCGCCGATCGCCGCCCTGCGCGAGGGCGTCGAGCTCCAGCTGCGCGGCGAGGGCGAGCGGCGCGAGCGTCCCGATGCCGCGGGCGCGATCGGCGCGGACGCGTTCGCGATCGACCGCGACGTCGCCCGCCTGCGGAGCGCGCTCGACGAGGCGCGCGAGGGCCGCGAGCAGCTCGAGGCCGTGCTCGCCGCGATGGTCGAGGGCGTGCTGGTGCTCGACGAGGACGGGCACATCGCGCTCGCGAACCGCGGCCTGCGCGAGATGCTCGGCGTGTGGGGCGACGTCGACGGGCGCCGGCCGCTCGAGGTGATCCGCAGCGCCGAGGTCGACGCGGCGCTGCGCGAGGCGAGCCGCTCCGAGTCGTTCGTCGTGCGCGAGCTCGCGCGCGTCGGGAGCGACGAGCGGACGCTCCTCATGCACGCGGCGCGCGTGCCCGCGACCGGGCCGCGCGTCGGCACCGTCGCGGTCTTCCGCGACGTCTCGGAGGTGCGGCGTCTCGAGCAGGTGCGGCGCGACTTCATCGCGAATGCATCGCACGAGCTGCGCACGCCGCTCACGTCGATCCTCGGCTTCGCGGACACGCTGCTCGCGAACGCCGACGCACACCCCGAGATCGCGGGCGCCCTCCAGGCGATCGTCCGCAACGCGCGTCGGCTCGGCGAGCTCGTCGAGGACCTGCTCGAGCTCTCGCGCATCGAGAGCCGGAAGGAGCCCATCCGCGCGAGCGAGATCGACGTCGCGCGCATCTGCGAGACGCTCGTCGAGGACTGCGAGCCGCGGCTGCGCGAGCGCCGCGTCGAGCTGTCGCTCGACGTCGAGACGCCGCTCGTCGCGTGGGCCGACGCGCGCGCGGTCGAGCGCGTCGTCGCGAACCTGCTCGACAACGCGATCAAGTACACGGAGCCCGGCGGGCACATCCGCGTGCGCGCGCGCCGCGGCCCGCGAATGCTCTCGATCGCCGTCGAGGACGACGGCATCGGCATCCCGAAGGAGGATCTCGCGCGCATCTTCGAGCGCTTCTACCGCGTCGACAAGGCGCGCGCGCGCGCGCTCGGCGGCACCGGGCTCGGCCTCTCGATCGTGAAGCACCTCGTGCACGCGATGGCCGGCGACATCCGCGTCGACAGCGAGCCGGGGCGCGGCTCGACGTTCACGTTCACGCTGCCGTGCGCGCCGCCCGACGCCGCTCGCGGCGGCGCCTAGCCCGCGCGCCGCGGCGCGCCGCACCCCGGAGCTCCCGCATGCCCCCGCCCCGCACCGACGTCCTCTTCCTGTGCGTCGCCAACTCGGCGCGCAGCCAGATGGCGGAGGGCTTCGCGCGGCGCTTCGCGCCGCCCGGCGTCGGCGTGCACAGCGCGGGCTCCGCGCCGGGCCGCCTCCACCCGCTCGCGGTGCGCGCGATGGCCGAGGTGGGCATCGACATCGCGGCGCACGTCTCGAAGCCGATCGACGCCGTGCCGGCGGAGCGCGTCGCGACCGTCGTGACGCTCTGCGCGGACGAGGTCTGCCCCGTGTTCCCGGGCGCGGTCGCGCGCCGCCACTGGCCGTTCGAGGACCCCGCCGCCGACGCGGGCGACGGCGAGGACGCGCAGCTCGCGCGCTTCCGCCGCGTGCGCGACGCGATCGGCGAGCGCGTGCGGCAGGCGTTCGAGAGCGGCGAGCTCCCGAGCGGCGCCTAGCGCGCGCACGGGCCGCACGCCGCACGGCCGCGCGCGCTCGCGCCGCTACACTGCGCGTCCATGGCCACCCCCGACGCGCGCATCTCGTTCGCCGACCTCGACGCGCTCGACGCCGAGCGCCTCGGACGACGCCTCAACGAGAAGTGGAACACGTATCCCGACAAGGACGTGCTCTGCGCGTGGGTCGCCGAGATGGACTTCCCGCTCGCGCGTCCGATCCGCGCCGTGCTCGAGCGCGCGCTCGAGACCGACGACGTCGGCTATGCGATCGCGCTCCGCGACACGGGGCTCGCCGACGCCTTCGCCGCCCGCATGGACGAGCGTTTCGGGTGGCGCGTCGAGCCGGAGCGCTGCGAGATCCTCTCGGAGGTCGTGCAGGGCCTCTACCTCTCGCTGCTCGCGTACTCCGAGCCGGGCGACGGCGCGGTCGTCCAGACGCCGATCTACCCGCCCTTCCTGTCCGCCGTGCGCGAGACGGGGCGCGCGCTCGTCGAGAACCGCCTCGTGCGGACGGGCGGCCCGGGCGACGCGCGCTTCGAGATCGACTTCGACGCGCTGGCCCGCGACGCGGGCGCGCGCACGCGCGTCCTCCTCCTGTGCAACCCGCACAACCCGACGGGCCGCGTGTTCGGCCGCGCGGAGCTCGAGCGCCTGGCGGCGCTCGCGCTCGAGCGCGACTGGGTCGTCGTCACCGACGAGATCCACGCGGACCTCGTCTTCGACGGCCGCCGACACGTGCCGTTCGCGACGCTCTCGCCCGAGGTCGCCGCGCGCACCGTCACGCTCACGTCCGCGTCGAAGGCGTTCAACATCCCGGGGCTGCGCACGGCCGTCGCGCACTTCGGCTCGCGCGAGCTGCAGCAGCGCTTCGGCGGCGCCGTCCCGCGCCACGTGCGCGGCGGCATCGGCATCCTCGGCATCTACGCGACGATCGCCGCGTGGCGCGACTCCCAGCCGTGGCTCGACACCGTGCGCGACTACCTCGCCGCGAATCGCGACACGGCGCTCGCGTACCTGGGAGCGCGCTGTCCGGAGGTCGTCACGACGCCGCTCGAGGCCACGTACCTGCTGTGGCTCGACTGCAGTGCACTCGGGCTCGCGCCGTCGCCGGCGCGCTTCCTCTACGAGCACGGCCGCATCGCGCTCTCCGACGGCCGGGCGTTCGGCCGCGGCTTCGAGGGCTTCGCGCGCCTCAACCTCGCGACCTCGCGCGCCATCCTGGAGGAGATCCTCGAGCGGTTCGCGACCGCGGTCGAGCGACGCTAGGCGAGGGAGGGCCCATGTACGAGCACACGCACCCCCACTCGCACGCGCACGACCGGCGCGAGCAGGGGCGCGCGCGGCTCGGCTGGATGCTCGCGCTCTCCGCGGCCTACCTCGTGGCCGAGGTCGCGGGCGGCCTGTGGACGGGCTCGCTCGCGCTGCTCGCCGACGCCGGCCACATGCTCTCCGACGTCGCCTCGCTCGCGCTCGCGAACGCGACGCTGTGGATGGCGCAGCGCCCCGCCGACGCGCGCCGCACGTTCGGCCACACGCGCGCCGAAGTGCTGGGCGCGCTCGTCCAGGGCACGGCGCTCGTCGCGGTCGCGCTCCTGATCGTGCGCGAGGCGTTCGAGCGGTTCGCCGCGCCCGCGCCCGTCGCGGGTGGCGGCATGCTCGCGATCGCGACGGGCGGGCTCGTCGTGAACCTCGTCGGGCTCTGGGTCCTGCACGGAGGGCGCGAGGAGAACCTCGCCGTGCGCGGCGCCTTCCTCCACGTGCTCTCGGACGCGCTCGGCAGCGTCGGCGCGATGGCCGCCGGCCTCGCGATCTGGGCGCGCGGCTGGACGTGGGCGGACCCGACCGCCTCCGTCGCGATCGCGGCGCTCGTGCTCGTCTCGGCCTGGTCGCTCCTGCGCGACGCGACCGACGTGCTGATGGAGACCGTGCCGCGGCACCTCGACGTCGAGCGCATCCGCGACGCGCTCCGCAGCGTCGACGACGTCGCCGACGTCCACGACCTGCACGTCTGGACGATCGGGAGCGGCGAGGTCTCGCTGTCGTGCCACGCCGTGGCGCGCGCGGGCGCGGACGGGGCCGCCCTCCTCGCGCGCTTCAACCGGCTGCTGGCCGACCGTTTCGGGATCGGGCACGCGACCATCCAGATCGAGCCGGCGCGCGGGCCGAGCGGCCTCGCCGCCGACGTCGGCTGCACGAGCGCGTGCTCGCCCGCGGCGCGGCCCGACCTCTCGGCGGCGGCCCGGCGCGGCTGAGCAGCGAGGCGGCTTGTCCCGCCCCGCGACTGACGGTAGTGTCAGCCGCTGACATGTCCGTCACCAGCGAGATCGAGAGCACGTCCCGCTCCGCACCGCGCACGGCCCCGACCCGCGAGCGGCTGCGCGCGAGCGGCGTCGCGCTCTTCGCCACCCGCGGCCTGCACAGCGTGACGACCCACGACATCGCACACGACGCGGGCCTCGCCGCCGGCACCTTCTACCTGCACTACAAGGACAAGCAGGCGCTCTTCACCGAAATCGTCCTCGACGCGCTCGACGCGCTGCGCACCCGCGTCGCCGAGGCCGTGCGCGACGTGCCCGACCCGGCGCTCGCCGTCGAGCGGCACGCAACCGCGCTCGTCGACTTTGCGGCGGACAACCGCGACCTGATCCGCGTGCTGTTCTCGGGCGAGCACGAAGCGGCGGCGCTCGAGCACGACGTGCTCGAGACGCTCGCCGAGGCGATCGCCAAGGGGCGCAGCGCGGGCGGCCGCGTGCCGCGCGGCGTCGACCCGCGCGTGCTCGCGCAGGCGGTCGTCGGCATGTACGCGCGCGTCGTCGCGTGGTGGGCGGCCGACCCGTCGCGCGCGACGCGCGAGGACCTCGTCGCATCGCTCACGCGCATCCAGCTGCACGGAACGCAGCCGGACTGACCTTCCCTTCCGCCTTCGGTCGCCGCCTCGCGCGCCGCGCGACGACCCTCGAGGAGACCCGCCATGGCCGAGCTCGAGATCACGCACGATCCGATCTACAACACGGTGAACCGCGACGACTTCCTGTCGCTGATCGACGTCGACCGCTACGCGGACCGCACGGACGCGTTCGACGGCATCATCTCGGCGACCGTCGACCACTTCTGGGACCCGACCGACCCGGCCTACGTCGACTTCGCGAAGGCCGAGCCCTTCGACCTCTCCGAGCAGCTGCTCATGCCGCGCGAGTTCACCGTCGAGCTGCAGTGCGCGGTGGCCGACCGGCTCGACGAGCGGCAGCGCATCGAGCTCGCGAACCAGAGCACGCGCTTCATGCTCTCGACGATCCTGCACGGCGAGCAGGGAGCGCTCTCGCTCTCCGCGAGCCTGTGCCAGATCCTCCGCGACCCCGGCGCCCAGGAGTACGCCGCGAACCAGGCGCGCGAGGAGGCCCGCCACGTCACCGCCTACGCGCGCTACGTCCACACGCGCTTCGGCACGCCGCTCGCGGCGGGGCCGACGATCGCGAACCTGATGACGGAGATCGTGCGATCGCCGCTCGTCTACAAGAAGCTCGTCGGCATGCAGATGCTGATCGAGGGCCTCGCGATGGGCGCGTTCGCGACGCTGCACTCGATGACCGAGGACCCGCTCCTCAAGCGGCTCGTGCAGCTCGTGATGACCGACGAGGCCTTCCACCACAAGTTCGGGAAGATCTGGGCCGACCGCACCGTGCCGAAGCTGACCGAGGAGGAGCACGAGAAGGTCGAGCAGTGGGCGGCCGACACCTTCCAGGTGCTGCTCTTCAACCTCGTCAACGCCGAGCAGAAGCAGGCGATCTACGCGCCCTTCGGGCTCGAGTGGCAGTGGGTGCGCAGCGCCATCCTCGAGGCGTTCGGCGACACCGACCGCCGCGCCGCGATGACGCGCAGCACGAACATCTTCCGCGTGCTGATCAAGACGCTGCTCAAGGCGGGCATCATCACCGAGCGCACGAAGCCCGTGTACGCGCAGTGGGTCGACATGGACGAGCTCGCGAGCGAGGACGACGAGGTGGTGGGCGCGGACGTCGCGGACGCGGGCATCGCCGAGCTGCGCGAGATCAACCGCGCGCGCAAGCGCGTCGGCCGCACCTTCAAGCGCGCCTAGCGACGAGTGCCGTCGCTCGCCTCCTTCGCCGCGCGCGGCCCGTTCGCCGTCGGGCTGCGCACGGCCGAGGTCGCCGACCCGGACGACCCCGGTCGCGCGCTGCCCGTCGACCTGTGGTACCCGGCCGCCGACGGCGTCGACGACGCCGCGGCGGCCGCGCCGCACCCGTTCGGGCAGCCGCACCGCGCGGTCGAGGACGCGCCGCCGCGCGACACGCCCTCCCCGCTCGTCGTGTTCTCGCACGGCAACTCGGGCGTGCGCCGGCAGTCGACGTTCCTGACGACGCACCTCGCGAGCCACGGCATCGCCGTCGTCGCGCCCGACCACGCGGGCAACACGTTCCCCGAGATGGCCGCGCTGCGCTCCGAGGACGAGCGCGTGCGCGTGCACCGCGCGGCCCGCGCCGCGCGCCCGCGCGACGCCATCGCGGCCGTCGACGCCGCGCTCGCGGGGCGGCTCGGCGCCGTCGCGCTCGACGCCGCGCGGATCGGCGCGCTCGGGCACTCCTTCGGCGGCTGGACGGCGACCAAGCTCCCGCGCCTCGACGCGCGCGTCCGCGCGGTGTGCGCGCTCGCTCCGGCGTCCGAGCCGTTCGTCGGGCGGCGCGCGTACGAGCCCGGCGAGCTCCCCTTCGCGCGGCCGATCCCGACGCTCGTGATCGCCGCCGTCGAGGACGTGCTCGTCGACCTCGCGACGAGCATCGGCCCGCTGTGGGCGCGGCTCGGCGCGCCGAAGGCGCTCGTCGGCTTCGAGGGCGCCGACCACTTCCACTTCTGCGACGGGATCGAGCTGCTCCACGCCCTGCACGAGCGCACGCCGCGCCCGGCGGCCACGCGCACCGCGCGCCCGCTCGCCGAGACGCTCGCGCCCGCGCGCGCGCAGCGCCTCGTCGCCGCGCTCGTCGCGCACTTCCTGTGGCACGGGCTCGGGCTCGACGCCGCGCCCGGGGCACGCGGCGCGCTCGTCGACGCGGACGAGCTCGCGGCGCTCGATCCCGCCGCCCGACGGCTCGGCGCCGAGTAGACTGCGCGGCCCGGCGCCGCCCCGGCTCCGCAGCCACCCCGCACGCGGGCCGCGCCCGCGCGCTCCCGGAGGACACCACCGCCATGCCCGCCGCCCCGCGAGACCTCGAAGGCAAGCTCGCCGTCGTCACCGGCGCGACCGCCGGGATCGGACGCGCGTGCGCCGAGCAGCTCGCCGCGCGCGGCGCGCGCCTCGCGCTCGTCGCGCGCAGCGCCGCGAAGGCGCAGGCCGCCCGCGACGAGATCGCGCGCGCGACCGGCAACGACGCCATCGAGCTCGTGATCGCCGACCTCGCGTCGCAGGCGGACGTGCGCGACGCCGCGCGCGCGCTGCTCGCCTCGTGCGAGCGCATCGACCTCCTGCTCAACAACGCCGGCGTCACGAACCTCGCGCGCGAGACCACGGTCGACGGCATCGAGACGACCTTCGCCGTCAACCACCTGGCCTACTTCCTGCTGACGCACGAGCTGCTGCCGCGGCTGCGCGCGACGCCGGGAGCGCGCATCGTGAGCGTCGCGTCCGACGCGCACCGCTTCGGCGGCGCGATCGACTTCGACGACCTCGGGCTCGAGAACGGCTACGGCTGGACGAAGGCCTACGGGCGTTCGAAGGGCGCGAACATCCTGTGGACGGGCGAGCTCGCGCGGCGGCTCGAGGGAACGGGCGTCACCGCCAACTGCCTCCACCCGGGCTTCGTGCGCAGCAGCCTCGGCGCCAACAACGGCGGGCTCGGCCGCGTGCTGGTCAAGGTCGCGGGCGTGTTCGCGATGTCGGCCGACAAGGCCGCGCGCTACGTCCTCGACGTCTGCACGAGCCCCGCGTGGGCCGGGACGAGCGGCGCGTACTTCTACAAGGGACGCCTGCACGAGCCGCTCGCCTGGGCGAGGGACCCGGAGCGCGCGGCGCGGCTGTGGGCGGTGAGCGAGTCGATGACGGGCGTCGCGGGGAGCGCAGCGTGAGCGAGGCGAGCGGAGTCGGAGAGGACACCGCGGCGGACGGCGCGACCGAGCCGCTCGCGCACGAGAGCCTGCGTTTCGACGTGGGCGGCGGCGTCGAGCTCGTCGCCGACGCGTGGGGCGACGCCGGCGCGCAGCCGGTCGTGCTCCTGCACGGCGGCGGCCAGACGCGCCACGCGTGGAGCGGCACCGGGCGCACGCTCGCGCGCGCGGGCTGGTACGCGGTCGCCGTCGACCAGCGCGGACACGGCGAGAGCGCGTGGGCGCCCGACGGCGACTACGAGCCGCAGCGCTTCGCGGCCGACGTCGTCGACGTCGCGCGGCGGCTGCCGGCGCCGCCCGTGCTCGTCGGCGCGTCGCTCGGCGGCATGGCCTCGCTGCAGGCGATCGACATGGCCGCTCCGGGCGTCGCGCGCGGCCTCGTGCTCGTCGACATCGCGACGCGCATGGAGAGCGACGGCATCGCGCGCATCTTCGAGTTCATGACGGCGAAGCCCGAAGGGTTCGCGTCGCTCGAGGAGGCCGCGGACGCGGTCGCCGCCTACAACCACCACCGGCGGCGGCCCGAGGACGTGAGCGGCCTCGCGAAGAACCTGCGCCGCGGCGAGGACGGACGCTGGCGCTGGCACTGGGACCCGCGCTTCCTCGCGGGCAAGCACGTGCACAAGGTGACGGGCCCCGAGCGCACGCGCGGGCTCGACGAGATGGTGCGGCGGCTCGCCGTACCGACGCTGCTCGTGCGCGGCCGCATGAGCGACGTGCTCAGCGAAGAAGGCGCGCGCCACTTCCTGTCGCTCGCGCCGCACGCGGCCTACGCCGACATCACCGACGCGGGCCACATGGTCGCGGGCGATCGCAACGACGCCTTCACCGAGGCCGTCGTGGACTTCCTGCGCGGCGCCCGGCTCGGGCCCGGCCGCGCGACCTAGCGAGCCCGCCCGCGTGCCCGACGCGCGCCGCTTCGCGCCCGCCGCCGCGCGCAACCGCGAGCCGCTGCTCGCCGTCCTGCGCCGCGCGCTCGCCGACCTCCCGCCGGGTGCGCGCGTGCTCGAGCTGGCGAGCGGCTCGGGCGAGCACGTCGCGCACTTCGCCCGCGCGCTCCCCGACCTCGCCTTCCAGCCGACCGACGTCGACGACGACGCGCTCGCGAGCATCGACGCGTGGCGCGCGCACGAAGGCCTCGCGAACGTCGCCCCGGCCCGCAGGCTCGACGTCCACGACGACGACTGGGGCGTCGGCGACGGCTTCCTCGCCGTCCTGTGCAGCAATCTCGTCCACATCGCGCCGTGGAGCGCGACGCTCGCGCTCCTGCGCGGCACCGCGCGCGTGCTCGCGCACGACGCGCGCGCGCGCCTCGTGCTCTACGGGCCCTACCGTCGCTTCGGCGCGCACACGGCGCCCTCGAACGAGGCGTTCGACGCGAGCCTGCGCGCGCGCGACCCGCGCTTCGGCGTGCGCGACCTCGAGGCCGTCGAGCGCGCGGCGCGGGAGTGCGGCCTCGCGCTCGGCGAGGTCGTCGCGATGCCCGCGAACAACTTCGCGCCGTGGTTCCGTCGCGACGCGCAATCGCGTGGGTGAGGCCTACGAACGCGTCGCGTCGTCGGTCGCGCGCAGCGGCGTCGGCTTGCCGAACAGCCAGCCCTGTCCGAACGCGATGCCGAGCTCGCCCAGCGTCTCGAGCTCCTCGAGCGTGTCGAGCCCCTCGGCGATGATGCGCGCGTTCGACCCGCTGCAGACGTCCTGGAGCGCCGCGAGGAGCGTGCGCCGCGTCGGGTCCTGGTCGATGCCCGAGACGAACGAGCGGTCGACCTTCACGAATTCCGGCGAGATCTCGACGAGCGCCTCGAGCCCCGCGTAGCCCGCGCCCGTGTCGTCGAGCGCGAACTGGAAGCCCAGGTCGCGGTAGTAGTCGCGGATCTCCTTGAACGCCTCGAAGTTCGCGATCGACTCCTGCTCCGAGACCTCGAACACGACGTCCGACGGGCTCAGCGCGCACTCGTCGAGCGTGCGGATGAGGCGCTCGGCCCGGAAGTTCGGGTCGTGGATCGTCGTCGGGCGGATGTTGAGGAAGAGCTTCGTGCCCTCCGGCAGGCCGACCGCACCCTTGAGCCCGCTCGCGCGGCACAGGCAGTCGAGCTCGAACACGAGCCCCTCCTCCTCGGCCGTGCGGAACATCGCGAGCGGCGAGTGGAGCTCGGTGCCCTGCGGTCCGCGCGCGAGCGCCTCGTAGCCGAAGACCGTCTTGCTCTCGACGGCGACGATCGGCTCGTACACGGACGTCACGCGGCGGTCGAGGACCACGTCGAGCATGCGCCGGCGACGCGCCCGCGCCTCGCTGCGCACGTTGAGGTCGAGGTCGTCGTGCGCCTCCGCGAGCGCGCGCCGCAGCTGCGTGTCGATGCCGAGCTTCGGGTTGCGCACCGCGACGCCGATCCCGCTCGCGAGCTGGGGCTCCGACCGACCGTACGGGTAGAGCACGCGGCCGCCGCGGGCGGCGAGCTCGCGCCGGAAGGCGCGTTCGTACGCGGGGAGCTCGTCGCGCAGGAAGCGGCCGCTCTCGGCCTCGCGGAACACGATCACGACGATCTCGTCGAGGCCGGGCTCGCCGGCGAGCACGAGATCCTCGATGTCGAGCTGCTCGACGCCGAGCTTGGCCGCGAGCTCGGCGAGGCGGCCGAACACGGCGCGCCGCGCGTCGACGCCGTAGTCGCGCTCGATCGGCGCCAGCTCCGGCACGCGCAGCGCGAGCAGCCCGAAGGCGCCCGCGCGCTCGAAGCGCGCCGCCACCTCGTCGAGCTGCGCGCCGAGCGCGGGAAGGCTCGGCGCGCGTCCCGCGTTCTCCACATCCTGCAGCTCGTGCGCCGGGCTCATACCGGCGGGTCATCGGCTCGCGGGGCGCGCCCGCTTGAGCGCGTCGATCGCCTCCGCCCGGTCGGCCGCGCGTCCGCACGGCTCGGGTATGCTGCGCCGCCGCAGAGGAGGACGGCCGTGGCATCCCAGGGCATCGCGGAGCGCGTCGGGCGACGGGTCGCGGAGGCGGGCGGCGAGGATCGCGTCGCGATCGAGGTCGACGCACACGGCGTCGCCGACGTCCGACTCGCCCGCCCCGACAAGCTCAACGCCGTCGACGACGCGATGTTCGTCGCGGTGGCGACGGCCGGGCGCGAGCTCGCGCGCGAGCGCGGCCTGCGCGCGGTCGTGCTCTCGGGCGAAGGCCGGGGCTTCTGTGCGGGCCTCGACACCTCGAGCTTCGCGCGCCTCGCGGGCGCCGGCCGCGGCGACGACGGCGGGGGCTTCCGCGCGCTCGACCCGGCGCCCGGCTCACCCGCGACGCGCGCTCAGGAGTTCGCCTGGGCGTGGGTCGAGCTGCCCGTCCCCGTGATCGCCGCCGTGCACGGGGTCTGCTTCGGCGCGGGCATCCAGCTCGCCCTCGCGGCCGACATCCGCTTCGCCGCGCCCGACGCGCGCCTGTCGATCATGGAGATGCGCTGGGGCCTCGTGCCGGACGTCACGGGCACGCAGACGCTGCGCCGGCTGCTGCCGCTCGACGTCGCGAAGGAGCTCGCGTTCACGGCGCGCATCGTGTCCGGCGCCGAGGCGGTCGACCTCGGGCTCGTCACGCACGTCGCGGACGCGCCGCACGAGGCCGCGACCGCGCTCGCGCGCGAGATCGCCGGCCGCTCGCCCGACGCGGTGCGCGCGGTGAAGCGCCTGCTCCAGGCGAGCGCGAGCGACGACGAGGCCCACGGCCTCGCGCGCGAGGCCGCCGAGCAGCGCCGGCTGATCGGGAGTCGCAACCAGGTCGAGGCCGTGGCGGCGAATCTCGAGAAGCGCGCGCCGCGCTTCGACGACCCCGCCTGAGCGCGCCGCGCACCGGCGCGCGGGGAGCGCGCTAGAGCAGCAGGTTCGCGGGGTGCGCGAGCGTGCGCGCGAGATCGGTCGTGAACCGCACCGCCTCGGCGCCGTCGATCACGCGGTGGTCGTACGAGAGCGAGAGCGGGAGCACCGTGCGCGGCGCGAACGCGGCGGCCTCGCGATCCCACACGGGCTTCGTCTGCAGCCGCGACAGGCCGAGGATGCCGACCTCCGGGTGGTTCACGATCGGCGTGAACGCCGTGCCCCCGATGCCGCCCAGGCTCGAGATGCTGAACACGGCGCCCTCGAAGTGCTCGGGGCGGAGCTTGCGCTCGCGCGCGCGCTCGGCGAGCTCGGCCACCTCGCGCGCGAGCGTCCGCAGCCCCTTGCGATCGACGTCGCGCACGACCGGCACGACGAGCCCGCCCTCGGTGTCGACGGCCACGCCGACGTGGACGTAGTGCTTGACGGCGATGCGCTCGCCGCCCTCGAGCAGCGACGAACGCATGCGCGGGAAGCGCCGCAGCACGAGCGCCGTCGCCTTGAGCGCGAAGACGAGCGGCGAGAGTCGCACGCCCTCCTCGGCGAGCTCCGCGGCGCGCGCCTTCCGGAAGGCCTCGAGCTCCGTGACGTCGGCCTCGTCGTGCTGCGTGACGTGCGGGACGAGCGCCCACGAGCGCGCGAGATTGCGCGCCGAGACGCGCCGGATGCGCGAGAGCTCGACCTCCTCCACTTCCCCGTACTTCGCGTAGTCGACGTTCGGCGCGGCGAGCGCGGCGCGATCGCGAGCGGCCGTGCCCGAGAGCGCGGTGCGGACGGCGGCGCGCACGTCGTCCTCGAGGATGCGCCCGTGCGGGCCGCTGCCCGACGCCGCCGCGAGGTCGAGGCCGAGCTCGCGCGCCATCCGGCGCACCTGCGGCCCCGCGTGCGGACGCTCGCCGGACGCCGCACCGCGGGCCGCGCTCGCCGGCACGGGCGGTGCCTGCGGCGTGAAGGTCGGCGGCGTCACGCTCGGGACGTGCGGCGCGGGCGCCGCGCCCGCGCGCACGGCGTCGCCGCCGGCCGGCTCCTCGGCCTCCGTCGTCGCCGCGGCCGCGGCGTCCGCCGTCGCCTCGTCGGGCTCGACCTCGAGCACGAGCAGCAGCGTGCCCTCGACGACCTCGTCGCCGACCGCGACGCCGACGGACTGCACGACGCCCGCGCGCGGCGACGGCAGCTCGAGCGTCGCCTTGTCGCTCTCGAGCGTGACGATGACGTCGTCGACGGCGACGCGGTCGCCCGCCGCGACGAGCACCTCGATCACCTCGACCTGCTCGGCCTCGCCGACGTCGGGAACGCGGACCTCGACCTGGTGCGGCACGGCGCGCTCCTCAGACGCTCGCCGGATCGATCTTCTCGGGATCGACCCCGTACTTCCGGATCGCGGTCGCGACGCGGCCGCGGTCGACCTGGCCGTCGTCGGCGAGCGCGGCGAGCGCCGCCACGCACGTCGAATAGCGATCCACCTCGAAGTACTGGCGCAGCTTGCGGCGCGTGTCGCTGCGCCCGAAGCCGTCGGTGCCGAGGACGTGGAAGGCGCCGGGGACGAAGGCGCGGATCTGGTCGGCGACGAGCGTCATGTAGTCGCTGCTCGCGAGCACGGGGCCGGGCTGCGCGGCCAGGCAGCGCTCGACGTGCGAGCGGCGGCGTTCCTCGCCGGGGTGCAGCCGGTTCCAGCGCGCGGCGGCGACGCCGTCGCGCCGCAGCTCGCCGTAGCTCGTCACGCTCCACACGTCGGCCGCGACGCCGAAGTCCTGCTCGAGCAGGTCCGCCGCGGCGAGCACCTCGCGCAGGATCGCGCCCGCACCGAGCAGCTGCATGCGCGGCGCGCCCGACGGCGCCTCGGCGCTTCGCACGCGGTACATCCCGCGCAGGATGCCGGGCGCCGCGCCCTCGGGCATCGCCGGCTGGTCGTACTTCTCGTTCATCACCGTCAGGTAGTAGAAGACGTCCTCGCCCTCGGCGTACATGCGGCGCAGGCCGTCCTGCACGATGACGGCGAGCTCGTAGCCGTAGGCGGGGTCGTAGGCGACGCACGAGGGGATGGTCGCCGCGAGCAGGTGGCTGTGGCCGTCCTGGTGCTGCAGTCCTTCGCCCGCGAGCGTCGTGCGCCCGGCGGTCCCGCCGAGCAGGAAGCCGCGCGCGCGCGAGTCGGCCGCCGCCCACGCGAGGTCGCCGATGCGCTGGAAGCCGAACATCGAGTAGTAGATGTAGAACGGGATCATCGGCACGCCGTGGTTCGCGTAGGCCGTGCCGGCCGCGATCCACGACGCGAAGGCGCCGGCCTCGTTGATGCCCTCCTGCAGGATCTGGCCGTGCTTGTCCTCGCGGTACCAGCTCACCTGGTCGGAGTCGACGGGCTCGTAGAGCTGCCCGACCGACGAGTAGATGCCGAGGCGGCGGAACATCCCCTCCATGCCGAACGTGCGCGATTCGTCGGGCACGATCGGGACGATCTGCTTGCCGATCCGATCGTCGCGCACGAGCAGCTGGAGCGCGCGCACGGCCGCCATGGTCGTCGAGATCGGACGGTCGCCCGTGCCCTCGAGCAGCTGCGCGAACGCGTCGAGGCCCGGCACCTCGAGCGGCGCGGCCGCGACGCGGCGCGCCGGGAGGTAGCCGCCGAGCGCGCGGCGGCGCTCGTGCAGGTATCGGATCTCGGGGCTGTCGTCCGCGGGGCGGTAGAACGGCGCGTTCGGCAGCTCCTCGTCCGAGATCGGGATGTGGTAGCGGTCGCGGAACTTGCGCAGCGCGTCCTCGCCCATCTTCTTCTGCTGATGGGTCGAGTTCTGGCCCTCGCCCGCCTCGCCCATCCCGTAGCCCTTCACGGTCTTGGCGAGGATCACCGTCGGTCGGCCCTCGTGCGCGACGGCCTCCGCGTAGGCGGCGTAGATCTTGTGCGGGTCGTGGCCGCCGCGGTTGAGGCGCCAGATGTCGTCGTCGGAGAGGTTGGCGACCATCTCGCGCAGCTCGGGGTACTTCCCGAAGAAGTGCTCGCGCGTGTACGCGCCGCCCTTCACCTTGTAGTTCTGGTACTCGCCGTCGACGGCCTCCTCCATGCGCTGGCGCAGCAGGCCGCTGCGATCCTTCGCGAGCAGCGGGTCCCAGTAGCTGCCCCAGATCACCTTGATGACGTTCCAGCCCGCGCCCCGGAAGACGGCCTCGAGCTCCTGGATGATCTTGCCGTTGCCGCGCACCGGGCCGTCGAGCCGCTGCAGGTTGCAGTTCACGACGAAGACCAGGTTGTCGAGGCGCTCGCGCGCCGCGAGCGAGATGGCGCCGAGCGATTCGGGCTCGTCCATCTCGCCGTCGCCGCAGAAGACCCAGACCTTGCGGTCCGTGGTGTCGGCCACGCCGCGGTCGGTCAGGTACTTCATGAAGCGGGCCTGGTAGATGCCCATCAGCGGGCCGAGGCCCATCGACACCGTCGGGAACTGCCAGAAGTCGGGCATGAGGCGCGGATGCGGATACGACGAGATGCCGCCCGGGTCGACCTCCTGCCGGAAGCGGTGGAGCTGACTCTCGCTGAGCCGCCCCTCGAGATAGGCGCGCGCGTAGATGCCCGGCGCCGAGTGCCCCTGGATGTAGAGCAGGTCGCCGCCGTGCGACTCGGACGGCGCGCGCCAGAAGTGGTTGAAGCCGACGTCGTAGAGCGTCGCCGCCGAGGCGAAGCTCGCGATGTGCCCGCCGAGCTCGGACGACTCGCGGTTGGCCTGCACGACCATCGCCATCGCGTTCCAGCGGATGATCGAGCGGATGCGGTGCTCGAGCGCGTGGTCGCCCGGGCTCTTGCGCTCCTGCGATTCGGGGATGCTGTTGATGTACGCGGTGTTCGCGCTGTACGGGAGGTAGACGCCGCGGCGGCGCGCGCGCCGGATGAGCCGCTCGACGAGGTAGTGCGCGCGCAGCGGGCCCTCGCGAGCGATCACGCTCTCGAGCGCGTCGAGCCACTCGTCCGTCTCGACGGGGTCGACGTCCTGGTCGAACACGGTGGCGCCGTCCGGAACCTCGAAGTCCACGGGATCGTCGCCGTTCGAGTCGGACCGCGTCATGGCCGCTCCTGCGGAAGCCGCTCGGCCGCGGGCGCGCGAGGCGCCCGCGGCCGAGGAAGGTTCAGTCGATGTTGAGCCCGTCGTCCGTCCGGCACTTCGACACGTCGATCGCGCTCACCACGTGGAGGTAGGGGAACCCGAAGCCGGGGATGAACCCCATCCAGAACTTCCGCTGCGGCGCGTTCTGGCTGAACGGGCCCCACCCGTTCAGGGCCCACTCCCCGAGCCCGGGATGCACGATCGAGAGCCACATCGGGCCGTTCGAGTCCTTGCCGTTCGGGCAGGTCCGCGCCGACGCCGCGCTCGTCACCACGAGCAGGCTGCCGAGCACGAGCAGAGCCACGCGCCATGCCTTCGTTCGCGACCTCATCGTCTCCCCCCTCTCCTCTCTGAACGGAATGGCTTCACTCGACGCGGATCGTCACCACCTCGGAGACGATCGGCGGGTCGTGCGGAACGTGCAGGGCATCGCCGAGCACGAGCTGCAGCGTGTGGGTGCCGGGCGCGAGCTCGACGGTCGTCTCCGTCTGCCCGCCCCCGAAGTGCTTGTGCTGCGCGTCGTTCGGGATCGGCGCCGCCGCCGGCGGCGTGGGCGCATCGATGATCAGGTGGTGGTGGCCGGTGTTCGGGTTCGCGACGCCCGCCGGCGCGACGCCCATCCCCGACAGCCCGAACCGCACGAGCACGGGGCTCGAGACGGTCGCGCCGTCGCTCGGGGAGATGATGTAGACGCGCGCGCCCTCGGGCGCGGGCGTGCGCGGAACCGCGGCCGGCGCGTCGTCGGCGCGCGACGAGCCCGCGCAGGCGAGCAGGGAGACGGCGAGCGCCGTCGCGAGCGCGGGCCGGGTGCGGAGTGCGTGGATCATGGGATCGCCCCCTCTGCCGTGTCGGCGTGCAGTGTCGGCGGCAGAGTCTATGCAGGGGCCGGGCGCTTCGCACGTCGCGCGCCCTCGCGCGCGGCGCGACGGCGGGCTAGCGCGCGCCCGCCGCCTCGGCCTTGCGCGCGGCGAGCTCGGCGGTCGACACATAACGACCGTCCGCCTTGAGCTCGCCGGTGACGTGCACGGCACCCATCACGCGATCGAGGTAGCCGGGCCCGTCGGGCGTCGCGACGAACCAGCCGGTCGGACACATGGTGAGCACCTCGACGAACGAGAAGCCCGCCCCCTCGCGCTGCGTCTCGAACGCGCGGCGGATCGCTCGCCGCGTCTGCGCGACGCCGGCCGCGTCGTGCACGGACGTGCGGGCGGCGTAGGCGGTGCCGCCGAGCTGCGCCACGAGGTCGGCGACGAGGATGGGATGGCCGTGGTACGCGGCGTCGCGCCCGTCGAGCGAGTTCTTCGTGCGCTGGCCGAGCACCGTCGTCGCCGTCATGTGCCCGCCCGTCTCTCCGAACACCCCGTTGTCGAGCAGCACGCACGTCACGCGCTCGCCGCGCGCCGCCGTGTGCAGCACCTCCTGCAGCCCTTCGTTCACCATGTCGCCGTCGCCCTGGAGCGTGAAGACGAGCGCGTCGGGACGCATGCGCTTCGCGCCCGTCGCGACCGATGGCGCGCGGCCGTGGAGCGCCTGGACGAGATCGACGTCGAGGATCGACGTGAGCGCCGTGTAGCAGCCGATCCCGACGGCGCCGATGGCGCGGTCGGCGCACGCGACGTCGACGATGGCTTCGCAGAGCGCGCGCAGGGCGAGCGGCTCGCCGCAGCCCGCGCAGAGGTCGTGATCCTGCGACAGCAGGAGCGGCGGCCGCTGCGGCACGACGCGCTTGCGGGCCCCTTCGCTCACGTCCGCACCTCCTCGCCGGCGTGGGCCCGACGCACGCGGTCGCGCACGACGTCCGGGTCGAGCAGCGGCCCGAGCCCGAAGCCCGCCGCGTCGCTCGAGATGCCGCCGATCGGCACCACGGGCACGCGCCCGAGCACCGCCAGCCGCACGTCGTCGATCATCTGCCCCGCGTTCTGCTCGAGCACGGCGATGCGGCGCGCGCGCTGCGTGGCCGCGTCGAGTGCCGCCGCAGGGAACGGCCACAGCGTCACCGGCCGCGCGAGCCCGACGCGCAGGCCGTCGGCGCGCAGCTCGTCGACGGCGAAGCGCGCGAAGCGCGCGAGCGACCCGAACGCGACCACGACGAGCTCGGCGTCCTCGCAGTGCTCGGCCTCGAGCCGCGCCTCGGCGGCCGCCATCGCGTCCCACTTCGCCTGGAGGCGGCGCCAGAACGGCTCCGGCTCGATGCCCTTCTCGCCCTTGCGCATCCCGATCGGGTTCACGTTGCGCGAGCGGCCCGTGCCGCCGAGCGAGCCGTCGACCGCCCAGTCCGGCGCCGGTCGCGGCGGGCCCGCCGGCGTCGGGATGCGCACGGCCTGCGCCGTGTGCGCGAGCAGGTAGTCGCCGTACACCATCACGGGCCCGCGCCACGCGTCGGCCTTGTCGAACGCGCACTGCGTGAGGGCCACGGCCTCGGCGCTGTCGATCGGCGCGAGCACGAGGTGGCGGTAGTCGCCGTGTCCGCCGCCGCGCGTCGCCTGGAAGTAGTCCGCCTGGCCGCGCGCCATGTTGAACAGCACGACCGGGAGCTCTGCGCGCGCGAGCTCCGAGATCGACTCCTGCATGAGCGCGAGCCCCTGGCCCGTCGAGCCCGTCGCCGCGCGCGCCCCCGTCGCGGCGGCGCCCCACGCCATGCCGATCGCCTCGAGCTCGCTCTCGGCGTTGATGCACACGCCGCCCGCGTCGGGGAGCTTCGCCGCGAAGCTCTCGAGCAGCTCCGTGAACGGCGTCATCGGATAGCCCGCGAAGAAGCGGCAGCCCGCCGCGATCGCCGCCTCGGCGATCGCCTCCGAGCCCTCCATCAGCCGCGCCGTCGCCGGCCGCGCCGCCGCGCTCATCGCGCGCCCTCCTCCGGGCGCGCGCCGCGCGCCTCGAGCCGGAAGACCTCGAAGCAGAAGTCCGGACACACGAGCGCGCACGCGCCGCAGCCCGTGCAGCCCGGGGAGAGCAGCGGATAGGGTGCGCCGATCGCGTTGCGCTCGACCGACATCGCGAGCACGCGCGGCGGGCACGCGGGCACGCACAGCGTGCAGCCCTTGCAGCGCTCGACGTCGATCGCGACCGTGCCGCGCGCATCGCCGCGCATCAGGCCGCCCCCGCGGCGACGGGCCACGCGCGCGGTGCCGCGCCGCCCACCGCGCCCACCGCGCCCGTCGCGCCGCCGGCGTCGGCGAGCGAGAAGCCCGCGCGCAGCGCGCGCTCGTTCGCCTCGACGTGCTGCTGGCGATAGCTCGGCACGCACTCGCGCATGGCGCCGACGAGCGCCTCGAGGCCGGCGAAGCCCGTCGCCGCGCAGAACGCCGCCGCGAGCGCGAGCGCCGCCGCGAGCGGCGCCTGCGCGCCGCGCGCCACCTCGCCCGCGTCGACCGCCACGACGCGCACGCCGCGCGCCTCGAGCGCCGCGATCGCGTCGGCGGCGAAGAGCGCGCGCTCGACGAACGCGAGCGAGCCGCGCGCGAGCTTCGCGCCGGTCGGCGCGAAGAAGCGGTCGTGCATCGCGATCGCCGCCCACGCGCGCGCGACGATCGGCGGCGTGCGGATCGCGGCGTCGGCCGCGACGAGACACGCGTCGGTGTTGCCGCCGCGCATCGTCCCGCCGTACGTCCCGAGCAGCGTCACCTCGCGCCCCTCGGCGACGGCCGCGCGCGCGAGCACCTGTGCGGCGAGCTGCACGCCCTGTCCGCCGATCCCGGTGAGCAGCACCTCGCGTTCCACGGACGACCCTCGCGGCGCAGCGCCCGGACGGGCGCGTGCCGCACGATATGCGCGCTCGGGCGACCGCTCAACGAAAACGAGACGGGGTCGTATCTCCGCCGCGCGCGCGGCGCTCAGCGCGCGGCGTCGCACGCCAGGATGCGCTCGACGACGAGCGGCCGCTGGATCTGCCGCGTCGCCGGCGTGCGCGGCAGCGCGTCGACGATCTCGAGGCGCCGCGGAAGCTTGAAGCGCGCCAGGCGATCGCGCGCAAACGCGACGAGCGTCTCGAGGGTCGGTGCGCGCCCCGCGCGCGCGACGACCACGGCGCAGACGATCTCGCCCCACGCCGCATCCGGGATGCCGACGACGGCGACCTCCTCGACGTCGGGGTGCGCGCCGAGCACGGCCTCGACCTCCGGCGGCGCGACCGTCTCGCCGCCGGTGCGGATCACGTCGCGCTTGCGGCCGACGACGCTCAGGTAGCCCTCGTCGTCGAGCGCGCCGAGATCGCCCGTGCGGTAGGCGCCGCCGACGAGCGCCGCGCGCGTCGCCGCCTCGTTCTCGAAGTAGCCGTCCATCAGGAACGGGCTGCGCAGCTCGATCTCGCCGTCGTCGCACAGCGCGAGCTCGACGCCCGGCACGGGCAGCCCGACGCGGCCGGGCTTGCGGCGCGCGTCGGCGTGCGCGAGCGCCGTGCCCGCGCCCGCCTCCGTCGAGCCGTAGTAGATGCGCAGCGTCGCGTGCGGGAGGCGCTCGGCGAGCGCGTCGACGAGCTCGGGCGGCACGGCCGACGTGCCCGTGTCCGCCATGCGCAGGCTCGAGACGTCGGCGCGCTCGAGCCCGTGCTCGAGCAGACGGCCCCAGATGGCGGGCAGCCCGTAGAAGCGCGTCGCGCGGCGGTGCTCGATCGCGCGCAGCAGGTCGTCGGGCGCGGGGCTCGCGAGCGCGATCTCGCCGCCCGTCTGCCACGCCGCGAGCGCGAGCGTGAACGCCGCCATGTGGAACAGCGGGAACATGCACACGCTCGTCTCGGGCGCGTCGACGAAGACGCCCTGGAAGCTGCGCAGCCAGCTCGCGCGGTGCGAGAGCACGACGCCCTTCGGCGCGCCCGTGCTGCCGCTCGTGAAGAAGACGACGTGCGGGTCGGCCTCGCAGAGCTGCGCCTCGACGAAGGCGCCCGCGCGCTCCGCCGCCGCGCGCGCGAGCAGGCTCGCGCGCGGCCCGCTCGCCGGGGCGTCGCCCAGCGCACCGAGCGCGACGAGCGGCACGCCGAGCTCGCGCGCGACGGGCTCGGCCTCGTCGACGCGCTCCGCGTCGACGACGAGCGCGCGCGGCCGCGCGAGCGCCGCGACGGGCGCCATCTCCGCCGCGCCGAGCCGCGCGTTCGTCGGCGCGAAGACGGCGCCGCGCTTCGCGAGGCCGGCGAACAGCGCGAGCACCTCGAGCCGCGTGTCGCACCAGGTGGCGACGCGGTCGCCGCGCTCGACACCGAGCGTCGCGAGCGCGCGCGCGATGCGATCGCCCGCGGCGTCGAGCTCGGCGTGCGACAGGACGCGCTCGCCGTGCGACGCCGCGGGCCGGCGCGGGACGGCGCGCGCATTGCGCGCGAAGAGCGACGGCACGACGAGCTCCACGCGCCGCACGGTACCCGCTCCCGCGCCGCTTCCACAGCGCGCCGCAGCGGCTTCCATTGCCCCGGTGCGAGCGGGTATCGTGCGCGCCGTGCCGCACCGCCCGCTCGCCGTCCTCGCGCACCTCGCCTCGCCGGACCTCGACGCCGTCGCGCGCGACTACCCGAACGCCACCTTCACGACCATCCCGACCGAGGGCCCGCTGCCGGACGGCGTGCGCGGCGAGGTCTGCCTCACGTTCGCGTGGGGCAGCCCGAACATGGCCGAGGTGATGGCGCGCGGCGTGCGCTGGGTGCACACGATCGGCACCGGCGTCGACCGCTTCCCGCTCGACGCCGTGCGCGGCGCGCAGCTCACGTGCTCGCGCGGCGCGAGCGCGATCCCGATCGCCGAGTGGGTGCTCGCGGTGATGCTCGCCTTCGAGAAGCGGCTGCCCGAGTCGTTCGCGAGCGCGCCGCCGAAGACCTGGAACTTCGCGGAGCTCGGCGGCCTGCACGGGCGCACGCTCGGCCTCGTCGGGCTCGGCGGCATCGCGGAGGCGGTGGCGACGCGCGCGCTCGCGTTCGGGATGCGCGTGCAGGCCTACCGGCGCACGGACGCTCCTTCGCCGATCGCGGGCGTCGAGGTCGTGCGCGACCTCGGCGCGCTCGTCGCCGGCGCCGACCACCTCGTGATCGCGGCCTCGGCGACGCCCGCGACGCGGCACCTGATCGGCGCGCGCGAGCTCGCGCGCGCGAAGCCGGGCCTGCACCTCGTGAACATCGCGCGCGGGTCGCTGCTCGATCAGGACGCGCTGCGCGCGGCGCTCGACGACGGGCGCGTGGCGCGCGCGTCGCTCGACGTGTGCGAGCCCGAGCCGCTGCCGGCCGGCCACTGGCTGTACGCACATCCGCGGGTGCGGCTCTCGCCGCACATCTCGTGGAGCGCGCCGGACGCGCTCCCGCGGCTGTTCGACTCGTTCCGTCGCAACCTCGCGCACTACCTCGAGGGCGAGCCGCTCGAGGGGAGCGTCGATCTCGAGCGCGGCTACTGACCGCGCTCGCGGAGGAACCGATGAGCTCCGAACGCACACGCGGCGACGTCGCCACGAAGCTCCTGTTCGAGAACGAGCGCGTCCGCGTCTGGGAGATGCGGCTCGCGCCGGGCGAGCGCTCGCCCGTGCACGCGCACGCGCTCGACAACCTGCTGATCCAGATAGACGGCGACCGCATCGCCGTCGAGCCCGAGCCCGACACGACGGGGCCGTACACCGAGTACCTCGAGGCCGACGTCTGGCCGGGGCACGTCCTCTACGTCGAGCGCGGCGGCGTCGAGCGCGCCTACAACTGCGGGAAGCGCCCGTACTTCGAGATCCTCGTCGAGCTCAAGGACGAGCCCGCTTCCCGCTGACGCGCACGGGCGTCGCGCCGGCGCGTCCTAGCGTGCGGCGGTGCGGCGGCGACCGAGCGCGCCGTGCGCGATGGCGGGCGGCGACGGCCGCATCGGCTCGCGCCACAGCGCGTGCTGCGGCGGCCCCCACGCGTCGTCCGAGACGCCGGCGTACATCTGGTGGATCACGAGGTCCGGCGCATCGCGCTCGACCGCATCGGGATCCACGTCGCGGTTCCAGTAGAGGATCGTCTCGGCGAAGCGCGACGAGAGCGGGATCGCGAGCGCGGACGCGAACGAGTCGCGGAACATCACGACGCGCGCGAGCGAGGGGTCGCGATTCGCGAAGGTGGTCGGCCCCTCGGAGCGCGTCACGTCGAAGCGCGCGCGCATCTCGGGCGTGAGCGTGGCGATCGGATCGGGCGTCGTCAGCCACTCGGCCGTCTCGGGGAACGCCTCGGGCAGGGTCGCGAGCTCGGCGAGGCCGAGTCCGCGCCCGCTCGTGGTGTGCCACGCGACCGGCTGCTCGGGGCCGAGCCTCAGCTCGGGCCAGCGCCGCGCGAGGTCGCGCGCGAGCGCGCGCTCGACCGCGACGGCGCCGCGCGCCGACCAGTGGCCGTCCGTGCGGTAGTAGACGAGCTCGCGCTGCTTCGCGTCGCGCAGCACGCCGCGCGCGTCGAACAGGTCGATCGCCGTGTGGCGCCGGAGGTGGCGCTCGACCTGCTCGTACGCCGTCGGCGCGCGCGGCGCCATCCACGGCGGAAGCTCCTCGGGATAGATCTCGCCCTTCATCGGCACGAGCACGACGAGGTAGCGGACGCCGCGCGCGGCGAGCCAGCGGCGCCGCTCCTCGAGCGTCGCCGCCCACTGGGCGAGCTGGGCGTCGTCGTAGCGCGCCGCGCCGCTCGCGAGTGCGCGCGCGAGCGGGCGGCCGTCGAACAGCCAGCCGTCGCGCCCGACGACGAGGTGCGCGGTCGGCGAGCCACCGAGCGCGCCCGCGACGAAGCGGATGTAGCCCCCCTTGAGCGCGTCGCGCAGACCGACCTGGTCGTCGTAGTAGGCCGTCAGCAACGCGGGCCAGACGCGCAGCGGGTGCGCGCGCAGCTCGGGCCACTGCACGAGCGGACGCTTCTCGCCGGGCGCGTTCGCGCGGTCGGGCGTCGCGAGCGCGACGACGAGCGGGAGCCACAGCGCCGCGAGGAAGACGCCCACGGCGATCGCCGCCCACCGCCCTTGCGTCCGCTGCACGTCCATGCGCCCTCGCTCGCTTCGTGTTCCGACGCGCCGCGCGCTCAGAACCGGAAGTAGATGAACGGGTCGTGCGTCCCCGCGACGACCGCCATCGCCGACGACACGAGCACGGCCGCGGCCCACGCGAAGCGCGCGGCCGCGAGGGGCGCGAGCGCGCCGGGCGCCTCGCCGCGCGCAGCCGCGCGCGCCGCGATGCGCGCGGCGAGGCGCTCGGCCGCGCGGGCGGCGAACGGCCCGGCGCCCGCGATTCCCGCGGCGAGAGCGAGCGCCTGCTGCGGCTCGAGCCACGCGAGGCCGAGCGGCTCCGCGCCGGGCGCGGCGCCGACGCCGCTCATCGCCGCGAGGTAGGCGAGCGCGTCGCCGAGCGTCTCGGCGCGGAAGACGACCCAGCCGACCAGCACGACCGCCGCCGTGTACACCCAGCCGACGGGCGCCGGCCGGCGCGCCAGCCAGCCGCCGAAGGCCGTGCGCTCGAGCGACAGGAACGCGCCGTGCAGGAGCCCCCAGACGAGGAAGCCGAAGCTCGCGCCGTGCCACAGGCCGCAGAGCGCGAACACCACGAGCAGGTTGCGCGCCGTCGCCGCGCGCGAGCCGCGGCTCCCGCCGAGCGGGATGTAGAGGTAGTCGCGGAACCACGTCGAGAGCGACACGTGCCAGCGCCGCCAGAACTCGCGCACCGAGACCGACGCGTACGGGTGGAGGAAGTTCTCCGGGAAGCGGAAGCCGAGCATGCGGCCGATGCCGATCGCCATGTCCGAGTAGCCGGAGAAGTCGAAGTAGATCTGCAGCGCGTAGGCGACGGCGCCGAGCCACGCGACGCTCGCGGACAGGTGCTCGGCCGGCAGGTCGAAGACGCGGTCGGCGAGCACGCCGACGTGGTCGGCGACGAGGGCCTTCTTGCCGAGCCCGATCGCGAAGCGGTACGCGCCCGACGCCCGCGCCTCGAAGCCCGCCGCGCGCGCGCGCAGGGCCTCCGCGACGTCGCGGAAGCGCACGATCGGCCCGGCCACGAGCTGCGGGAAGAGCGCGACGTAGAGCGCGACGCGCAGCGGGTTGCGATCGCAGCGCGCGTCGCCGCGGTGGACGTCGACGACGTAGCAGATCGCCTGGAACGTGAAGAACGAGATGCCGATCGGCAGGTGGACGTCGACGGGCCCCGTGGCGAGCGACGGCCAGCCGAGCGCCGCGACCGCCTCGCTCCACGTCCGCGCCGCGAACCCCGCGTACTTGAAGACGCCGAGCCCGGCGAGGTTCGCGGCGACGGCCGCGGCGACGACGACGCGCGCCGCCGGGCGTCCGCGCAGCGCGTCGACCGCGAGCCCGAACCCGTAGTTCAGCGCGATCGACGCCAGCAGGACGGCCGTGTAGCGCGCTTCGCCCCAGGCGTAGAAGACGAGGCTCGCGGCCAGCAGCCACGCGTTGCGCGCGCGCACGCCGGGCAGCGCGAACGCGACCGTGAGCACGATCGGCAGGAACGCGAACAGGAAGACCGTGGACGAGAACAGCACGGGAGGTGCTCGCGCGGGGCGTACCGAGCGGGACGGCGACGCCGCCGCCGGACGCTAGGCCACCTCGTACTTCGCCATCGACGGCGCGCCGGCGAAGTGCGGCGCGAGCGCGGCCATGCCCGCCATCGTCGGCGACTTCATGTGCGCGTCGAGCAGCGCCTGCGTCGTCCAGCGCTCGACCATCACGTAGCTCGTCGGCGAGTCGACGCTCTTGTACAGGTCGTACATCTCGCAGCCCTCGTCCTGCGCCTTCACCGCCGCGGCGGCCTTCGCGAAGCCGGCCTCGAACGCCGCGTCGCTGCCCGCCTTGATCTCGAACTTCACCGTGATGCCGATCGCCATGGGAATCGCGTCCTCCTCGGGGCGCGCACTCTACCCGAACCCGGCGCGCCCGCGCGCGCGATATGCTGCGCGCCCTTCCGGAGAGGAGCCCGCGCGTGCCGAACCTGCGACCGCCCCAGCCCCCGACCCCGCCGCCCGACGCCTTCCGCGTGCACCGCGCGCGCGTCGCCGACGACATGACGCTCGCGTACCTGCGCGAGGGCGTCGGCGGCTACCCGCTCGTGCTGCTGCACGGCTACCCGGAGACGAAGCGCATCTGGTGGCGCAACGTGCGACCGCTCGCCGAGGCGGGCTTCGAGGTGATCGTCCCCGACCTGCGCGGCTACGGCGATTCCGATCTCTCGCCGACCGACGCCTACGACCTCGTCCTCTACGCGCGCGACGTCCACGCGCTCGTGCGCGACGTGCTCGGCCACGAGCGCTGCGGGCTCGTCGCGGGCGACGTCGGCGGCGTCGTGATCTGCGACATCGCGAACCGCTTCCCGGGCTTCGTCGATCGCATGATCTTCTTCAACACGGTGCCGCCGCTCGTGCCGCAGGCGGCCGACTGGTACGCGGCGCGCGGACTGTCGCTCGTCGCGCTCGACGACGCGCAGACGGGCGACTACCGCGTGCGCCAGGGCCGCGACCCGCAAGCGCTGCTCGCCGAGCTCGACACGCCCGCGCGCCGCCGCGGCTGGGTGCGCGACATGTACGAGCACCGCCTCTGGGCCTCGCCCGGCGCGTTCGAGGACGCCGACATCGACTTCATGACCGAGCCGTTCGCGGACGCGGCGCGGCTCGCCGCATCGTGGGCGCCGTACCAGCTCGCCTACGGCCGCCCGATGAGCGAGCCGCCGCTGCTCGCGCAGACGGTCGACGTCCCGACGCTCGTGCTCTACGGGCCGGACGACCACGTCGTCCCCGCCGACTTCCCGAAGCGCTGCGAGATCGCCTTCCCGCACCGCGTCGGGCCGCTCGTCGTGCCCGAGGCGGGCCACTTCCTGCAGTGGGAGCGCGCGGACGTGCTGAACGGGATCGCCGAGGCCTGGTTCGGCGCGCTGCGCGCGCGCTGAGCTCGCACGCTCGCACGACGGCGCGCGCGCGGGCCCGGAACAGCGAGGGCCGGTGCGCCTTCGCGCACCGGCCCTCGGATCGAGCCGCAGCCGCGATCGCTCGCGCGGCTACTTCTTGCGGAGCGCCGAGCGCGTGCCGGCCACGATCAGGCCGATCGCCAGCGCGCCCGCGCCGACGAGCGGCAGCGCCGGGACGCTCCCGCCGACGAACGCGCCGCGGATGATGAACTGGATGTTCGTCGTGCCGCCGTTGTTCGTCGAGATGATGTACGGCGAGGCCGCCGCCATGTCGCCCTCGGCGTCGAACGCCCAGGTGCCGAGGTCGTACGTCGGCGAATCCGGGTTCGGCGCGACCGTCGTGATCCCGTGCGGCACCTGCGTGCTCACCGTGCAGATCGACAGCGGGCTCGAGATGCAGAAGGCCGTGCCCGTGCGCGACCAGCCCGAGAGCACGCCCCAGTCGATGCTGCCGCCGGGCGCCGTGCTGCCCGCGTGCGTCGTGCCCTCGGTCGGCCTCATCGACGAGTCCGAGGTCACGAACACGTAGCTGCCGGGGCCGAACACGACGGTGATCGCGTCGGGGCCGAGGTCGGTGCTCACGAGGCGGCGGAGGCCGAACTCGGTGAGCGTCACCGTGCCGCCGGCCGCGTCCTCGAGGCGGTACTGGCCCTGGAGCCGACCGGGCGTGTTCTGCACGGGCGGGCACAGCGTCGTCGTGAACAGGATCTCGTCGCCCACGGTGCCGTGCGGCGCCGTCGCATCGTACGTCTTGACGACGGCCGACGCGGGCAGCGCCAGACCGACGAGCGCCGCGACCGCGGCGAGGGTTCGCATCCGCATTCCCACTGCTCCTTCCACTCTCCGTGCGACCCGCGTGGGCGAGCCGCAGGCCTGCTGTCCGCGATGGCCCAGACCGGGCCAGAGCGACCTCGCCACCTCGCGAGGTGCGCCAAAGCGGTGAGATGCGGGAGCAAGCCGCGTGCCACTCGCGTCGCTGCGGTGACGGCGCCGCGAGCGGCGTCGACCGGAGCGAGCGCGCGAATCGCACCACGCGTGCTGGTGCGATTCGCGCCATGGAACGCGGCGCGACGAGCGACCGCGCACGGACGACGGCCTGGCGCGTCCCGCACTCGCGTACGGGACGCGCCTTCCGTCGACTTCGCGACGCGAGACCTCGACTAGCGCTTGCGCAGCGCCGTCCGCGCACCCATCGCGAGCAGTGCCACCGCGAGCGCGCCCGCGCCGACGATCGGAAGCGCCGGGACGCTCCCGCCGACGAACGCGCCGCGCAGCAGGAACTGGATGTTCGTGTTGCCGCCGTTCGCCGTCTGCGTGATGTAGCCGGACGTCGCCGCGAAGTCGCCCTCGGCGTCGAACGCCCAGGTGCCGAGGTCGTAGGTCGGCGAGTTCGCGTTCGGAGCCGACGTCGTGATCCCGTGCGGGACCTGCGTGCTCACCGTGCAGATCGACAACGGACTCGAGATGCAGAACGCGATGCCCGAGCGCGTCCAGCCCGAGAGCACGCCCCAGTCGATGCTGCCACCCGGCGCCGTGCTGCCGGCGTGCGTCGTGCCCTCGGTCGGCTTCGACGTCGAGTCCGACGTCACGAACACGTAGCTGCCCGGCCCGAAGACGCCGTCGATCGCGCCGTTCGCGATGTTCGTGTTCACGAAGCGCCGCATGCCGAACTCGGTGAGCGTCACCGTGCCGCCGGCCGCGTCCTCGAGGCGGTACTGGCCCTGGAGCCGGCCGGGCGTGCTCTGCACCGGCGGGCACAGCGTCGTCGTGAACAGGATCTCGTCGCCCACCGTGCCGTGCGGCGCCGTCGCGTCGTACGTCTTGACGACGGCGCTCGCCGGATGGGCGAGCGCGACGAGAGCGAGAGTCGAGACCAGCGTACGGATTCGCATCCCCGTCTCCTCCTGGGGAGCGACGCGCAGCGACGGAGATCATCGCTTCGGACGCGCTCCCGGCCGGAGCCGTCGCGTGTGCAAGGTGCGTACCGCCGCGGGGAGGCGCTCGCGGCGCCGGCAGCGCGGGCTGGCGCAACTTCCGCCACTGCGGCGCTCCGGAACGGGGCGAGCCGCGCCGTCGGCCGGCCGGGAGACACGAGCCGACGCTAGGCGAGGTCGTACGCTAGGCGACGACCGAAGCTAGGCGTCGCCCTTCCCGCTCACCTTGGCCCAGCTGTCGCGCAGCGTGACGGTGCGGGTGAACACCGGCGCTCCGTCGCGCGCGTCGGGGTCGACGCAGAAGTACCCGGTGCGCTCGAACTGGAAGCGCGCGCCGACGGGCGCCGCCGCGAGGCTCGGCTCGACCTTGCAGCCGCGCAGCACGGTCTTCGACGCGGCGTTCAGGTGGTCGAGCACGCTCCCGCCCTCCGGAACGTCGCTCGGGTCCTCGGCCGTGAAGAGCGTCTCGTACAGGCGCACCTCGGCGTCCACCGCGTGGTCGGCGGACACCCAGTGGAGCGTGCCCTTCACCTTGCGCCCGTCCGGCGCATCGCCGCCGCGCGTCGCCGGGTCGTACGTGCAGAGCAGGCGCACGACGCGTCCGCTCGCGTCCTTCACGACCTCGTGGCAGGTGATGAAGTACGCATAGCGGAGGCGCACCTCGCGGCCGGGCGCGAGGCGGAAGAACTTCTTCGGCGGGTCCTCGAGGAAGTCGTCGCGCTCGATGAAGAGCCGCCCCGCGAACGGCACGCGGCGCGTGCCCGCCGCGGGATCCTCGGGGTTGTTCACCGCCTCGAGCTCGTCGACGCGGCCCTCGGGCCAGTTCGTGAGCACCACCTCTAGCGGGTCGAGCACGGCCGACACGCGCGCCGCGGTGCGGTTCAGCTCGTCGCGCACGAAGTACTCGAGCCGCTGCAGCTCGATCCAGTTCTCGCGGCGCGCGACGCCGACGTCCTCGGCGAAGCGCACGATCGCCTCGGGCGGGTAGCCGCGCCGGCGCATGGCCGAGAGCGTCGGCATGCGCGGGTCGTCCCAGCCGTCGACGAGCCCCTCGTCGACGAGGCGCCGCAGCGTGCGCTTGCTCGTCACCGTGTGCGTGAGGTTGAGCCGCGCGAACTCGTACTGGTGCGGGCGGTCGTCGTCCGGGAAGCCGAGCGCCTCGAGGATCCAGTCGTAGAGCGGACGGTGGTCGGCGAACTCGAGCGAGCAGAACGAGTGCGTGATGCCCTCGATCGCGTCCTCGAGGCAGTGCGCGAAGTCGTACATCGGGTAGATGCACCACTCCGCGCCCCGCCGGTAGTGCGGCTTCTTCTGGATCCGGTAGAGGATGGGGTCGCGCATCGTCAGGACGGGCGACGCCATGTCGATCTTCGCGCGCAGGACGCGCGAGCCGGGCTCGAACTCGCCGGCCCGCATGCGCGTGAGCAGGTCGAGGTTCTCGTCCACCGTGCGCGCGCGGTAGGGGCTGTCGCTTCCGGGCTCGGTGAGCGTGCCGCGCAGGCGCGTGTGCTCCTCGCTCGACAGGTCGCACACGTACGCCCGGCCCTTCCGGACGAGCGCGACCGCGTGCTCGTACATCTGCTCGAAGTAGTCGGACGCGTGGTAGAGGTGCGCGCCCCAGTCGTAGCCGAGCCAGCGGATGTCGCGCTCGATGGCCTCGACGTAGCGCGGGTCCTCGGTGCTCGGGTTCGTGTCGTCGAAGCGCAGGTGGCACGGCGCGCCGAACTCGCGCGCGATGCCGAAGTCGATCGCGATCGCCTTGGCGTGGCCGATGTGGAGGAAGCCGTTCGGCTCGGGCGGGAAGCGCATCGCGAGCCGGCCGCCGTGCTTCCCGGCGGCGACGTCCTTCGCGACGATCTCGCGCAGGAAGTCGCGCGGACGCGCCTCGTCCGCGCGCGCGCCGCCCTCGCCCTTCGTCGTCTCCGCGTCCCCGCCGGCCACGGCCCCTCCCCCGCTCTGCCCCGCCCGCCGCGGGCGGCGGAACGTATCGGTTCCGGCGGGGCTTCCCCAGAGAGCGCGCGCGCTGCGAACGCCGGACGCGCGCGACTCCGTTCGCGCGGCGCACGCGCGCTGCCATAGGATGCGGCCCGCGCCCGAGGAGGAGCACCCGATGAAGGAAGCCATCTCGATCCGCGAGGCGCGCACGCGCGGGGGCCTGCGGCTCGTGCTGCTCGCCGGCCTTCCGAGCCCGTGGTCGCAGGCGGCGAAGGGCCTCTTCGAGATCGAGGGCGTGCCGTACGTCCCCGTCCACAAGGCGAGCGACGATGCGGGCGACGCGCTCGAGGCGTGGACGGGCCAGACGTCGTACCCGGCGGCGATGTACGAGGACGAGCCGGCGCGCACGGGCTGGGCCGAGATCCTGCTGCTCGCCGAGCGCCTCGCGCCGGCGCCGCACCTCCTCCCGAAGGACGCCGCCGAGCGCGCGCGCCTGTTCGGCTACGCGCACGAGATCTGCGGCGAGATGGGGCTCGGCTGGTGCCGCCGGCTCGTGTCCGTCGAGGCGGGCATGCAGGCCGACCCGCCGAACCCGGTGTCCGTGTGGCTCGGCCGCAAGTACGGCTACCGCGAGGATTCGATCGCCCAGGCGCACGAGCGCATCCCGGCGATCCTGCGCGCGCTCGACGCGCTGCTCGCCGCGAGCGGCGGCGAGTACCTGCTCGGCGACCTGAGCGCGCTCGACGTCTACTGGGCGACGTTCTGCAACCTCGTCGCGCCGCTGCCCGACGAGCAGCTCGCGCTCCCGCGCGGCATCCGCCCGATGTTCACGGCGACCGATCGGCCGACGCTCGACGCGCTCTCGCCCGCGCTCCTCGCGCTGCGCGACCGCGTGTACGAGCGGCACCTGCGCCTGCCGGTCGAGCTGTGAGCGGCGCGCACGCGAGCGGCGCGGCGCTCCGCGAGCGGCTCGACCACCCGGTGATCGACTGCGACGGACACCTGCTCGAGTTCCGCCCGGCCGTGCGCGAGCTGTTCGAGGAGGAAGCGGGTCGCGGCCTGCTGCCCGCGTTCGACATGATGCTCGACGTGTGGTCGCTCGCGCGGCGCATGACGCCCGACGCGATGCGCAACGCGGGCCTCTTCCGCATGACGTGGTGGGGCTTCCCGGCGGCGCGCACGCACGACCGCGCGACCGCGATGCTGCCGCGCCTGCTGCACGAGCGGCTCGACGAGCTCGGCATCGACTTCGCGGTGCTCTACCCGACGTACGGGCTCGGCGCGCTGTCGGTCGACGACGAGGCCGTGCGCCGCGCCTCCGCGCGCGCCTACAACCGCTACCTCGCGGAGGTGACGGCCGGGCTCGGCGACCGGCTCACGGCGGCGGCCGTGATCCCCATGCACACGCCCGGCGAGGCGCTCGACGCGCTCGAGCACGCCGTGCGCGCGCTCGGCTTCAAGGTCGCCGTGCTCGCGGGGCACGTGCGCCGACCGCTCGCGCCGAACGACGGCTTCGACGCGGCGAGCGTCCCGCGCGCGGCCGGCTGGATCGACACGTTCGGCCTCGACTCGCCGCACGACTACGACCCGGTCTGGGCGAAGTGCATCGAGCTCGGCATCGCACCGACGTTCCACTCGAGCGCGATGGGCTGGCCGGGGCGCGCGTCCGTGTCGAGCTACGTGCTCAACCACGTCGGGAACTTCGCCGCCGCCGGCGAGGCGACGTGCCGCTCGCTCGTGCTCGGCGGCGTGACGCGCCGCTTCCCGGCGCTCCGCTGCGCGTTCCTCGAGGGCGGCGCGGGCTGGGCGACGACGCTGCTCGCCGACCTGCTCGGCCACTGGGAGAAGCGCGGAGCGCACCACATCCGCGAGTACGACCCGGCGGCGATCGACCTCGCCGCGCTGCGCGAGCGCATCGCGAAGTACGGCGACCGCCGCACGCTCGCGCACGCCGGCGCGCTCGAGGCGGAGCTCGGCGTGCTCGCCGGCCCGGGCGTCGGCGCCGACGCCGACGCCGGCGCGCTCGACGAGCTCGCCGCGTGCGGCATCGCGGAGCGCGCGGACCTCGTGCACCGCTTCGTCGAGCCCTTCCACTTCGGCTGCGAGGCCGACGACCCGCTCACGCCGCTCGCCTTCGACCGCCGCGCGAACGCCCTCGGCACGCGCCTCAAGGCCGTGTTCGGCTCCGACGTCGGCCACTGGGACGTGCCCGACATGCGCGACGTGCTCGCCGAGGCGCTCGAGCCGGTCGAGGACGGCCGCATGACGCCCGACGACTTCCGGGCCTTCGTGTTCGACAACCCGCTCTCGCTGTGGTGCGGCGCGAACCCGCGCTTCTTCGACGGCACGCGCGTCGAGGGCGCCGTGCGCGCCGCGCTCACCGGACGCTAGGCGGAGCGCGTGGCCGGCACCCCCCCGCGCGTCGCGCTGCGCGCCTTCGCGCCGCGGGTCGACGAGGCCGTGCTCGCCGACCTGCGCGAGCGCCTCGCGCGCGCGCGCTTCCCCGACGCGTTCGACGACCCGGGCTGGAGCTACGGCACGAGCGCTTCGTACCTGCGCGAGCTGTGCGCGCACTGGCGCGACGCGTTCGACTGGCGCGCCGTCGAGGCCCGGCTCGCGGCCTGGCCGCACGGCATGGCGACCGTCGAGGACGAGCGCGGCGTCCTCGACGTCCACTTCCTCGACGCGCGCTCGCCCGAGCCCGACGCCTTCCCGCTCGTGCTCGTGCACGGCTGGCCGGGATCCATCCTCGAGTTCCTCGACGTGCTGCCGCTGCTCGTCGATCCGCGCGCGCACGGGGCCGACCCGCGCGACGCGTTCCACGTCGTCTGCCCGTCGATCCCGGGCTTCGGCTTCTCGCCGCCGCCGCGTGCGACGGGCACCGACCCGCGGCGCGTCGCGCGCGCGTTCGCGGCGCTGATGGGCGCGCTCGGCCACGCGCGCTACGGCGCGCAGGGCGGCGACTACGGCTCGGTCGTCTCGACGCTGCTCGGCGTCGAGGACGCGGCGCACTGCGCGGCCCTCCACCTCAACATGGTGCTCGCGGGGCCGCCGAAGGACGCGGCCGACCCGCTCGCCGGCGTCTCGGAGGAGGAGCTCGCGCGGCTCGCGCACACGCGCGAGAACGCGCGCACCGAGACGGGCTACTACGCCATCCAGAGCACGAAGCCGCAGTCGCTCGGGCACGGCCTCGCGGACTCGCCCGTCGCGCTCGCCGCGTGGCTCGTCGAGAAGTTCCGCGCGTGGAGCGACTGCGGCGGCGACGTCGAGCGCCGCTTCACGAAGGACGCGCTGCTCGCGAACGCGACGCTCTACTGGGCGACGAACACCATCGCGTCGTCGTGCCGGCTCTACGCGGAGCAGGCGCGCATGGGGAGCTTCCGGCCGAGCGCGGTGCCGACGGCGGCGGCGATCTTCCCGGGCGAGCCGATCCGCCCGCCGCGTGCGTGGGCGGAGGCGCGCTATCCGAACCTCGTGCGCTGGACGGAGATGCCGCGCGGCGGCCACTTCGCCGCGATGGAGGAGCCGGCGCTCCTCGCCGAGGACGTGCGCGCGTTCTTCCGCGCCTTCCGCGCGAACGGCGCCGACGGCGCCGTCGGGTCGAACGGCGCCTAGGGCTCGGCGCGCGTGTAGCGCGCGCGGAGCTCGGCCTTCTGCACCTTGCCCATCGCGTTGCGCGGCAGCTCGGCGAGCACGACGATGCGCTTCGGGAGCTTGAAGCCCGCGAGGCGTTCCCGCGCGAAGGCGAGGAGCGCGCGCTCGTCGAGCATCGACGCGCCCGCCGCCGGGACGACGGCGGCCGTCACGGCCTCGCCGAAGTCCGGGTCGGGCGTCCCGAACACCGCGGACTCGAGCACGTCCGGGTGCGCGTCGAGCACCTCCTCCACCTCCTTCGGGTGCACGTTGAGCCCGCCCGTGATGACGAGATCCTTCGCGCGGCCGACGAGGTGCACGTACCCGCGCGCGTCGATGCGCGCGAGGTCGCCCGTCGCGAACCAGCCTCCCGCGCGGAACTCGCTCGCCGTCTTCTCGGGCAGGCGCCAGTAGCCGCGGAAGACGTTCGGGCCGCGCACCTCGAGCGCGCCGACCTCGTTCGCGCCGAGCACGCCTCCGGCCTCGTCGCACACCCGCAGCTCGACGCCCGGGAGCGCGGGCCCGACGCTGCCGGCGACGCGCTCGCCGTCGAGCGGGTTCGAGGTGTTCATGCCCGTCTCGGTCATGCCGTAGCGCTCGAGGATCGCGTGGCCCGTGCGCGCGCGGAAGCGCTCGAACGTCTCGGCGAGGAGCGGCGCCGAGCCCGACACGAAGAGCCGCACGTGCCCGGCGCGCGCGCGGTCGAAGCGCGGGTCGGCGAGCAGGCGCGTGTAGTAGGTGGGCACGCCCATCATCACCGTCGCGCGCGGGAGCGCCGCGAGCACGGCGTCGACCTCGAAGCGCGGCAGGAAGAGCAGGCCCGTGCCGTTCCAGAGCGACGTGTGCAGTGCCACGAACAGGCCGTGCGCGTGGAACACGGGAAGCGCGTGCAGGAGCACGTCGTCCGGCCGGAAGCCCCACGCGCGGTGGAGCGCGCGCGCGTTGCTCGCGAGGTTCTCGTGCGAGAGCACGGCGCCCTTCGCGCGCCCCGTCGTGCCGGACGTGTAGAGGATGGCGGCCGGCTCGTGCGGCGCCGCGCGCGCGATCGCATCGTCCGCCGGCTCGGCGGCGAGCCCGTCGGTCAGCGAGCCGCTCCCGTCGGCCGCGAGCGTCGCGTGCGCCGCGCCGCCCTGCGGCACGGCCTCGCCGCGCGCGGGGTCGCGCACGACGACCGCGGGCTCCGCGTCCGCGAGGAAGAACCCGACCTCCGCGTCGCGGTAGGCGGGGTTCAGCGGCAGGAAGACGAGCCCGGCCCGCACGCACGCGAGGTAGAGCAGCACGGCTTCCGGCGACTTCTCGACCTGCGCGGCGACGCGGTCGCCCCGCTTCGCGCCGAGCGCGCGCAGGCGGCGGGCCAGGCGCGACGTGTCGGCCTCGACGTCGGCGTAGCGCACGACGCGGCCCTCGGGCGTCTCGAGGAAGGGCGCGCCCGCGTCGCGCGGGAACCGCGCGCGCAGCTGCGCGTACAGGTTGGCGTCCGTCGCACCGCCCATCGTCCGTCGCCCGTCGCCGGTTGCTAGTCGTCCGCGCCGGCGCGCACGCCCGGGGCGTCGCCGAGCATCGCGGCCGGGTCGTGCGTGTAGTCGCGGAACGTGCCGGGCATGCGCCGCGCGTCGTGCGCGCGCACCTCCGAGAACGTGTGGCAGCGCCCGACCATGTGCTGGAGCTCGGTCGCGCGCTCGACACCGTCGAAGTCGAAGAAGCGCGACGGCGCGACGAAGCACGCGCGCCGCAGCACGAGCGCGGCCTCCGCCCGCTCGAGGTCGAGGTTCGCGTCGACCCACGCCATGAAACGCGCGTGCAGGTGGACACCCGCGAACGGCGCGGGGCGCAGGACGGTGTCGCCGTCGACCGTCCAGGCCAGCTCGAGCGGCGGCGCGGCACCGGGGCCCTCGTCCTCGCGCGCGAGCGTCGCGAGCGTGTGCCCGGCACGCGCCGGGTCCTCCGACCGGTCGAGCGCGACCGCGCAGCGGTAGGTGCGCACGCTCGCGGCGCCGCGACCGCGCGCGCGGTGCGCGTGCGCCACGGCGAGGCCCGCGAGGTCGAACATGTGCGTGCACTGGTCGGTCGCGCGCGCGACCGCGCCGACCGCCGTCGACTGCGGCGACAGCGGCATGCCGACGAGCGCACGCAGCCGCGCGCCCGCGCTCGGACACGTCGACCACGGGAAGCGTACGCTCTCGCCCTCGATGCGCGTCACGCGCTCGCCGTCGTGCTCGAGGTGGACGCGGAAGTGGTGCGGGTTGTCCTCGATCGCGCCGACGACGCGCGCGCCGTCGGCGACGAGCCGGAGGTGGCGGCGATAGACGAGGGAGCGGCCGTTCGGGCGTTCGCGCAGCATGGCGGGCGCCGACGATAGCCCGCTCGGCGGCGCCGCCGATCGGTCGCTCCGCCCCGCGCGCGCCGCGGGTAGAATGCGCGGCGGACGGCGGCGCGAGCCCCGAGGCGGAGGCGACATGCACGGACTGCGCGACCTGCGCGTGATCGACTTCTCCGACCGCATCGCGGGCGCCTACACGACGAAGCTCCTCGCCGACGCGTGGGCCGACGTCGTGAAGGTCGAGCCGCCGGACGGCGACCCGCTCCGCCGCTGGACGGCGAGCGCGCAGACGCTCGCGCCGGACGAGGACGGCGCGCTCTTCCAGTTCCTCGGCTGCTCGAAGCGCTCCGTCGTCGGCCGTCCCGACGACGCGCACGTGCTCGCCCTGCTCGAGGACGCCGACCTCGTCGTCGAGAGCGGGCACCCCGCGCCG
The DNA here is from genome assembly GCA_041389495.1 of Myxococcota bacterium. Classification (NCBI taxonomy): domain Bacteria; kingdom Pseudomonadati; phylum Myxococcota; species Myxococcota bacterium. Next base: position 180,316 of record JAWKRT010000003.1, on the reverse strand, counting down.
TTCGACGCGCGCGCACTCGCCGAGCGCTTCCCCGGCCTCGTCGTGCTGTCGATCTCGCCGTTCGGCCGCACCGGCCCCTACGCCGATCGCCCGGCCTCGGACCTCACGATCCAGGCCGAGAGCGGCGGCATCTCGGGGCGCGGCCTGCTCTCGCAGCCGCCCATCCAGTGCGGGAGCCGCATCACGGAGTGGATCGGCGGCACGTTCGCCGCCGTCGGCGCGCTCGCCGCCGTGCAGCGCGCGCGCCGCACGGGCCAGGGCGAGCACGTCGACTTCTCGCTCTGCGAGGTGATGAACATCGGCGCGAGCGTGTACGGCGACCTGATGCACAGCCTCGGCGGGCGCGCGCCGATCGAGGCGCCGATGCGCTCGGTCGAGGTGCCGTCGATCGAGCCCACGCTCGACGGCTGGGTCGGCTTCAACACCAACTCGCGCCAGCAGTTCAACGACTTCTGCCAGATGATCGAGCGGCCCGACCTCGTCGACGACCCCGCCAACTGGTGGATGCTCCCGGTGCGCGGCGCGCGCATGGACGAGTGGAACGCGATGGTGCGCGCCTGGACCCAGCGCCACACGACCGCGCACATCGTCGAGGTGGCCTCGCTCTTCCGCATCCCGGTCGCGCCCGTGAACAGCGGGCGCACCGTCTTCGAGCACGAGCACTTCCGCGCGCGCGGCAACTTCGCGCCGAATCCGCGCAGCGGCTTCCTGCAGCCGGCGCCGTCCTACGTGCTCGACGGCGAGCGACCGCGCGCGGCCGAGCCGCCGCCGCGGCTCGGCGAGCACACGAGCGACGTCGCGCCGCGCGCGGGCGCCGCTCGCCGTCCGCGCGGCCGCGCGCCGAGCGCGGGGCGCGGCGGCGCGCTCCCGCTCGAGGGCGTGCGCGTGCTCGACGCGACCGCGTGGTGGGCCGGGCCGTCGGCCTGCCAGATGCTCGCCAACCTCGGGGCCGACGTGATCCGCATGGAGTCGATCCAGCGGCCCGACGGCATGCGCATGGCGGGCGCCATGTTCCTGCAGCGCGAGAGCTGGTGGGAGTGGAGCTCGATCACGCTCGCCGCGAACACCAACAAGCGCGGCATCACGCTGAACCTCGCCGACCCGGAGGGCCTCGCCCTCTGCAAGCGGCTGATCGCTTCGTGCGACGTGTTCATCGAGAACTTCTCGCCGCGCGTCGTCGAGAGCTTCGGCCTCGACTGGGACGCCGTGCACGCGCTGTCGCCGCGCACCATCCAGGTGCGCATGCCGGCGTTCGGCCTCTCCGGCCCCTGGCGCGACAACGTCGGCTTCGCGCAGACGATGGAGCAGATCTCGGGCCTCGCGTGGACGACCGGACACGTCGACGACCAGCCGCGCATCCAGCGCGGCCCGTGCGATCCGCTCGCGGGCATGCACGCCGCGTACGCGACGCTCGTCGCGCTCGCGGAGCGCGAGCACACGGGCCGCGGCTCGCTGCTCGAGTGCACGATGGTGGAGGGCGCGCTCAACGCGGCCGCGGAGATCGCGATCGAGTGGTCGGCCTACGGCGTCGAGCTCGGGCGCGAGGGCAACCGCGGGCCGGAGGGCGCGCCGCAGAACGTCTACGCGTGCCGCGCGCGCGACGGTCGCGAGCAGTGGCTCGCGCTCGCCGTCGCGAGCGACGCCCAGTGGCGCGCGCTCGTCGAGGAGCTCGGCCCGGCGCACGCCGACTGGACGGGCGACGCCGAGCTCGCGACGGCGCGCGGGCGCCGTGCGAAGCACGACCTCCTCGACGCGAAGCTCGCCGCGTGGGCCGCGACGCAGGAGCTCGACGGCGTCGTCGCGCGGCTCGTCGCGCGCGGCATCCCGGCCGCGCCGGTCGTCGACTCGCGCGAGACGAGCCGCCACCCGCAGCTCGTCGCGCGCGGCTTCTTCGAGACGGTCGAACACCCCGTCGTCGGCGCGCACCCGCTGCCGGGCCCGCCGTTCCGCTATGCGACGGTCGACCGCTGGGTGCGCACGCCGACGCCGACGATGGGGCAGCACAACCGCGAGGTGCTGCGCGAGGTCGGCCTCTCGGACGCGGAGATCGACGCGCTCGAGGCGAGCGAGGTGATCGGCACGAAGCCGAAGGGGCTGTGAACCGCGGCGCGCACGGCGCGCCGCCACGACCGGGAGGTGCCAGCGCCATGGACAAGAGCGATCTCTTCTGGGACGTCGCGAGCATCGACTACCCGATCCTCGACGCCGACGCGCACGTGAACGAGCCGCCCGAGCTCTGGCAGTCGCGCGTGCCGGCGAAGTGGAAGGCGCGCGCGCCGAAGGTGCGCCACACCGACCACGGCGACGTCTGGGACTTCGACGACGGCGCGCGCCTGCGGCCGGTCGGACTCACGGCGACGGCCGGCCTCTCCTACCCGCAGTTCAAGCCGGTCGGCGGCTCGTACGCGACGATGCGTCCGGGCAGCTTCGACACGAAGGAGCGCCTCCACGACATGGACGTCGACGGGATCTTCGCGCAGATCCTGTACCCGAGCGTCACGCTCACCGGCGCCTCGATCTACGCGAGCGAGCCCGAGCTGCAGCGCGTGTGCGTGCGCGCCTACAACGAGTGGCTGGGCGAGTTCTGCGAAGGGTCGGGCGGCCGGCTCGTGCCGCTCGCGATCGTGCCGACGACGGGCACGAAGGACGCCGTCGCCGAGCTCGAGTGGGCGATGGCGAACGGCCACCGCGGCGTCGTGATCTCCGCCTTCCCGAACGGGTCGCACGACTCGCAGGAGGAGGACGCGGCGTTCTGGGAGGCCGCGCAGGACCTGCGCGCGCCCGTGTCGGTGCACATCGGGAGCTTCATCCCGTCGACGCAGGGCGGCGGACAGAAGCAGATGTCGTTCACGGAGCTCGCCTTCCTCGGGAAGGCGGGCGCGGCCAAGGCGGGCGGCCACACGCTGCCGGTCGTCTCCGACCTGCTCTTCGCCGGCGTCTTCGACCGCTTCCCGGACGTCGCCTGCGTGCTCGTCGAGGCGAACATCGGGTGGATCCCGACGCTGCTCGAGCAGACGGACGACATGTTCATGCGCTACCGCTTCTTCACCGAGGCCGACCGCAAGATGAAGATGCTGCCGAGCGAGATCTTCCGCAGGAGCTTCTGGGCGTCGTTCATGATCGACACGGTGGGGCTCGAGCTGCGCCACCGCATGAACATCGACCACATCATGTACTCGACCGACTACCCGCACACGGGCTGCGACTGGCCGAACTCGCGCCAGCAGATCGAGCGCCTCTTCCGCGGCATCCCGAAGACGGAGGTGCGGAAGATGCTGCACGACAACTGCAAGGCGCTCTACCGCCTCGACCACATCGCCTAGCGAACGGCGCGCCCGGCCCGGCTAGGCGCGGCTCGCGGGCCTCGGCACGGCGAGGAAGTCCGCGTTGTCGCGCAGGATCTTGCGCTGGTCGGCGGGCGTGAAGCCGCCGAGCTCGTGGACGTAGTCCGTCGGGTCGGCGAGGCCCTCGGCGTGCGGGTAGTCCGAGCCCATGATCATGCGGTCGGCGCCGATCAGGTCGCGAAGCAGCGGCACGTCGTCCTCGTGGAAGGGCGAGATCCAGACGTGGCGGCGGAACGTCTCGGCCGGATCCTCGTCGAACGACGCCGGCTCCTGGCCGAAGATCCGCCGGAAGCTCTGGAAGAGCCACGGCACCCAGTTGCTCCCCATCTCGATGCTCGCGACGCGCAGGTTCGGGAAGCGCGAGAACAACCTGTGCGAGACGAGCGCCGCCATCAGGTCGAAGGGCGCGCGCGTCCCCATCGTGAGCGCCTGCAGCGGCGACGCCTTGAACGCCTGCACCGCGTCGGCCCCCTCGCCCCAGTCCGCGAGGTACTTGCTGTAGCCCGAGTCGCCGCCGTGGTAGAGCACGGTGACGCCGGCCTCGTTCACGCGCGCCCAGAACGGGTCGAAGTACGGATCGGCGGGCGAGCGATGGCCCGCATCGCCGAAGATCGGCGCCGGCCGCATCAGGATCACGCGCGCGTCGTTCGCGAGCACGCGCTCGAGCTCGGCGATGCCGCGGTCGCGATCCTGCAGCGTGATGTAGGGCGTCGCGAAGATGCGTTCCTGGTAGGCGTAACCCCAGTCGTCCTCGAGCCAGCGGTTGAAGGCCTCGAAGGCCGCGTGCACGGCGGGCGTGTCGTGCTTGAGCGCCTCCTCCATGCCGACGCCGAGCGTCGGGAAGAAGAACGCCTTCTCGATCCCCTGCGCATCCATCACCTTCAAGCGCGCGTCGCGGTCGCGGTACTCGACGCGGATCGGCTCGAGGTCGCCGAACGCCTCCTTGATGCTCTTCTTGCCCGGGTTGTGGCCGCGGTAGTACTGGTCGAGACAGCCGGGCACGGCGACCGGGTCGAACGTCGGGTTCGGGATGAAGCGGTTCACCTTGCCCGCGACGAGCAGCGACTTGCGCCCGTTCACGACGGCCCACTGCATGCACCGGCTGCGCATGCGGCGGTCGAGGTGGCGCGTGAACGCGTCCTCCGCCTCGTAGTAGTGGTTGTCGCCGTCGAAGATGCGGAAGTCGAGGTCGGCCACGCGGTGCTCCCTGCGCGCCCGCTCCGGAGGCGGAACGGCCGCGCGCGACGCCGCTCGCGCGGCGGCGCCGCGCGAGAGCGGCCGCTAGTGTACGCGCCCCTTCCCGAGCGTCGAAGCCGTTCGCGCGCCGACGCCGCCGGGTCGCCGAAGGAGCGCCGAGCCCGATGACCGCCGTGCCCGATCCCGCCCTGTCCGAGCTCCTCGGTCGGCTCGAGCTCGAGCGGCTCGAGCAGAACCTCTTCCGCGGCACGAGCCCGCCCGCCCACAACGGCCGCATCTTCGGCGGGCTCGTGCTCGCGCAGGGCCTGCGCGCCGCGTTCCACACGGTCGAGGCCGAGCGCTCCGCGCACTCGCTCCACGCCTACTTCCTGCGCCCGGGCGACCCGGAGCGCCCCATCCTCTACGAGGTCGACCGCATTCGCGACGGGCGCAGCTTCACCACGCGCCGCGTCGTCGCCATCCAGAAGGGCGAGGCCATCCTCAACATGGCCGTCTCGTTCATGAGCGACGAGGACGGCTTCGAGCACCAGATCGACGTCGACGTCCCGGCCGAGGTCTCGGGCGAGGTGTACGAGGAGGGGATGCGGCGCGGGCTGCGCGCGATCGGCATCCAGGTTCCCGACGGCTTCCCGAAGCCGCAGGCCGTCGAGATCCTCACCGTCGGCGAGCTGCGCCTCTTCGACGAGCAGCGCTACGAGCCGACGATGGCGACGTGGCTGCGCTCGCGCGGCCCGCTCGGCGACGACCCGGCGCTGCACCAGTGCGTGCTCGCCTACGCCTCCGACCTCGCGGTGATGGTGCCCGCCATCCACCCGCACGACGTCGGCATGATGAGCCCGGGCATCCACACCGCGAGCCTCGACCACGCGATGTGGTTCCACCGCCCGCTGCGCGTCGACGACTGGCTCTACGTCGTGCACGAGAGCCCCGTCTCGGCGCGCGCGCGCGGCTTCGGCCGCGCGACGTTCTACACGCGCGAGGGCGTGCTCGTCGCGAGCTGCACGCAGGAAGGCCTGATCCGCCGCAACGCCGTGAACCCGAACCGGCGCGGACGCTAGGCGCGCGCCGGGCGCGCGCTCACGCCATGTACATGCCGCCGTTGACGGCGAAGATCTGGCCCGTGCAGTAGCCGAAGAGCTTCGGGTCGGCGATCGCCGCGACGCTGCGCGCGAGCTCGACCGGCTCGGCCAGCCGCCCGACGAGCGTCGCGCGCTTCATCCCCTCGATCTGCGCCTCGGGCACCTTCGCGAGCATGGGCGTCATCACCGGGCCCGGTGCGATCGCGTTCACGCGCGCGCGGTAGCCCGCGAACTCGCGCGCGGCCGTGCGCGTCGCCGCCTCGATCGCGCCCTTCGCCGCCGTGTAGTCGATCTGCCCGACGTTGCCGTTGCGCGCGCTGACCGACGAGAAGTTGATCACGAAGCGGTTCACGCCGTCGTCGAGCGGCGCGTTCTCGTTGTCCTTGAAGAGCGGGTGCCAGTGCTGCGCGGCGACCTCGCGCATGAACAGGAACGTGCCGTGCAGGTGGACGGCCATGACGAGCTTGAAGTCCTCGTAGGACTTCTTGGGAATGCGCACGTCCTTCGTGATGCCCGCGACGTTCACGACGCCGTTGATGCAGCCCGTCGCCTCGAGCGCGCTCGCGACGGCGCGCTGCACCTGCGCCTCGTCCGCCACGTTCGCGGCCGCGACGAGCGGCGCGACGGGCGCGTCCTTCGCGATCTCGGCGCGGGCTTCCTCGAGGCGTCCCGGGTCGAGGTCGACGAGCACGACGCACGCCCCGTGCGCGGCGAGCGTCGCCGCCACCTGGTTCCCGATGCCCTGCGCGGCGCCGGTGACGATGTGGGTCTCTCCTTCGAACGCTCCGTCGCGAAGCACGCGCTCCATCGGGTCCTCCTGTGCGGGCCGCGGCCGGCGCTCGCGGCCGGCCCGGCCTCTTCTCACGAGCTCTTCTCGGAAGTCGGGCGATGCCGCGCCGCGCGCGGCGGGCGCGCATGCTAACGCGCGGCCGCGGGCCGTGCCGCGGCTAGCGGAGCCCTTCGTTCACGATCGCCTGGATGCGCGCGCGCGTCCGGCGCTCGAGCGCGCGCAGGCCGAGCCGGCGCGCGGCGTAGTCGAGCACGAAGAGGCCGACCCCGTAGCGGCGCGCGCGGAAGCGCGCCTTCCACACCCAGTTCTGGAGCGCGAGCCGCGCGCGGCGCAGCGGGCCGAAGCGCAGCGGCGGCACGCCGCTCGGCTCGTAGCCGCGCGCGGCGAGGCGCGCCCCGATGCGCGCGTCCAGCTGCTGCAGCTCGTACGCCCCGAGCTTCCGCTTCCACTGCTGCACGAGGTCGGGATCGGGCTCGCCGTAGCGGCTGCTCTTCGTGTAGTCGAAGATCGCGTCGTCGTACGCGACGCCGTAGAAGGCGCAGATGCGCTCGAGCTCGGCGCGCGGCTCGAGGATGAGCCGCTCGTAGCGCACCTCGAGCACGCGCTCGGGCGGGAGCGTCGGCGCGAAGCGCGCCCAGCGATCCTCCGCGTCGATCCAGCGCTGGCAGCCGTACCAGACGTTGCCCGCCCAGCCCATGTGGATCACCGAGCGCGCGACGTCGCGACCGTCGCGCAGGATGTAGATGAAGCGCGCGTCCGGCCAGATGCGCAGCACGAGGTCGTAGCGGTGGTGCACGGTCGCCGTCGCGATCGGCTTGCCCTCGCGGATCGCGCGCTGGCGCAGGAAGCTGTCGACGAGGTGCGGATAGTCGAGACGCCGGTCGACCTCGAAGCCGTAGAGGTTCGCGATGCGATCGCGCGCGAGCCACGCGTAGTAGTCCTCGAGCGCGGGGAACTCGCCGTTCGGCCCGAGCGCGTCGACGGCCATCCCGAACTCGGGGTTCGCCGCGATGCGCGGGTGGTGGCCGATCATGAGGCGCAGGAGCGACGTGCCCGAGCGCGCGGAGCCCACCATGAAGACGGGCGATTCGAGCAGCGGCGCGTCGTTGTCGACGGGAAGCGCGGGCGTCGTCATCGCGCCTCGCCCCGTTGGCTCGGCTCGGCGCCCGACGCCTCCGGCTCGCTCCACCACCCGTGCAGCGCGCTTCCCTCGAGCACGCGTGCGATCGCGGCGCGCTGGTGCGCCGAGAGGTCGCCGGCCGCGCGCGCGACGATGCCGAGCGACTCGCGCGACATCGCCTCGACCGCGCGCTCGATCGCCGGCGTCCACGCGAGCCCGAGCCACGCGAAGATCGCGCGCGCGTGCGCGACCGGCTCTCGCGCCAGCGCCTCGAACGCGACGCGGTGGTAGCGGCCCGTCGCGCGCGCTCCCGCCTCGTCGATCGTCTCCACGGCGTAGCGCCAGAACCAGAGCTCCGAGTGGTCGAGGTCGAGCGCGTCGACGTCGCCCATCTTCGCGGCGAACGCGGGGCTCGCCTGCGCGACGAGCGCGAGGCGATGGCGGTTCTCCGCGAGCACGCGCGCCTCGTCGCGCTCGCCCACATAGCGTCGCCGCCACGAGGACAGGAAGCCGCCCGGGTGGCGGACGATGTGCAGCACGCGGCCCGACGGATCGTGCTCGAGCACCCAGCGCGCCCAGCCCGGCACCTGGTTGCACTTGAGCACGACGAGCGGCTCGCCGGCCGCGGCACGCCGGCCGGGCCGCGGCCACTCGCGCCCGCGCCAGGCGGGAACGGCCGCCGCGAGCACGCGCCGCACGCGCGGGCGCGCGAGCGCGTCGACGAGATGCGTGCCCGCCACCCACGGCGGGACGTGGCGCTTCGGGACGGCGGGCGCGCGGTCGCGCTCGCCCATGCGCGCGCCCGCCTCGACGACCGCCCTCCCCCACGGCTCGGAGAACGACGCCGCGCGCTCGTCGGGCACCGGCACCCACGGCGAGGGGAGCCGCTCGAACGCGTTGCCGCCGATCTCGTCGGGCTCGTTGCGGCAGTGGGTCTCGCTCGCGCGATCGAGCAGCTGGAGCAGCCAGTTCGTGCCCGAGCGGCCGTGCCCCGCGATCAGCACGTAGCGCGCCGGCACGGGGCAGGCCTCGCCTTCGGGCGCGTCGGTCGTCGGAGCGCGGTGCGGATGCGACACGGCGGGGTGGATCGGTGGGCGACGCGGCGCGCTTGACGCCGGCGCGTGGGCGCGCGCGACCGCGCACGGCCTAGCGCCCGCCCATCGGGTCGGGGACGTCGAGCTCGTCGAACGCGCCGAAGAAGCCGTGCTCGTAGAGCCCGTAGCCCGTCTTGCCGTTGCTGGCCTCGAAGCGCGCGACGTGGTCGACGACGCCGAACTGCCCGAGCGGCGCGATCTCGGCGTGGCTCCGGTGCAGCCCCTGCACGACGAGCTCGCCCTGGTACATGCCGTGGCGCCAGTCGGCGTCCATTCCGTAGCCCGTGCCGACCGCGATCATGCAGTGCGTGAGCGGCGTGCACTTCACCTCGAGCGCGCCGCCCGGCGCGTCGGGGAAGCGGACCGTCGAGCCGACCAGCATGCGCGAGCCCTTCGACGCCTGCACGTGGTCGTACTCGGGCCGCCCGAGCCACTCCGGCTCGCGCGACGGGTCGCTCCAGATGCGCACCGACTCCTCGAGCTCGCGCACGCCGTCGTTGCGCTGTTGCACGATGTAGAGGATGGAGTGGTCGTCGAACTGCATCGGGAAGTAGTTCCACATCCCCGACATCTGGCCCTCCGGCCCGCGCACGCCGGGGTGCTCGGGCTCGCCGACCGGGCGCACGCCCCACGAGCGGTCGCGCGTCCCCCACCAGCGGTCGGGCGTCACCGCGAACGTCTCGTCGCCGACGACGAGCGTGCCCTCCCAGCAGCCCGTCTGCGCGAAGCGCGAGGTGTCGAAGAGCACGCGGCCGTGCTTGCGGATGTACTGCTTCGGCTCCTCGAAGGCGGGGATCGACCCGGTCCACAGCAGGTCGGCCGCGATGCCGTGCTCGTTCGCCTCGAGCACGAAGCGCACGCGCCGCAGCGGCTCGACGACCTCCACGCGGAACGGCCCGACGCTCGTGTCGCGGCGATCGCCGAGCACGCGCGAGGCGCGCACGACGCGGTGGTCGTCGCCGCGGCGCACGACGGCGAACGCGTCCTGCACGGCGAGGTTCGGGTACTGGCCGAGCCCCATCACCATGAACAGCTCGTCGCTCGAGCCGTGCAGGTTGAAGTAGTAGCGGTCGTAGAAGTTGCGGTCGCTCGTCCCGACGAAGCGCACGGGCTCGGACGTCTGGTGGACGGGGTAGTCGTCCCAGGAAGAGAGCATGGGGCCTCCGGTGCGGGCGCGCGCGGCGGGAGCGGTGAACGATCGCAGCGCGGCGCGCGCGCGCGGCATGCTACACCGTGGCCTCCGGCGTCGGAACCGCGCGCGGCCGGTCGAGCCCGCGAACCGGAGGACGGCGATGCTCACGCTGCGACTGCTGCTCGCCGCGCGCGACGGCTGCGACGACGCGCTCGTCGCGCGGCTCGCCGGCGAGGCGCGCCGCGCCGCCGCGATGCTCGGCGCGGGCGGGCGCGCGCTCGTCCTCGCGCGCATCGCGCCCGACCCGTTCGCCGCGCAGTACGCGGCCCCGCGCGCGTTCGAGGCCGTGCTCGCCGTCGACGCGCCGCCCGGCGCGGGTGCCGACGCGCTCGCGGACGTCGCGCGCGGCGCGGACGCGCGCCTCGGCGACCTCGTGCAGCCCGACCTGTGCGGCGCGGTCGTCGCGGAGCGGCGCCGCATCGTCGGCGGCGAGGGGCCGATGCGCTTCGTGTACCTGATGCGCCACAAGGCGGGCTCGACGACGGCCGCGTTCCAGGCGCACTGGGGCGGGCCGCACGCCGAGTTCGGCCGCCGCACCGAGGGCATCGCGGGCTACGACCAGCTCCACGTCGACCCCCAGGCCGCGCGCGCCGCGGCGCGCGTCGCGGGCTTCGGCGTGCACCGCATCGACGGCATCCCGGAGCTGCACCTGCGCTCGGCCGAGGAGTTCGTGCGCGCGGCCGTCGGGTCGGAGACGGGCGCCCTGGCCATCGAGGACGAGAAGGGATTCGTCGACGCGCGCAACTCGGTCGGGTTCGTGTGCCGGGTGGTCGGCGCGCCCGTCGCGAGCGAAGGCGGCGCGCGATGAGCGGCGACGCGCGCGACGCCTCCGCGCTCCTCGCGCGCATCGAAGCGCTCGAGCGCCGACTCGACGAGGTCGAGGGCGTGCAGGCGATCCACCGCCTCAAGGCGCGCTACGGCGAGGTGACCGATCGACGCTATGCCGGCGACGGGCTCGTGCCGCCCGAGCGCCTCGCCCCGCTCGCGCGCGAGATCGCGCAGCTCTTCACCGAGGACGCCGTGTGGGACGGCGGCCCGCAGCTCGGCCGCGTCGTCGGACGCGCCGCGATCGAGGCGCACTTCCGCACCTCGCAGCTCCACTTCGCGTGGCACTTCTTCGCGAAGCCGCAGGTCCAGGTCGACGGCGACGTCGGCCACGGAACGTGGGACATCCTCGCGCCGTGCACGGCGCGCAACGGCCGCGCCCACTGGATGGTCGGCGTCGAGCACGACCGCTACCGGCGCGTCGACGGCCGCTGGCTGCACGCCTACATGAAGCTCGATCTCGTGTTCATGGCGCCCTTCGACGAAGGCTGGGCGAAGCGCGTGAAGCGAGGCTAGGCGCCGCCGCGAGTGCGGCGCGGGAGGACGATGGATGGCTCCGTTCCTGAGGCCGTTCGAGGCGCAGGCCTACGCCGCGTTCCGGATCGTGACCGGGTTCCTGTTCCTGTGGCACGGCGCGCAGAAGCTGCTCGGCTTCCCGCCCGGGATGCCCGACGGCGTCCCGCCGTTCATCCTCTACGTGGCCGGCCCGATCGAGCTCTTCGGCGGCATCCTCGTGATGGTCGGATACCAGACGCGCTGGGCGGCCTTCCTGTGCAGCGGGCTCATGGCCTTCGCCTACTGGATGGCGCACGGCACGAAGGCCGTGCTCCCGATCCAGAACGGCGGCGAGCCGGCCGCGCTCTACTGCTTCGCCTTCCTGTTCATCGCGGCCCGCGGCGCCGGCATCTGGAGCGCGGACCGCGGACGCTAGGCGGCCGCGCACCGAGCGGGATCAGACGCGCACGCCGATCGTCTTGGTCTCGAGGTACTCCTCGAAGCCCTGCACGCCCATCTCGCGGCCGATGCCGCTCTGCTTGTAGCCGCCGAAGGGCGAGTCGGGGCCGAACCACATCCCGCCGTTCACGCCCACCGTCCCGGTGCGGAGCCTGCGTGCGACCGCCATCGCGCGCTCCTGCGAGGCCGACAGCACGGCGCCCGAGAGGCCGTAGATCGAGTCGTTCGCGATGCGCACGGCGTCGTCGTCGTCCTCGTACGGGATCGCGACGAGCACCGGCCCGAAGATCTCCTCCTGCGCGATGGTCATCGCGTTGTCGACGTCGGCGAAGAGCGTCGGCTCGACGTAGAAGCCCTTCGGCAGGTGCGCGGGCCGCTTGCCGCCGACGACGAGCCGCGCGCCCTCCTCGACGCCCTTGCGCACGTAGTCGAGCACGCGCTCCTGCTGCCGGCGGCTCACCTGCGGCCCCTGGATGTTCTGCGGGTCCATCGGGTCGCCGTACTTCACGGCCTCGAAGGCCGCCTTCACGATCGCGAGGCCCTCGTCGTAGCGCGCGCGCGGGAGCAGGAGGCGCGTCGTGATCGCGCAGCCCTGCCCGCCGTGCATGCACGTCATCGCCGCCGACGGGAGCACGGCGCCGAAGTCGGCGTCGTCGAGCACGATGTTCGCCGACTTCCCGCCGAGCTCGAGGAAGACCTTCTTCAGCGTCGCGGAGGCGTTCGCCATGATGCGGCGTCCGACCGCCGTCGAGCCGGTGAACGAGACGAGGCCGACGCGCGGGTCGGTCGTCAGCACCTCGCCGACCTCGGCCGGGTCGTGCGCCGTCACGACGTTGAGCACGCCCTTCGGCATGTCCGTGTACTCGGCCGCGACGCGCGCGAGGAAGGTCGCGTGGTAGGGCGTGTCGGGAGCGGGCTTGAGCACGACGGTGTTGCCCGCCGCGAGCGCGGGCATCGTCTTCGCCCACGTCACCTGGATCGGGAAGTTCCACGGGCTGATCGCCGCGACGACGCCGACGGGCTCGCGCCGCACGATGCGCTGGCTCTTCATGCCGAAGAACTCGTGGACGCCGATCTCGTGCTCGAACGCGTAGCGGTCGAGCAGGTCGATCACCCACTGCATGTCGTCGAGGACCGACTGCATCTGCGGCCCGTAGGTGAGCTGGATCGGGCTGCCGACCTCGCGCACCGTCTGCAGCCGCAGGTGCTCCTTCTCCTTCTCGAGCCCCTCGCGCAGCTGCGTCAGCACGCGCTTGCGCAGCGCGACGTCGCTCGCCCACGCCGTCGCGTCGAACGCGCGCTGCGCGGCGTCGATCGCCTCGCGCATGTCCTCGGGCCCGGCGTCCGCGCAGGTGCCGAAGGCCTCCTCCGTCGCGGGGTCGACGTTGTCGAAGCTGCGACCGGAGCGCGCGGCGCGGAAGTCGCCGTCGATGAAGAGTCGCGTCTCGGGCTGGCTGAAGTCGGGCACGTCGAGCCTCCTCGGTCGCGGGCGTGTGCGTGCGGATTCGCGCGCCGCCCGGAAGGGCGCCGATTCTACACGGGATCCGCGCGCGGTAGACTGCGCGCCCACTCCGAGCACGGCGCGCGCGCGCGAGCGAGGTCGCATGAAGGTCGAGGCCGCGATGATGGCGGACGACTTCCGGGAGCTCCCGGCGGTCGCACGAAGAATGGAGCAGCAGGGAATCGACTGCGCGATCTCGTTCGAGGGCCCGCACGACCCGTTCTTCCCCGTCCTGCGCGCGGCGGAGCGCACCGAGCACCTGCAGTTCGCGACCGGCGTCGCGATCGCGTTCGCCCGCAACCCGATGCTGTGCGCGCAGATCGCGTACGACCTCCAGGTCTACACGCGAGGGCGCTTCATCCTCGGGCTCGGCTCGCAGATCCGGCCCCACATCGAGAAGCGCTTCAGCATGCCGTGGTCGAAGCCGGCGGCGCGCATGCGCGAGTTCGTGCAGGCGATCCGCGCCATCTGGCACACGTGGGAGACGAACGACCGGCTCGATTTCCGCGGCGAGTTCTACACGCACACGCTGATGACGCCCGTCTTCAACCCCGGCCCCAATCCCGAAGGCCCGCCGCGCATCTTCACGGCCGGCGTCGGCCCGCGCATGATCGAGGTGGCGGGCGAGGTGGCCGACGGCCTCTACGTGCACCCGCTCAACACGCCCTCCTTCCTCGCCGAGGTCGTGCACCCCGCGCTCGCGCGCGGCTTCGCGAAGAGCGACCGCAAGCGCACGGACTTCGAGGTCTCGTGCCAGACGATCGTGATGCTCGGCGCGAACGACGAGCAGCTCGAGCGCGCGCGCGGCAAGGCCAAGGGACAGATCTCGTTCTACGGCTCGACGCCCGCCTACAACGTCGTGCTCGAGCACAACGGCTGGGGCGACGTCCACCAGGAGCTGAACCGCCTCTCGAAGCAGGGCAAGTGGTTCGAGATGATGGCGCTCGTGACGGACGACATGATCGACGCGATCGGCGTGTGCGGGACGCCGGCCGAGGTCGGCGCGAAGCTGCGCGAGCGCAACGGCCCCTACGCCGACCGCACGATGCTCACGATGTACGACGAGACGGGCGACCCGGACGCGGTCGCCGACCTCGTGCGCGCGATCAAGGCGGGCTGACGACGCCCGGCGCCGCCGCGCGCAGGCGCGCGCGCTCGCGCTCGACGACGAGCGCCTCCTCCGCGCGCGCGGGCGAGGCGATGCGCTGCGCCATCGCGAGCAGCACGTCCGCCGCGCGCGCGCGCGCGACGTCCGGCGCGCCCGCCGCCGCGGCGCGCGCCTCGCGCGCGCCCGCGCGGAACGTCTGCTCGAAGAGCGCGCGGCGCAGGAGCTCCGAGCCCGGACGCGGCGCGCAGCGCGCGTCGCCGGCCGCGCAGCCCGTCGCCTCCGCCCAGAGGCCGCGCAGCGCCGCGAGGTCGCCCGACGGCGCGACCACGCCGAGCAGCCGCAACGCGAGCCCCAGCGCGTGCCACGGCGCGCCCGGCTCGCGCGCCTCCCCGCGCCAGCGCGCGAGCGTGCGCAGGTTGCGGTCGAGCGTCCACTCGTGCATCGCGCGCGGCGCGCTGAACTCGAGCAGCGGCCGGTCGAGCGTGCTGCGCGGCCCGTCCCCCGCCCACGCGACGAGCTGCGCGCGATCCGCCGCGCGCAGCGCGGCGAAGGCGTCGAGGCTCTCGACGTACATCCGCTCGAGCGAGCGCGCGACGCGCGCGAACTCGCCCGGCGCGATCTCCGGCTCGTTCCACGGCACGTTGCGCCCGACCAGCACGCCGTCCTCGGAGCCGTTCCAGTACAGCCGCGCGTAGGGGAAGACGTCCGTGAAGCTGCGGACGATCATCGCGAAGTCGCCCTCGCCCATGTTCGCGAGCGGGAGCCAATGCGCGAAGACGCCGCGCTCGGACAGCCGCGCGGACGCGCGCGCGAAGTAGTCGGCGGAGTAGAGCGTCGCGCCGCCGCGCACGAACGGGTGGATCGGGTCCGACGTGACGACGTCGTAGCGGTGCGACTCGGCGTGCAGGAAGTTGAAGCCGTCGTCGAACACGACCCGCAGCTCGGGCCGGTCGAGCACCGAGCCGTTGTGCTCCGCGAACAGGCGCGCGCCGTCGGGCACGCGCCGCTCGAGCTCGACCACGTCGAGCCGCTCGAGCCCGTGCTGCGCGAGCGCGCCGAGCGTCATTCCCGTGCCCATGCCGACGACGAGGCCGCTCCTCGGCGCGCCCGCGAGCAGCGCGGGCAGGTGGCCGAGCAGGAGCTGGTTGGCGAGGTCGCCCGGCGCCGAGCTCGCGACCGGCTTGCCGTCGATGCGCATCACCGAGCCGATGGGGAGGCGGTGCACGAGCACGGTCGAGCTCGCTCCCTCCGCGAAGTACTCGACCTCGCGCGCGATCTCCGCCCGCGCGTCGCCGCGCAGGTAGCCGGCGCTGACGCCGAGGTACACGGGCGGCCACGCCGGCGCGAGCAGCGCCACCGCGGCGAGCGCGGCGAGCGCGGCGCGCGAGCCCGCGCGCACGCGGTCATCGAGCCCCGGCGACGCGAGCCCGACGTAGACGACCATCGACGCCGCGGCGAGCGCGACGAGCGCGAGGTACGTGCGCGAGGTGCCGAGCGCGGGGATGGCGAGCACCGTCGTCGCCACCGCGCCCGAGACCGCGCCGAGCGTGTTCGCGGCGTAGAGCGCGCCGACGCGCGCGCCGCGCCCGCCCCGCGCCATGAAGAGCCGACCGAGCAGCGGGAACGCGGCGCCCATCACGAGCGTCACCGGCAGCAGCAGCACCGCGCACAGCACCGCGGCCTCGAGCTGCGTCGCGAGGAAGCCGCCGCCGAACGCCGCGCCGAGCTGCTGCGTCCACGGCGCGAGCCCGAAGTCGACGAGCAGGAGCGCCACGAGTGCGAGCTGCAGCCGCGCGAGGTCGGCCGCGACCGGCGCGCGCTCGGGCCGGCGCGCCGCGAGCAGCCCGCCGACGCCGATGCCCGCGACGAAGGTCGCGATCACGAGCGTGAACGTGTACGTCGTGCTCGAGAGCGTGATGCGCAGCAGGCGCAGGAAGACGATCTCGAGCCCGAACGCGACGAAGCCCGACGCGAACGCGAGCGCGTGGAGCAGGAAGGCGGGCGCGGGCCGCGCGGACGCGGAGGCGGGCGCGACGGCGCCGGGCGGCGCGGGCGCCGCGCGAGCGGCGGCGGGCGGCTCGAGCTCCGGCGCGCGCACGCCGGCGGCCGCGGTCGATGCCGCGGTGCGCGCCGCGAGCCACCCGACCGCGGCGGCGACCGCGAAGTTCCCGCACGCGGCGAGCGCGTTCGACGCGGCGAGCCCGAGCGACGGCACGAGCGCGAAGCCCGTCGCGACCGCGCCGACGGCCGCGCCGACGGTGTTGAGCCCGTAGAGCCGCGCGAGCGTCGCGCCGGCCGGGAGCGACGCCACCTCGGACCAGCGCAGCACGAGCGGCACGGTGCCGCCGAGCAGCACGGTCGGAACGAGCAGGAGCGCGACCGCGCTCGCGACGCGCAGCGACGGCGCGAGGCCGAGCGCGCGATCGGCGACGTGCGGGAAGGCGAGCGCTGCGGCGCCGATCGCGATCTCGACGGCGACGTAGGTGACGAGCGGCCGCCGCAGCCGCAGCGAGAGCGCGCCGAACGCCGCGGCGCCGATCGCCTGCCCGCCCATGTAGGCGGCGAGCACGACGCATGCGGCGGTCGCGCTGCTGCCGAGCACCGACGCGAGCCAGCGCCCCCACAGCACCTCGTACGCGAGACCGCACGCGCCCGACACGAGGAACGCCGCCTGGATCGCGCGCCACGCCGCGGCCGGCGAGGCGGGCGCCGCGGCGAGCGCAACGTCGGGAACGTCGGGGGCAGCGGGGGCCTGCGACACGCGGAGCTCCGGGCGAGGGGTCGCGCAGCGTGGCACCGCGCGCGCTCCCCGGTCAACGCCGCGCACGCGTCGGGCGCGCGCGCGCGAGGCGCGATCGCCGCCGACTGCCGGTGGTATGCTGCCGCGCCGCGTTCGCGCTGCCGGTGCGCACGGCGACGCGCAGCGACGACCGCACTGCCCCGCTCCACCCGAGGCCCGCTCCGATGCCCGCGCCCGCGATGATCCGCTTCGACTTCCGCGTGCCCGCGTTCGCGACGACGCCGCGCAAGGCGATCTACGACGCGAGCCTCGAGATGGCGCGCTTCGCCGACGAGCGCGGCTTCCAGGCCGTCATCCTCTCCGAGCACCACTGCGTCGACGACGGCTATCTGCCGTCGCCGCTCGTCATGGCCGCGGCCGTCGCCGCGCGCACGCAGCGCATCGCGATCACCGTGTCGGCGCTGCTCGCGCCGCTGCACGACCCGGTGCGCCTCGCCGAGGACGTCGCCGTGCTCGACATCCTGAGCGGCGGGCGCTTCTCGTTCACGGCCGGCCTCGGCTACCGGCCGGTCGAGTACCACGCGACGAGTCGCGAGTTCGCGCGGCGCGGCCGGATCCTCGACGAGCTGCTCGAGACGCTGCTCGCGGCCTGGACGGGCGAGCCGTTCACCTACCGCGGCGAGACGATCCGCGTCACGCCGAAGCCGATCTCGAAGCCGCACCCGTTCGTGATCGTCGGCGGCTCGACGCCCGCCGCCGCGAAGCGCGCCGCGCGCTTCGGCCTGCCGTTCGGCCCGCCCATCCACGACGAGGCGCTGAACGCGGTCTACCGCGAGGAGTGCGCGCGCCTCGGCGTCGCGCGCCCCGTCCTGATCGACCCGGTCGAGCCGTGGATGCTCTTCGTCGCGAAGGACCCGGACGCCGCGTGGGCGGCGATCGGCGAGCACTGGCTGCACGACGCGCGGACCTACGCGAGCTGGCAGCGCCCCGAGCAGCGGTCCTACCAGCACAGCGGCGCGACGACGGTGGCCGACCTCCGCGCCGAGGGGAAGTACCGCGTGTGGACGCCCGAGCAGTGCATCGCGTACGCGCGCGAGCCGGGCGCCGCGTTCCGCCACTTCCCGCTCGGCGGCGGCATCCCGCCCGAGCTCGGATGGCAGAGCCTCGAGCTCTTCGCGAACGAGGTGATGCCGGCCATCGCCGCGCAGGAGGGACGCGCGTGAGCTGCTTCCGACCGGACGTGCTCGCGGGACGCGTCGCGCTCGTGACGGGCGGCGGCACGGGCATCGGCTTCGAGATCGCGCGCTGCCTCGGCGAGCACGGCGCGAAGGTCGCGATCGCGAGCCGCCGCCGCGAGGTGATCGACGCCGCGGCGCGCGCGCTCGAGAGCGAGGGCATCGCGTGCCTCGGGCTCACCTGCGACGTGCGCGAGCCCGCGCAGGTCGAGGCCGTCGTCGCCGGCGTGCTCGAGCGCTGGGGTCGCCTCGACGTCGTCGTCAACAACGCGGCCGGCAACTTCCCGGCGCCGATGAGCGGCATCTCGTACAACGGCTTCAAGGCGGTCGTCGGGATCGACCTGCTCGGCACCTACAACGTCTCGAAGGCGGCCTATCACGCGTGGCTCGCCGCGCACGGCGGCTGCATCGTGAACATCTCGGCGCCGTTCGACCACCAGGGCGTCGCGCTCCAGGCGCACGTCGCCGCCGCGAAGATGGGCGTCGACGCGCTGACCCGGACGCAGGCCGTCGAGTGGGGCCCGAAGGGCATCCGCGCCAACGCCGTGGCCCCGGGGCCGATCGCGGACACCGAGGGCATGGCGCGCGTCTCGGCCGCGCTCGGCGGCGAGGCGCGGGGCGCGCGCCCGCCGACGCCGGTCGGCCGCCTCGGCACGGGCCGCGACGTCGCGAACGCGGTGCTCTGGCTCGCGAGCGACGCGGCGAGCTTCGTGAGCGGCCAGGTCTTCAGCGTGTGCGGGGCGTCGTCGGTCGACGGCCTCAAGACCGCGCTGCCCGACTAGCGAGCGCCCTCGCCCGCCTGGGCGCGCGCGCGGCGCGCGCCGCTCACAGGTTCTCGACGTGCAGGTCGACGAGGTGGCGGAACTTCGCCACCGCGGCCTCGCGCTTCGCCGGGAGCCACTCGCTCGGCCAGCCCTCGACCGGCTCGACGCCGCGCAGGAAGTGCTTGGCGATCGTCACCTTGTGCACCTCGTCGGCGCCGTCCGCGATGCGCAGCGCGCGCGCCATGCGGTACATGCGCTCGAGCGGCAGGTCGGTCGTGTAGCCGAGCGAGCCGTGGATCTGGATGGAGCGGTCGATCACCTCGAGCGCCACCTTCGCGCCGTAGTACTTGATCATCGCGATCTCGGCGCGCGAGTTCGCGGCGCCGGTGCGGTCGATCGTCCAGGCCGCCTTGAGCGTGAGCAGGCGCTGCGTCTCGATGCCGATCGCGGAGAGCGCGATCGCGTCCTGCACCATCTGGTGGTCGCGCAGCAGCCGCCCGTGCGACTCCCGCGACGCCGCGCGCTCGATCATCATGTCGAAGGCGCGCTCGGTCTGGCCGAGCAGGCGCATCGCGTGGTGGATGCGACCGCCGCCGAGCCGCGTCTGCGCGAGCTGGAAGCCCTGCCCCGGCTGCCCGATCAGGTGGTCGAGCGGGATGCGCGCGCCCTCGTAGTACACCTCGCAGTGGCTGCCGCCGCGCCCCTTCTTCGGATGGCGGTCGGGGTGCGACATCGTCCCCGGGCTGCGCACGATGCGCATGCCCGGCGTGTCCTTCGGCACGACGAACATGCTCGCGCGCCGGTGCGGCGGCGCGTCGGGGTCGGTCACCGCCATCAGGATGGTGAAGTCCGCGATGTCCGCGTTCGACGCGAACCACTTGTGCCCGTCGATCACCCAGGCGTCGCCGTCGCGCACCGCGCGCGTGCGGATGCCCGTCGGGTCCGAGCCCGCGACGTGCGCCTCCGTCATCGAGAACGAGCTGCGCAGCTTCCCGTCGAGGAGCGGCCACAGCCAGCGATCCTTCTGGGCCTCGGTCGCGCCGTGCGCGAGGAGCTCGGCATTGCCGGAGTCGGGCGCCTGGTTGCCGAAGACCTCGGGGCCGTGCAGCGTGCGCCCGAGGACCTCGTGCATCAGCGCGAGCTTCACCTGGCCGAGCCCCTGCCCGCCGAGCTCCTTGTCGAGGTGCGCGGCCCAGAGCCCGCGGCGCTTCACCTCCTCCTTGAGCGGCGCGGTCAGCACGTCGAGCTGCGCCTGATCGAGCTCGTCCGAGATCACGTCGATCGGCTCGATCTCGTCGCGCACGAACGCGCGCATCCACGCGAGCGTCTCCTCGAACTCGGGGTCGGTCTCGAAGTCCCAGGCCATCTTCGTCCTCGCAGGCGGATGCGCGCCGGGCGCGCGGGTCAGCGCTCGACGAGCGCCAGGATCTCGTCCTCGAACGAGAAGTCGAACTCGCGCGTGCGGTCGAGCCCTTCGCGCACGAACCACTCCCAGGTGTGCTCGACCGCGCTCGCGAACGTGTACTCGGGGCGCCAGCCCGTGTCCTGCTTCAGGCGCTCCACGCTGAAGAGCACGCTGCGGTTCCAGTGGTGGAGGTTCGGCGCGAGGCGCTGCACGAGGCCCTGCAGCTTGAAGAGCTGCTGGCTGCGCGCATCGAAGCTCGCCCGCACCGTGCTCGTCGTCCCGCTCCCGCGGCCGCCGACCGCGACCTCCCCCGACCACAGCCGGTCCATCAGCGCCGGCGGGACGAAGACCTTCTCGACGTTCGAAGCGCCCCGGCCGGTGACCTCGGCGATGGTGTCGACGTAGCCCTCGTCGCTGTAGTAGTCGTCGCCCGTCAGGTTGTAGCGGCGCCCGAACGTCCTCGGGTTCTGCATCATCATCCGCATCGCGCGCGCCTGGTCGTCGACGTGGCCGACCATCCCGAGCGTCGTCCCGTCGCCCGGGATCAGCACCTTCCGTCCCTGCAGCATGCGCGCGAACATGCGCTGCTCGCGGTCGGGGATGATGTTGTTCGGCCCGAAGACCATCGAGAACGCGACGATCGAGCACGGGAAGGCGCGCTCGCGCCACTCGCGCAGCAGGATCTCCTCGCACAGGATCTTGTTGGCGCCGTAGCCGTTCTGGCGCGGCCCGCGGTCGAGCGGGTGGCCCTCCGTGATCGGCAGCAGGTTCGTCGGCGCGTAGATGACGGTCGAGCTCGCGAACAGGTAGTGCCCGGTGCGCCCGCGGAAGAGCTCGACCATGAGCTCGACGTCCGCCGGCGTGTAGGCGCTGATGTCGAAGACGGCGTCGAACTCGCGGCCCCCGAGCGCCGCGCGCACGGCGGCCGCGTCCGTGCGGTCGCAGGCGACGCGCGCGACGCCGCGCGGGAGCGCGGCGTCGGTCTTCCCGCGGTTGCAGATCGTGACGTCGTGGCCCGTCTTCGCGAGCTCGCGCACGAGCGCGAGCCCGTTGAAGCTCGTGCCGCCCATCACGAGGACCTTCATCGCGACGCGGCACCCTTCTGCTTCTTCGCGGCGAGCTCGTCGCGGCGGTCGATGTAGCCCTTCACCATCTTGCCGAAGTGCGCGGGGTTGTAGACGTCCTCCTCGTACGAGAAGCGGCCGTTGCCCGCGTACTTGAGGATCGTGACGTTGTACTCCTGGTGGACGCTGCCGTCGCCCGGGTCCATGAAGCGGTTCCACACCTTGCAGACGATCCAGCCGCGCTCCTCGTCGATCACGTACCAGTCGATCGGGAAGAACTTCATCTCGTCGTTCGGCGCGGTCGACATCGTCTTCTGGATCCAGTTGTAGATCGCCTCGCGTCCGCCGAACGTGCCGAAGAGGTGCTCGACGTAGGTCGCATCCTCGGTGAAGAGATCGGCCCAGCAGCGCCAGTCGCCGGACGTGCCGGCCTTGAGCGCCATCGCTTGATAGTTGTCGAACGCTTCCTCGAGCTCCTGGCGACTCCAGCGACCCATCGACGTGTCCTCCCGGGCCCGCGCACCGCGGGAGCGGCGGCGGGGCGCGCAGTCTATCCCCGCGCGCGAGCGCGGAACAAGCGCGCGGAGCGAGCGCGCAGGACGACCGCGCGGGCTGGCCGCGCGCCGCGCGGCGCGGTATCCCGTCGGCCGTGCGCGCGCGATCCGCGCGCGCCGCCGCGCCACGCCGGAGCTCGCTCGTGAAGACGCTCGCCCAGACCGTTCGCGACCACGCCGCCGCCCGTCCCGAGGCGGTCGCCTTCCACGGCGACGGCTGCGCGATGTCGTGGCGCGAGTACGACGCGCGCTCGACGCGGCTCGCCGGCGCGCTCGCTTCGCTCGGGCTCGCCCGCGGCGAGCGCGTCGCGGTCGTGCTGCCCGACGGGCCGGGCGTGCACGCGGCGTACCTCGCCGTCGAGAAGGCCGGACTCGTGACGATGGGCATCGGCCCGCGCGCGGGCCGCGCCGAGCTCCTCCACCTGCTGCGCCGCAGCGGCGCGCGCGCGCTCGTGAGCCGCGCGCGCTATCGCGACCTCGACATGGCCGACTTCGCGGCCGGCGCGCGCGACGCGGCGCTCCCGCTCGCGCATCACGTCGTCGCGGAGGGCGAGCTCGAGACCGATGCGCCGCTGCGCGTCGACGGCGCGGAGCGCGCCGGCGCCGCGGCACCGCCCGCGGACGCGGCGCGTCGCGTCGACGAGGTCTTCCTGCTCAACTCGACCTCCGGCACCACCGGCATGCCGAAGTGCGTGGCGCACGACCAGGCGCGCTGGATCCACTTCCACGCGCTCGCCGCCGCCGCCGCCGACATGACCGAGGACGACGTCTTCATGAGCGTCATTCCCGCGCCCTTCGGCTTCGGCCTGTGGACGGCGCACTTCACGCCGGCGCTGCTCGGCGCGCCCTGCGTCGTGATGCCGCGCTTCACGGCCGAAGCGGCGATCGCCGCGATCGAGCGTCACCGCGTCAGCGTGCTCGCCGCCGTCAGCACGCAGTTCGTGATGATGCTCGGGAGCGACGCGCTCGAGCGGCACGACCTGCGCTCGCTGCGCGCGCTCTTCACGGGCGGCGAGGCCGTGCCGTACGAGCGCGCGAGCCAGTTCGAGGACCGCACGGGCGCGCGCGTGCTCCAGTTCTACGGCTCGAACGAGACGGGGGCGCTCTCGAACACGACGCTGCGCGACCCGCGCGAGAAGCGCCTGCGCACGGCCGGCCGCCCGATCCCCTCGATGCACGTGCGGCTCGTCGACGACGAGGGTCGCGACACGACCGCGACCGGCGAGGGCCAGCCGGCGTGCCGGGGCCCGCTGCTGTCGCGCGGCTACTGGAACGACGACGAGGCGAACGCCGCGCTCTACACGCCGGACGGCTGGATGCGCACGGGCGACGTCGCGCGCCTCGACGCCGACGGCTACCTCGCGATCGTCGGCCGCTCGGGCGACTTCATCATCCGCGGCGGGAAGAACGTGAGCGCGCCCGCCGTCGAGCAGCTCGTGGCGACGCATCCGGCCGTGCAGCTCGCGGCCGCAGTGGCGATGCCCGACCCCGTCTTCGGCGAGAAGGTCTGCGTCTACGTCGAGCTCGCGCCGGGCGCCTCGCTCGCGCTGCCCGAGCTGGTCGCCCACCTGCGCGCGCGCGACGTCTCGAGCGAGAGCCTCCCCGAGCGCCTGATCGTCCTCGACGAAATCCCGCGCTCCTCGGGCGGGAAGGTCGCGAAGGGCGCGCTGCGCGACGACGTGCGCGCGCGGCTCGCCGCCGAGGGCATCGGCGGACGTTAGGCGACCGCGGCCGGGCGGCGGCCCGCGCGCGCTCGGCTATCGTGGCGCGCCATGCCGCCGCCCCCCGACGCCCCTGCGCGCCCCTGCGCGCCCGTCCCGCCCGCGCGCGGCGCCGGTGCGTGGGTCGCGCTCGCGCTCGGCTGCGCGATCGCGGGCGGCGCGTGGCTGCTCGCTCCCGAGCGCGCCCACTTCGACCCCGCCCCGCTCCTCGCGGCCGCCGAGCGCTACGACGTCCGCATCCTGCGCGACGACTACGGCGTTCCGCACGTGTACGGGCGGACCGACGCCGACGTCGCCTACGGGCTCGCCTACGCGCACAGCGAGGACGACTTCGCGACGATCCAGGAGGTGCTGCTCACCGCGCGCGGCCGGCTCGCGAGCGTGAAGGGCGCGTCCGCCGCGCCGCTCGACTACGTCGTGCGCTGGATGGGCGGCCGCGCCGCGGTCGACGCGCGCTACGAGGCGGATCTCTCGCCCGCCGCGCGCGCGATCGCCGAGGCCTACGCCGACGGCGTGAACCACTACGCGGCCCTGCACCCGCGCGAGGTGTGGCCGGGCGTCGTGCCGGCGACGGGGCGCGACGTCGCGGCCGGCTTCGCCGCGCGCATGCCGCTCTTCTACGGGCTGCAGTCGACGATCGCGGAGATCTTCGGGGACGCGCGGCGGCGCGAGACCGCGGCCGACCCGTTCGCGCCGCCCGGTCCCGAAGCGCCGGTCGAGGCCGCGCTCCGCCTCGTCACCGGCGGCGGGCTCCTCGGCTCGAACGCGGTCGCCGTCGGCCCGCGCCGCTCGGCGGACGGCGCGACGCGCCTGCTCGTGAACTCGCACCAGCCCTACGTCGGGCAGGTGTCGTGGTACGAGGTGCACCTGCACAGCGAAGAAGGCTGGGACATGGCGGGCGGCGTCTTCCCGGGCTCGCCCGTCGTGCTGCACGGCCACAACCGGCGGCTCGGCTGGGCGAGCACCGTGAACCGCCCCGACCTCGCCGACGTGTACGTGCTCGCGCTCGACGAGGACGGCTCGCACTACCGCCTCGACGGCGAGTGGCGTCCGCTCGAGCGCGAGGAGACGGTGCTCGACGTGAAGCTGCTCGGACGGCTGCACTGGCCCGTGCGCCGCGAGATCGTGCGCAGCGTGCACGGGCCCGTGAGCATCACGTCGCACGGCGCCTACGCGCTCCGCTTCGTCGGCATGGGCGAGGTGCGCCAGCTCGAGCAGTACTACCGCATGAACCGCGCGGGCTCGTACGACGAGTGGCGCGACGCGATGCGCATGGGCGCGATCCCGAGCCTGAACTTCGTCTACGCCGACGCGGAGGGTCGCATCGCCTATCTCTACAACGCGCAGTCGCCCGTGCGCGCGCCGGGCTGGGACTGGCAGGCCTACCTGCCGGGCGACCGCAGCGACCTCGTCTGGACGGAGACCCGCGGCATCGACGAGGCACCGCAGGTCGTCGACCCGCGCTCGGGGTTCGTCGTGAGCGCGAACCACACGCCCTTCCGCTCGAGCGGCCTCGGCGACGACCCGCGCCCCGAGGACTTCGCCCCCGAATCGGGCTTCGAGACGCGCATGACCAACCGCGCGCTGCGCGCGCTCGAGCTCTACGGCCAGGATCGCTGGATCACGCGCGACGAGTTCCGCGAGTACAAGTACGACAAGCGCTACTCCGAGGACGCCCGCGTGCGCGACGTCGTCGCCGAGGTGCTCGCCGCCGACTACGGCGACGACGCGGTGCTGCGCGACGCGCAGGAGCGACTCGCGAGCTGGGGCTTCTCGGTCGAGCTCGACGACCGCGCCGCCGCGCTCGGCGTCCTGACCGCGCTCCCGACGCTGGTCGCGGAGATGAAGGGCGAGGCCGACGTCCCGCGCGCCGTCGACACGTTCCCGCGCGTCGTCGAGCGGCTGCGCGATCGCTACGGGCGCGTCGACCCCACGTGGGGCGAGGTCAACCGGTTCCGGCGCGGCACGCTCGACCTGCCCGCGAACGGCGGCCCCGACGTGCTGCGCGCGCTCGAGGACTTCTCGCCCGACGACGACGGCGTGCTCGTCCCGAACACCGGCGACTCGTTCATCATGTTCGTCGAGTGGGATCGCGACGGCGAGGTCTCGAGCGAGTCGGTCCACCAGTACGGCAGCGCGACGCTCGACGCCTCGTCGCCGCACTACGACGACCAGGTCGAGCTCTTCCTCGCAGAGGGAACGAAGCCCGTCTACCTGGACGAATCCGCGCTGCGCGCGCACCTCGAGCGCGAGTACCGGCCCGGCGAGGAGCTCGCGGGACGCACGGGAGGAACGCGGTGAAGATCGGAGAGATCGCGGGCGGGGAGCGCGGCGACGGCTCGAAGCCGCTCGACGGTGTGCGCATCCTCGCGATCGAGCAGATGCAGGCGCTTCCCTTCGCGACGCAGCTGCTCGCGCACCTCGGCGCCGACGTCGTGAAGGTCGAGCACCCGGTGACGGGCGACTCGGGGCGCGGCTCGCTGCCCGCCGTGCGCGACGTCGACGGCCGCGACGTCGGCGCGACCTACCTGCGCAACTCGCTCTCGAAGCGCAGCATCGCCATCGACCTCAAGCACCCCGACGGCGTCGCGCTCGTCAAGCGCCTCGCCGCGCACTACGACGTCGTCGGCGAGAACTTCAAGCCGGGAACCATGCAGCGCCTCGGCCTCGGCTACGCCGACCTCGCCGCCGTGAACGCGCGGCTCGTCTACGTGTCCGTCTCGGGCTTCGGCAACCTGCTGCCGTCGCCCTACGCGAGCTGGCCGGCCTACGCGTCGATCGCCGAGGCGATGGCGGGCTTCTACGAGATCCACCGGCGCGAGGGCGAGTACCCGCGGCTCGGCCCGGCGGGCGCGCTCGGCGACATCGGCTCCGCGCTCTTCGCGACGATCGGGATGCTCGCCGCGCTGCGCCACCGCGACGCGACCGGGCGCGGCCAGCACGTCGACGTCGCGATGTTCGACGCAATGGTCGCGATGGCGGACATCGTGCCGTTCTTCCACTCGATGGGCGTGTTCGAGCGCAAGTCGCGCGTGGCGGGCATCGTGAACACGTTCCGCGCGAAGGACGGCTACTTCATCGCGCAGGCCGTGCGCCCGCACCAGCTCGAGATCTTCAGCCGCGCGGTCGGCCACGCGGAGTGGCTCGACGACCCGCGCTTCGCCGACCGCAGCGGGTGGCAGGAGCACTTCGCCGACGTCGTCCAGCCGGCCGTCGAGGCGTGGGCGAGCGACAAGACGATGCTCGAGGCGTGCACGGCGCTCACGAGCGCGGGCATCGCGGCGGGCCCGTGCTTCTCGCCGGCCCACGTCGTCGCCGACCCGCACGTGCGCAGCCACGACATGATCATCGAGGTGCCGCGGCCCGACGCGGACGCGCCGCTCCTCGTGGCGGGGAACCCGATCAAGCTGTCGGAGGTCGCGGAGGGGCCGGTCCGGCGCTGGCCGACGCTCGGCCAGCACACCGACGAGGTGCTGCGCGCCGACCTCGGGCTCGCCGACGACGCGATCGCCGCGCTGCGCGCCGCGGGTGCGATCGGGGGCGCCTAGCCTCCGCCGCTCCCGCCGCGCTCCTGCCGCGCTCCTGCCGCGCTCCTGCCGCGCGCGCGTCAGGCGAGGACGACGTGCTCGCCCGAGCCGTTGCCGAGCGCCGCGGCCTCGTCCTTCGCCTTCTTCGCCTTCTTGCGGGACGCGGGCGCGCTCGCGCCGGCCTTCGGCTTCTCGCTCAGCTCGACGCCCGCGGCCTCGGCGACGCGGCGGAACGACTTCGCGACGAGCTTCGCGAACTCCGTGCCGTCCGGAACGATGTCGGGGTCGCTGTTGAAGCCCCAGCAGACGCGGCCGTTGTAGCTCATCAGGGCGATGCCGATGCCGAGCCCAGGGAGCAGCGGCACCTGCGGATAGATCGCCTCGAGCTCCGCGCCCTGCAGGTAGAGCGGGAACTGCGGGCCCGGCACGTTCGTGACGATCGTGTTGATCGGGCCGTTGATCGCCTGCGCGCCGAGCGACAGCAGGATCGACGGCGTCCACTCCGCGACCTGCATCATCATCTCGACGCCGAGCGCCTGGTTCGTGCCCTTCAGGTCCTGCGTCGTCTCGTGGATGCGCTCGAGCTGGGCGCGCGGGTCGGCCTGGTCGATCGGCAGCGCCAGGATCCACGACGAGACGCGGTTCCCGAGGCGCCCGCGCTCCTCCTCGCTGCGCACGCTCACCGGCGCCGAGATGCGGAACTCGAGCGACGCCGGGTCGATGCCCCGCAGCGTCAGGTACTCGCGCACGGCCCCCGTCACGATCGTGAGCACGACGTCGTTGATCGTCGCGGACAGCGCGCGTCGGACGGCCTTGAGATCCTCGAGCGAGGTGTTGAGCCAGTCGAACCGGCGGTGCGGGCCGTTGACGCCGTTCATCGGCGTTTCGTCGCCCTTCGTTCCCATGCCGAGCGTCGACGCGAGGATGCCCGCGCGCGCCGCGAGCTCGCGGCGCAGGTCGTCCGTCTCGGCGGCGAAGGCGCGGAAATTGCGCACGGCCTCGAGCGGGAGCGTCGCGCGGTGCCAGAGCTCGGCGCGCAGCAGCTCGGTGTTGCTCGGCGCCGGGCGCGGCATGAAGGCGGGAGCCTGCGGAATGTCGCGGTCGGGCGTCGCGCGCATCATGATCTGCGCGACGTCGACGCCCGACGAGCCGTCGATCATGCAGTGGTGGATCTTCGTGATCACCGCGAATCGATCACCCTCGAGCCCCTCGACGATCCACGTCTCCCAGAGCGGCCGCGCGCGATCGAGCGGCATGGCCATGATGCGCGACGCGAGGCGCCGGAGCTGCTCGTCGCTGCCGGGCTTCGGGAGCGCGGCGTGGCGAACGTGGTAGTCGAGGCTGAAGTGCCGGTCGTCGACCCACACGGCGCTGCCTTCGAGCGGGATGAAGTGGAGCTTCTGGCGGTAGCGCGGGATGCGGTGGAGGTAGCCCTCGGTCGCCGCCTTGACGCGCTCGAAGTCGATGCCGCCTTCCTTCGTGCGCAGCGGCCCGGCGTCGTAGATCAGCGTCGACGCCACGTGCATGTGGTGCTTGGGCGACTCCATGATCAGGAAGCTGTTGTCCTGGGCGGTGAGGCGTTCGTAGGCGTAGCGGGCCATGGTGGCTGCCCTCTTCGGGTGGCACGAATGCGTTGGCGGCGCGGCCGCGGCCCGGTCGTCGGGAAGCGGCGCGCTGCTCTCCCGCAGGCAGTCTGCCAGCCGGGCGCGGCGCCGGGGGGCCGATCTCGCCGCGCGGCGCGAGGAGCCCGCGCGGGCGGTGAGGACGGCGACGGCGTCGGGACGGTGGAGACGGCTCCGCGCGGGAGCGGCCCGCGGGCGACCCCGCGAGCGGCGCGCACGGTAGCCGAGGGCGACTCCGAGTCAACGTCCGCTTCCCGGGAAGCTTCCGCCTAGCGAGCCAGCGACCTAGCGTGGCGCCGTGCTCGCCGCGTGGTCGACGAAGATCGGCGACGACCAGGCGCGCTCCTCGGTCTCCGCGAGGCAGTCGTCGGCGGCGTCGACGCCGACACACGGGTGGATGCGCACGCACGCTCCCGTGGCGTCGCGCTCGCAGCGGAGGCCGCCTGCGTTGACGGCCGGGCTCGGCGCCTCGATCGCGCGCGCGTAGTACACGGCGTCGCGCCCGGAGGCGCCGAAGTCCGGATCGGAGAAGTGCGCGGCGCAACCCTCGGGTGCTCCGTCGCACGGGAAGACCTGCCACGGGTCCTCGATCAGCGGCGCGATCGGCTCGCCGGGCGCGATCTGCGGGCGGATCCGAACCACCTCGATGCGCGAGATGGGACGCCGCACGTCGCTCGGGTTGTAACACTCGCCGCGGCAGAGCCGCTCGATGCGATCCTCGTCGAGCAGCTCGCCCGTGAACTCCGGGCAGCCCGGCTTCTGCTCGAACGACCCGACCGCGCGCACGCGGAAGATCGGCGCCTCGGACATCGCGACCTCGCCGCCCATCGGGAGGGCGCGCCCGCGCGCGCCCGGCGCGTTCAGGAGATCGAACCAGAGCAGGATGCGCGGCCCGCTCGTCCCGTAGACCTCGCGCCGCTCCATCGCCTGCCAGATCGAATCGCGATCGCGCCCCGCGCTGTGCGCCGCGATCAGGCCGCCGTTCAGGAAGAAGCTCGCGCCGCGCTCCGTCTCGCGCAGCGCGAAGAAGCTCATGCGCTGCTCCTTCATCAGCTTCGGCAGGTCGACCGCGATCGAGCGCGCCTCGGGCGCTCGACCGTCGCGCCCACCTAGCATCGAGTCGCGGAACGTCGCGAAACGCGACTCGGTGAAGGCCGCGCGCTCGATCTCCTTGTATCCCGTGCCCGGGCGCGCACTGTGATTGTCGCTCGACGCCATCACGCCGAACCGGAAGCGCTCGGGCCCGCGCGGGTCGAACGAGCGCAGCGCGAGCATGTACTGGAGCGAGCTCTTCGGTCGGTAGTTGAAGGCGGGCTGGAAGCAGTCGCGGCACTGGCCGGAATCGAGCCAGTCCTCGGCCTTCGTCGCGGGAACGGCGAGCCAGCCCTGCACGTCGGCGTCGACGTAGTCCTGCCGCGCCTTGGCGGCGCGCGCGTCGCACTCGCCCTCCGACTCGCCTTCGGCGGCACAACGCGAGCGCACGATCTCGCCGGCCTGCCGGCAGCTCGGCAGGTAGCCCGCCTGCGGGCCCGGGCAGCGAACGCTGCCGTCGTCGCCGCGCGAGATCTCCTCGAACGGGCGGAACTCCTCCGAGTTGCCGTGCCCCGAGAAGACCTCGATCAGCGTCTGCCGCTGCGGGTCGTGCTGGGTCGAGTTCAGCTGCTTGTCCCAGCTCGAGCCGAGCGGTGTGTACGTGCCCCAGGTCGTGCCGTGCGGGATCACGATCGAGGCGAAGCCCCAGTCGTCGAGCTTGTCGAACAGCTCGCGCGGCGTCGCGGCGTCCTCGCGGCAGTCGGCAGGCAGCTCGCGCACCGGGACGTCGCGCGGGCACGTGGGAACGGCGATCAAGTCGTTCATCAGCGTCGCGAAGTCGAGCAGGCTCGCGTCTCGGGAGACGAGCGGCAGAAGACCGAGCGCGAACGGCGACGGCGATGCGTTTTCGCTCTGCAGCTCCTTCGCCGCGGACGGCGGGCGCGCCGCGATCGGGCGCGCGGGAACGTGCGCGTCATCGAGGTCGCGGAGCACGACGTTCTTGTGGCCGTAGTGGTTCTCGGCCGTCGTGCCCATCTGCGTCCATTCCCAACCGAGATAGGCGACGGTGTCGGGGCTCGCTGCGTCGCTCGCGACGGCATTGCAGGCGCGGATCGAGTCGATCGTCTCGGCCCACGTGCGCGGCGTGTGCGACATCGCGTGGTCGTTGATGGACCAGAAGTCGAGCGCCGAGCAGAAGCGCGCGAAGTCGCACGCGTCGGCGACCGGGTGCGCGCCGTCGCCTCCCGACGCGGGGAGCGCGAGCTGGAACGCGTCGACCGAGTAGGTCGAGTGGACGTGAAGGTCGCCGAAGACGATCTGCTTCGCGTCGAACGCCCCGACGTCGGAAGCGGCCGCGCGCTGCGCGGCGGCGCGCGCGGCGACGACCGCAGCCGGCACGGCGTGCGGAGCCGGATCGCCCTCGCCCCACCGCTCGCCGAGCCAGCCCTTCCCGGCGGCGTAGACACCCGCGAGCGCTAGTGCGATGAATGCGACGAGGACGGCGGCGATGCGACCCACGCGGAACCCCTCCCGGAGCGGCGCGCGGGCTGCGCGCGGCGGCGCGAGCATCGACGATCGGCGCCCCGCGCGCAAAGCGTCTGCGCGCCGCGCTTGACCGCGGCGCGCGCCGCGCGCTCCAATCCGCGCGGCGCGCGCTCCGCACGGCGCGCCCGGGCAGCGCCCGCGGCACGTTAGTCACCGCGCGCAGAGCCGAGAGGAGACGCCATGCCCGCTTCCCCCCGCACGCTGATCGCCGGGCTCGCCTTCGCCGAGGGGCCGCGCTGGCACGAAGGCCGGCTGTGGCTGTCCGACATCGCGGCGGGCGAGGTGCTCGCCGTCGATCTCGGGGGCCGCGCGGAGGTGATCGCGCGCGTGCCGTTCCGGCCTTCGGGCCTCGGCTGGCTTCCGCCCGCCCTCGGCGGCGACCTGCTCGTCGTGTCGATGGTCGACCAGCGCCTGCTGCGGCTGCGCGAGCGCGCGCTCGAGGTCGTCGCCGACCTCTCGCCCTGGTGCGGTGGCCACGCCAACGACATGGTCGTCGACGCGCGGGGCCGCGCCTACGTCGGGAACCTCGGCTTCGACCTCGAGGCGGAGCCGATCGATCCCCGCCCGACCGGCATCGTGCGGGTCGACCCGGACGGGCGCGTGCGACGCGTCGCCGACGGGCTCATGGCGCCCAACGGAATGGTGCTCTCGCCCGACGGCGCGACGCTGATCGCGGCCGAGAGCGGCGGCTACCGCCTCGTCGCCTTCGACGTCGACGCGGAGGGCGACCTGTCGGAGCCGCGCGAGTTCGCCGCACTCCCGAAGGGCGCGACGCCCGACGGCATCTGCCTCGACGCGGAGGGGTGCGTGTGGGCCGCGAGCCCGACGACGCGCGAGTTCCTGCGCGTGCGCGAGGGGGGCGAGGTGGTCCGGCGCGTTCCGGCGGGCGGCCCCGAGCCCGCGCGCACGGCGATCGCGTGCATGCTCGGCGGCCCCGAGCGGCGCGACCTCTTCCTCGTGACCGCGGCGACGATGATCGCCGGTGCCGTGCAAGCGCGCAGCGCGCGCGTCGACGTGCTGCGCGTCGACGTGCCGGGCGCCGGGCTGCCGTGACGGCGCGCCCGCGGCGCGCCGCGCCTAACGAGCCGGCCCGCAGCCCGGGAACGGCACGCCGGTCCCGCCGAGCCCGCAGTAGCCGCCCGGGTTCTTGTGCAGGTACTGCTGGTGGTAGTCCTCGGCGAAGTAGAACGGCGGCGCGTCGACGATCTCGGTCGTGATCGCGGGCCGACCGGCGCTCGCGAGCACGCGCGCGTAGGCGTCGCGCGAGCGCTCGGCCGTGGCGCGCTGCGCGTCCGAGTACACGTAGATGCCCGAGCGGTACTGCGTTCCGACGTCGTTCCCCTGCCGCATGCCCTGCGTCGGGTCGTGCGACTCCCAGAAGACGGCGAGCAGCTCCTCGTAGCTCGTCTTCGCGCCGTCGAACACGACGCGCACGACCTCGTTGTGCCCGGTGCGGCCCGAGCACACCTCCTCGTAGAGCGGGTTCGGCGTCGCGCCGCCGGCGTAGCCGACGGCCGTCGCCACGACGCCCGGCGCCTGCCAGAAGCGGCGCTCGGCGCCCCAGAAGCAGCCGAGCCCGAACATCGCGAGCGCGAGATCGCCCTCGACGGCGGGCTCCATCGGCGTCCCGAGCACCGCGTGCCGCGCGGCGACCGGCATGCGCTCGCCGCGCCCGGGCAGCGCCTCCTCGGGAGCGGGCAGCCTCGACTTGTCGACGCGGCGACCGAGCCCGAAGGCCGACCCGATGCGCATCGCGAGGCCGCCCGGCGCATCCGGTCCCGCGCCGCCCGATCCGAACCCACCCGAGCCGAAGCCGTCCCCGCCGCCCATCGCCGTCCTCCTGCGTTCGCGCCTCGCGCCAGCCTCCGCACGTGCCTCAGCGCGTGTCTCCGCGCCAGCCTCCGCGCGTGTCTCCGCGCGATTCTCGCCCGGCCCGCCCTCTCGCGCGCGCGGCGCGCGCTCCGATGAAGGCGTGGCCCGCGAGGATACCGGGGGGGTAGCCTAGGCGGTCATGCGCCTCGCGACCTGGAACGTGAACGGACTGCGCGCGCGGCTCGACCTCGTGCGCCGCTGGCTCGCCGATCGCGCGCCGGACGTCGTCGGGCTCCAGGAGCTCAAGCTCACCGACGAGCAGTTCCCGCACGACGCGTTCGAGGAGCTCGGCTACCGCGCGCTCGCGCACGGGCAGAAGAGCTGGAACGGCGTCGCCGTCCTCTCGCGCGAGCCGGCGGAGCTCCTGCACACCGGACTCGCCGGGCAGGAGGGCTTCGGCGCCCGGCTGCTCGGCGCGCGCGTCGGCGGCATC
Source organism: Myxococcota bacterium (assembly GCA_041389495.1). Taxonomy (NCBI): domain Bacteria; kingdom Pseudomonadati; phylum Myxococcota; species Myxococcota bacterium. The sequence goes on along the minus strand of JAWKRT010000003.1, from coordinate 146,598 downwards.
TCGTTCACGACCGTCTACTGCCCGAACGGCAAGCACGTCGAGCACGACGACTTCGCGCGCAAGCTCGAGTGGTTCGACGCGCTCGCCGCACACTGGCGCGCGCAGCACGCGGAGGGCGACGCCGCCGTGCTGTGCGGCGACTTCAACATCGTTCCCGCGGCGCTCGACACCTGGCACGGCGCCGACGACGACGAGTCCATCTTCCACACGCCGGCCGAGCGCGCGCGCATGGCGCGGCTCGTCGACCTCGGGCTCACCGACCTGTTCCGCCACGCGCACCCGGAGGCGCGCGAATACTCGTGGTGGGACTATCGCGGCGGCTCCTTCCACCGCGGCCACGGCCTGCGGATCGACCTCGTGCTCGCGACCGCGCCCGTGCGCGACCGGCTGCGCGCCGCGTGGATCGACCGCGACTACCGCAAGAAGCTCGACGGGCTCACGGCCTCCGACCACGCTCCCGTGATCGCCGACATCGACTGAACGCGGCGCCGCGGCGCGCGCACGCAGGGAGAAGGACGGAGAGTGGCATTCCAGATCGCGACGGGGATCAAGGAGGTCGAGGAGGCGCACCGCTTCGACGCGCGCGCGCTCGAGGCCTTTCTGCGCGACCACGCGGCCGAGATGGGCGCGCTCGCCGGCCCGCTCGTCGTCCGCCAGTTCCGCGGCGGGCAGTCGAACCCGACCTACCACCTGAGCGACGGCCGCTCGCAGTGGGTGCTGCGGCGCAAGCCGCCGGGCCAGCTCGTCGCGTCGGCGCACGCCGTCGACCGCGAGTTCCGCGTGCTCTCCGCGCTCGGCACGACCGACTTCCCCGTGCCGCGCACGCGCATCCTGTGCACCGACGAGAGCGTGATCGGCACGATGTTCTACGTGATGGACCTCGTCCCCGGTCGCATCCTCGCCGACCAGCAGCTGCCGGCGCAGACGCCCGCCGAGCGCGCGGCGATCTACGACTCGAAGATCGCGACGCTCGCGCGCCTCCACGCGATCGACCCCGAGGCGATCGGGCTCGGCGACTACGGCAAACCCGGCAGCTACTACGCGCGGCAGATCCGCGTGTGGACGAAGCAGTACGCGTCCGCGAGCCAGCTCCCGCCGATTCCGGCGATGGAGCGGCTGATCGAGTGGCTCCCCGAGAACATCCCCGCCGACGACGCGACGAGCATCGTGCACGGCGACTACGGGCTCAACAACATGCTCGTGCACCCGACCGAGCCGCGCATCGCCGCGATCCTCGACTGGGAGCTGTCGACGATCGGGCACCCGCTCGCCGACCTCACCTATCACTTGTCGCAGCGCCTCTCTCCGAACAGCGCCTTCCTCGCCCTCACCGACGCGGACCTGCGCGAGCGCGGCATCCCGACGGCGGACGAGTACGTCGCGCGCTACTGCGAGCTCACCGGCCGCAGCGGCATCGCGCATCTCGACTTCTACCTCGCCTTCCATCTGTTCCGGAGCGCGGGCATCATGCGCGGCATCGCCGGGCGCGCGCTCGCCGGCACGGCGGCGGGCGAAGGCGCTTCCGAAGTGGGCCGGCTCGCCGCGCCGCTGGCGGAGTCGGCGCTCGCGCTCGCGCGGCGGCTCGGCGCCTGACCGGCGAGCCGACGACGACGACGACAGCGAAGGAGACCTCGTGCTCGACCTCACGCCCGACGAGCTGCTCACGACGACGCGCACCGTGCGCAAGCGGCTCGACTTCGACCGCAAGGTGCCGCGCGAGCTCGTCGCGGAGTGCCTCGAGATCGCCTTCCAGGCGCCGAACGGCGGCAACATGAACAACTGGCGGTGGATCGTGATCGACGACCCCGCGCTCGTCGCGCGCGCCGCGGAGATCTACAACGGCGGCCTCGACGACTTCATCGCGACCTTCGGCGACGCGGGCTACGCCGGCGCGCACGTGCCGGGAGCGGACCGCATCGAGTCGTCGACGGCCTACCTGCGCGAGAACTTCCACCGCTGCCCCGCGCTGCTGCTGCCGCTCTTCGCCGGCCGCACCGAGGGCGCCAACACGTTCTACCAGGCGAGCCTGTGGGGCTCGATCCTGCAGTCGGTCTGGAGCTTCATGCTCGCGCTGCGCGCGCGCGGCCTCGGCAGCGCGTGGACGACCGGCCACCTCTGGCGCGAGCGCGAGATGGCCGAGCTGCTCGACATCCCGCACGACCGCTTCACGCAGGTCGGCCTCTTCCCCGTCGCCTACACGATCGGGACCGACTTCAAGCCGGCCCACCGCAAGGCCGCGGCCGACGTCGTCGGCTGGAACGGGATGTCGGGCGCCTAGCCTCCGACCTGGTACATCTCGATGCGCTCGCGCGGCGAGCGCGGCCCCGGCGCGGCGTGGGCGCGGTGCTCGGAGTAGGCGTCGGCGCGCGCCGTCCAGACGCGCGCGATGCGCTCCTCGAGCGCGGCGTCGCTCGCGCCGCCGCGCAGGAGCGCGCGGAGGTCGGCACCCGCCGTCCCGAACAGGCACGTGACGAGCTTCCCGTCCGTCGTGAGGCGGGCGCGCGTGCAGCCGCCGCAGAAGGGCTGCGTGACCGAGGCGATGACGCCGATCTCGCCCGCGCCGTCGCGGTAGCGCCAGCGGCGCGCGACCTCGCCGTCGTAGTTCGCATCGAGCGCCTCGAGCCCGAATGCGGCGTCGAGCCGCTCGACGATCTCGCGCACCGAGACGACCTGGTCCCGATCCCAGGCGTTGCGCGTGCCGACGTCCATGTACTCGATGAACCGCAGGATGTGGCCCGTCCCGCGGAAGTGCCGCGCGAGCGCGACGATGCCGTCGTCGTTCACGCCGCGCTGCACGACCGCGTTCACCTTGATGGGCGCGAGGCCGGCGCGCTCGGCGGCCTCGATGCCCTCGAGCACGCGCTCGACCGAGAGACGGTCGCCGTTCATGCGCCGGAACGTCGCGTCGTCGAGCGCGTCGAGGCTGACCGTCACGCGCCGCAGGCCCGCGCGGGCGAGCGGAGCCGCGAGGCGCGGCAGCAGCGTCCCGTTCGTCGTGAGCGCGATGTCCTCGACGCCGGGGAGGCGCGCGAGGCGTGCCACGAGGTCGGGGAGGTCCTGGCGCAGCAGCGGCTCGCCGCCGGTGATGCGGAGCTTCGAGACGCCCTGCGCGACGAAGGCCCGCACGACCCGCTCGATCTCCTCGAACGTGAGGATCTCGCGGCGCGGCAGGAAGGCGTAGGCGTCGCCGAAGACCTCGGCCGGCATGCAGTAGGGGCAGCGGAAGTTGCAGCGGTCCGTCACGGAGATGCGCAGGTCGCGGAGCGCGCGGCCGCGCGTGTCGCGCGCCGCGCGCGGAGCCGGTCGCGGAGAAGAGGGCTGAGCGTGGAGGGTGTCGTCCATCATCGGCTGCGCGCGCGGCCGGGCGGTGCCGCGCCCGGGCAGCCTAGCAGGCGCGACGCCCCGCCTGCGCGCCGGGTTGACCGCGCAGGGGCCGAGTCTAGTCTCCGGCGACGCGCGAACGCGCCCGGGAGGAGTCCAGCGTGCCCGTCGTCTCGATCACGCCCGCCGCCGCGGCCAAGGCCATCGCCCTGCTCGCGAAGAGCCCGAGCCCGGGGGACGCCCTCCGCGTCCGCGTCGTCGACGGGGGGTGCAGCGGCATGCGCTACGAGCTCGTCTTCGACGGCGCGATCGGCGCGAACGACGAGCAGAGCGAGCAGCACGGCCTGCGCGTCGTGGTCGACCGCGAGAGCGCGGGCCACCTGGAGGGCACGACCGTCGACTTCGTCGACGACCTCAACGAGAGCGGCTTCAAGATCGAGAACCCGCGCGCGCAGACGACCTGCGGCTGCGGGGAGAGCTTCAACGTCGCCTAGCACTCGCCCGGCTCGGCGAACCCGCTCGCACGGACCGGTGTCGCAGCGACCGCACGGGCCCGCGCCCCGCCCCGAGGAGATCGTCGTCCCATGAAGCGCGTCTTCTTCTTCGTCCTGACCAACGTCGCCGTGCTGCTCGTCGCGAGCATCACGCTGCGGCTGATCGGCGTCGAATCGATCCTGCACGCGAACGGCGTCGACCTGAACTACCAGGCCCTGCTCGTCTACTCCGCCGTCTTCGGCATGGCCGGCTCGTTCGTCTCGCTGCTGCTGTCGAAGACGATGGCGAAGCGCGGGGTGGGCGCCGTGGTGATCGAGTCGCCGCGCAACGCGCGCGAGCAGTGGCTCGTGAACGCCGTGTCCCGCCACGCCCAGGCCGCGGGCATCGGGATGCCGGAGGTCGCGATCTTCGAGTCGCCGCAGCCGAACGCCTTCGCGACCGGCGCGCGGCGCGACTCGGCACTCGTCGCCGTCAGCACGGGCCTCTTGCGCTCGATGCGCGACGAGGAGATCGACGCCGTCCTCGGCCACGAGATCGCCCACGTCGCGAACGGTGACATGGTGACGCTGACGCTCATCCAGGGCGTCGTGAACACGTTCGTGATCTTCCTGTCGCGCGTGGTCGGCTTCCTGGTCGACCGCGTGCTGCTGCGCGGCGACGACGAGCGCCAGGGAGGCGGCTTCGGGATCGGCTACTTCGCGGCCACGATGGTCGCGCAGGTCGTGTTCGGCATCCTCGCGAGCGTCGTCGTGAGCTGGTTCTCGCGCCGCCGCGAGTTCGCAGCCGACGCCGGAGGCGCGCGGCTCGCCGGCCGCGAGAACATGATCGCGGCGCTCGAGCGGCTCCGGTCGGTCGCCGACCCGCAGCCGCTTCCGGCCTCGCTCGACGCCTTCGGCATCGCGGGCGGGCGGGGGTTCGCGGCGCTCTTCGCGAGCCACCCGCCGCTCGAGGACCGCATCGAGGCGCTGCGCCGGGGCGCGTGAGCGCGCTCCGGCGGGCTGCGCGGGGGGCCGAGCCCCGGCGCGCGCGGGCGCGGCGGGAGGCGCCCCGAGCCGGGCCTTGAATCGATCGATCGATCGATTAATTTAGGCGGGTGCCTCCGCCGAGCGTGCGCTCCCATCCCTCTCCTCCGGCGTCCGCCGCCGGATCGACCGCGCGGCGGCGCCGCCCCGGGCGCCCGTCGGCGAGCGAGGCGCCCGACGCCGCCGACGTGCGCGAGCGCCTCCTCGACGCGGCCGCCGCCCTGGCCTCCGAGGGGCGCCTCGACAGCGCGGGCATCCGGGCCATCGCGGACCGCGCCGGCGTGAGCTCGGGAATGATCGCCTACTACTTCGGGGACCGGCGCGGGCTCCACGAAGCCATGCTCGAGCGCGCGTTCGCGCGCGTGAGCGCCGAGGTCGAGGCGGAGCTCACCCGGCGCGACGACGAGGACGACCTCCTCGATCGGCTCCTCCACATCCACGCCACGGGTCTCGCCGCCGATCCGTGGATCGCCGGATTCATCGCGCGCGAGATCCTGGCCGGCGACGGCCCGGCGCGCGAGCGCTTCGTCGCCATGCTGGCGGACGGCCCGCTCCGCTCGGTGCGGCTCGCGATCGCCGCGGCCATCGAGCGCGGGGCGCTGCGTGCCGATCTGGACCCCACCATGGTCCTGCTCACCGTCGCCAGCGCGTCCGCGTTTCCGTACCTGCTGGGCCCGCTGCTGTGCGAGCCGCTCGGCTATCGTCTCGACGCTTCCTTCCGCGATCGTCTGATCGCGCACAACCAGACACTCGTCGCCCAGGGACTGCGTGCGCCCGCGCCTCCCCCTTCCGAGGAGGACTCCGCATGAGCACGCACCGCGCGCTCGCCGCCCTCGCCGCGCTCGCCGCCCTCGCTTCGCAGGCCGCCTGCTCCGACTCGGCCGCGCAGAGCGAGCCGCCCGCGGCGCTCGCGCCGAGTGCCGCCGACGCCATCGAGACGCGCCACCGCGTTCGCGCGGTCGCCGTGCGGCGCGCGGCGCTCGACGCGGAGGAGCGCGCGGCGGGCATCGTGCGCGCGTTCCACAACGCGAACGTCACCGCGGAGACGTCGGGCCGCGTCGTCCGCCGCGCCGTCGAGCGCGGCGCCGACGTCGCGCAGGGCGACCTGCTCGTCGAGCTCGATGCGACGCGGCTCGAGATCGAGCTGCGGCGCGCCGAGGCCACGCTGCGCGCGCGCGCCAACGACCTCGCGCACGCGCGCCGCGAGCACGAGCGCGGCGAGCAGCTCGTCGCGCAGAACGCCATCAGCGAGCAGCACCGCGACGACCTGCGCCACGCGCTCGACCGCGCGACCGACGAGCACGCACTCGCGCAGGTCGCGCGCGACGCCGCGCGGCGCGCGCTCGCCGACACGCGCATCGCCGCGCCCTTCGCCGGGCGCGTCGACGATCTCGCCGTCGACGTGGGCGACTTCGTCGCACCGGGAACGCCCGTCGCGACGGTCGTGGACCTGACCCGCGCGCGCGTCTTCGCCGGCGTGACCGCGCAGGAGGCCGCCGCGCTCGACGGGCGCGAGGAGGCGACCGTCCGCTTCGCGGCGCTCGGCGGCGAAGCGGTGCGCGCGCAGCTCGTGAGCGTCGCGACCGTCGCGAGCGAGCGCGACGGCACCTACGCGGTCGAGCTGCGCATCGACGCTCCGCCGCCCGCGCTGCGCGACGGCATGGTCGCGAGCGTCGATCTGCCCACGCGGTCGTCCGAGGCGCATCCCCTCGTTCCGCGCGCGGCGCTGATGCGCCGCGCCGGCCAGCCCGAGGTGTTCGTCGTCGAAGGGGGAGGCGCGGCGCGCACGGCCCGGCTCCGCGGCATCCGCACGGGTCGCTCGGGCGGCGAGTGGATCGAGGTGCTCGAGGGCGTGAGCGAGGGCGACGAGGTGATCGTCGACGGCCAGTTCGCGCTCCGCGACGGCGCCGCCGTCGTGCTCGACCAGTCGCCGCAGCGGGCGGACTGAGCGCGCGATGGAACGCATCGTCCGCTACTTCGTCGATCGCCACATGCTCGTCAACGTGATCACGCTCGCCGTGGTCGCCGTCGGCGTCTGGAACCTGATGCGCACGCGCGTCGAGGGCTTCCCGACGATCGACCTCCCGAGCTTCATGATCACGGCCGAGCTGCCCGGCGCCGCCGCGCGCGACGTCGAGGCGAAGGTCACGATCCCGCTCGAGGAGGCGATCTCCGAGGTCGACGGGATCGACCACTTCACCACGGTCGTCACGCAGAACCGCAGCGTCACGACCGTCGATCTCGACGACGACACGCCGCGCGAGCAGATCCTCGAGACCGAGCGCGAGCTGCGCGATGCGGTCGACGGCGTAGCCGACTTCCCCGCCGAGATGCGCGACGACCCGAGCTTCTTCCGGCTCGACCCATCGAAGCAGCCGGTGCTCGAGCTCGCCCTCGCCGGCCCCGCCGATCTGCTGCCCGACGTCGCGAAGGACCTCGAGCGGCGCATCCGGCGCCTGCCCGAGATCGGCGACGTCGGCATCGTCGGCCTCCCCGACCCCGAGGCGCGGGTCTTCGTCGACCCCGATCTCGCGCGCGCGCACGGCGTGACGCTGCTCGACGTCGTCCAGACGCTCGAGCGCCGCAACGTGTCCGCGACGGGAGGGCCGCTCGAGACCGCGAACGCGCGCCGCCAGGTGGTGATGTGGGGGCGCTACGAGGATCCGTCCGAGATCGGCCCGACCATCCTCCGCTTCGACCCGGGCGAGGGCGCCGTGCGCATCGCCGACGTCGCGCGCGTCGAGCTCGGACGCGAGGACACGGGCCTCGTCTCGGGGACGAACGGCCGCGCGGGCCTCTCGATCATTCCGCAGAAGAAGAGCGACGGTGACCTGATCCGCGCGCAGCGCAGCATCGTGAAGCTCGTCGAGTCGACGCCGCTGCCGGCGGGCGTCGAGGCCACGATCGTCAACGACAGCTCGTACGAGATCCGCAACCGCCTCGAGATCATCGCCAACAACGGCCTGATGGGCATCGTGCTCGTCGCGCTGATCGTGTTCCTGTTCCTGGCGCCGTCCGCCGCGACGTGGGTCTGCCTCGGCGTGCCGCTCGTCATCCTGGGCGTGCTCGTCGTGATGCCGCGCCTCGACATCGGGATCAACTTCGTGTCGACGGTCGCCTTCGTCGTCGTGCTCGGCCTGCTCGTCGACGACGCGGTCGTGATCGCGGAGAAGATCCTGCTGAAGCGCCAGGACGGGCTGTCGCCGCGCGACGCCGCGATCGCCGGCACGAGCGAGGTGGCGCGTCCGGTCATCGCGTCGGCCGTGACGACGCTGCTCGCGTTCGGGCCGATCCTCGCGATCGGCGGCTTCCCGAAGCGCATCCTGTGGCAGATGCCCGCGGTCGTGTGCATCTCGCTCGGACTGTCGCTGCTCGAGGCCTTCCTCATCCTGCCGGCGCACATGTCGATGGTCCGCGGCGACGCCCAGCCGCGCCCGAAGCGCCGCTTCGTGCTGCGCCTCGAGGCCGCCTATCGCGGGCTGCTCGAGCGCTCCCTGCCCCGTCGCAACCGCGTGATCGCCGGCTTCGCGATCGCGTGGCTCGTGATCATGCTGGGCATCGCGCCGCGCATGCAGTTCCAGTTCTTTCCGCAGGACGACGCGCGCGCCCTCTTCGTCAAGGTGAAGACGCCGATCGGAACGCCGCTCGAGCGGACGGAGGCGGTGCTCGACGCGATCCAGGCCCAGATCCCCCCGGTGATGGGCACGGACCTGCGAGGCATGACCGCGCGCGTCGGCCACCAGGACATCTACGGAATCGATCGCGAGTACGGATCCGCGGAGAACGAGGGGCTGATCAGCGTCTACATCGACCTCGAGCACCGCACCGCGACCGCCGCCGACTGGATCGAGCGCATCAAGCAGACCCTGCGCGTTCCCGCGGACTGCGAGGTCGTCTACGAGGCCGCGGTCGACGGCCCGCCCGGGCTCGAGCCGGTGCGCGTCTACGTGCTGTCGAACGACGACGCCGTGCGCCGCGAGGTCGCGCTCGACGTGAAGCGCTTCGTCGAGGCCAAGGGCGCGATCGACGTCGACATCGACGAGCGGCCGGGCATGCGGCAGCTCGACCTCGAGCTCGATCACGAGAAGCTCGCGCTGCGCGGGCTCGACGCGGCGACGGTCGGCACCACGCTGCAGGCGGCCTACTTCGGCATCGTCGCCACCGAGATCCGCGACGTCGAGGAGACGATCGACGTGCGCGTGCAGTTCGAGCCGAGCGCGCGGCAGTCCGTCGAGGGCCTGCTCGACACGCAGGTGCGCGACGCGCAGGGCCGGCTGGTCGCGCTGCGCGACGTGGTCGACCCCGTCGAGATCCCCGCGCTCGCCGCGATCCGCCACCGCGACGGCGTGCGCGCCGCGAGCGTCGTCGGCAGCCTCGGCCCCCACAGCCCGTACACGTCCTCGAGCCTCGCCGAGCTCATGGAGCGCGATCTCCTGCCGCAGTACGCGAGCCGCCCGGACGTCGCGATCGAGATCGCGGGCGAGGTCGTGCAGTCGCGCCGCGCGACGGGCGACCTCGGCACCGTCTTCGCGCTCAGCGTCGTCGGCATCGCGTGCGTGATCGCGGTGATGCTGGGGTCGTTCCTCGAGGCGCTCTTCGTCGTGTCGGTCGTGCCCTTCTCGGTCGCCGCCGTCGTCCTCACGTTCTTCCTGCACGGCATGCACTTCTCGATGCTCGCGCTGATCGGCACGATCGGGCTCGCCGGCGTCGTCGTGAACGCCTCGATCGTGATGATCGACGCCGTCCACCAGGCGCAGCAGCGCGTCGCGTCGGAGGCCCCGCTCGCGCGCACCGCCGCGATGGTCGACGCGCTCGTCGGCCGCCTCCGGCCGATCCTCGTGACGAGCCTGTCGACGCTCGGCGGCGTGTTCCCGACGGCCTACGGGCTCGGCGGCTACGACGCCGTGATGTCGCCGATGTCGCTCGCGCTCGGCTGGGGGCTCGCGCTGTCGACGATCGTCACGCTCTTCCTCGTTCCCGCGCTCTACGTGACGGCCAACGACTGGGCCCGGCGACTCGACGAGTGGCGCCGGCGCCGCGGCATCGCCGCCGGCCGCGGCCTCGCGGCCGAGGGCGGGGCCGCGCCGCTCGCCTCGCTGCCCCGCGACGCCGCCTAGCATCGCGGCGCGCGCTCAGCGCGACTCGAAGTCCCGGAAGCTCCCGTGCCGCCCCGCGCCGGCCGCGAAGCGGCCCGCCCCGTCGCGCGTCTCGCCCGATCCGATCACCTCGATGGCGTGCTCGAACTCGTTGCGGAGCGCGTCGTCGAGGTCGAGCGACCACTGTTCGTAGGACGACAGGCGGTCGTGCCGCAGGCACTGCTGCGGGAACGCGGCGAGCGTGCGCGCGAGCGCGCGCGCCTCGTCGAGCGCGGTGCCGGGCTCGACGAGCCGGTTGGCGAGGCCGATGCGCTGCGCCTCCTCGCCCGACACGCCGCGGCCGGTGAGGATCAGGTCGAGCGCGTGCGAGTGGCCGAGGAGGCGCGCCAACCGGATGGTGCCGCCATCCGCGAGCGGCACGCCCCAGCGTCGGCAGTACACGCCGAAGACCGCGTCGCGCGCGGCGACGCGCAGGTCGCACCACACGGCGAGCTCGAGACCGCCCGCGACCGCGTGGCCCTCGACCGCGGCGATCACGGGCTTCTCGAGCAGCATGCGCGTCGGCCCCATCGGGCCGTCGCCCTCCTCGCCGACGCGGTTCGCGCGGCGCCCCTCGCTCACGGCCTTGAGGTCGGCGCCCGCGCAGAAGCAGCCGTCCGCGCCGGTCAGGATGGCGACGGCGCGGTCGTCGTCGTCGTCGAAGCGACGGAAGGCGTCGGCGAGCTCGGCCGCGGTGTCGCGGTCGACCGCGTTGCGCACCTCGGGCCGGTCGATCGTCACGATCGCGATCGGCCCGTCCTCCTCGTAGCGAACGTTCGCCATGGCCCGTCCCTCCCGCGCCGCCGGTCGCGGGGCGCTCTGATAGGGTACGCCGGTCGCCGAGCCTCCGGAGGAATCCCGTGCAGGTCCCGCTCCTCGTCACCGACTTCCTGCGCCGCGCCGCGAGCGTCTACCCCGACAAGCTCGCGGTCGTCGACGGCGCGCGGCGCTTCACGTGGGCCGAGTTCGAGGAGCGCGCGCACCGCATGGCGAACGCGCTCGCCGCGCTCGGTCTGCGCAAGGGCGACCGCGTGTGCATCCTGAGCCCGAACTCGCACTTCTTCCTCGAGAGCTTCTACGGCACGAGCCTCGCGGGCATCGTCCTCGTGCCGCTGAACTACCGGCTCGCCGCCGCCGACCACGCCTACATCCTCAACCACGCCGGCGTGAAGGCCGTGCTCGTCGACGGCGAGTACACGGCGATCGTCGACGGGATCCGCGACGAGCTCCCCGCCGTCGAGCACTGGATCGTCGCGCAGGACGAGGGCGCGACCCCGCCCGGATGGACCGACTGGAACGCCTGGGTCGACGCCGCGTCGCCCGCGCCGCCGCCGCCCGTCGCCATCGACGAGAACGACCTCGTCTCGATCAACTACACGAGCGGCACCACCGCGCGCCCGAAGGGCGTGATGCTCACGCACCGCAACTGCTACGTGAACGCGTACCAGATGATCGCCCACCTCGGGCTGCGCCACGACGACGTCGAGCTGTGGACGCTGCCGATGTTCCACTGCAACGGCTGGGGCGGCGTCTACGCGCTGACCGGCCTCGGCGGCACCCACGTCGTGCTGCGCGCGATCGACGCGCGCCGCATCTTCGAGCTCGTCGAGCGCGAGCGCGTGACGTTCGCGTGCATGGCGCCGGCCGTGCTGCGCACGATCCTCGACTACCCCCACGCGAGCGAGCACACGATCGCGACGCGCCCGCGCTTCGTCGTCGCCGGCGCGCCGCCGCCCGCGGCGTTCATCGAGCGGCTCGAGCGCGAGCTCGGCTGGGAGTTCCTGCAGATCTACGGGCTGACCGAGACGGCCCCGCTGCTCACGATCTCGCAGCCCGACCACCAGACGTCGCGGGACGACTGGCCGCGCCGCGCGCGCGCCGGTGTTCCGTGCATCGGCGTGCGCGTGAAGGTCGTCGACGACGAAGGGCGCGAGGTGCCGAAGGACGGCGTCGCGGTCGGCGAGGTGTGCGCGCGCGGGAACGTCGTGTTCGCCGGCTACTGGGAGCAGCCCGACCAGACCGACGCCGCGATCCGCGACGGCTGGTTCCACACGGGCGACCTCGCCGTCTGGGACGAGCGCGAGAACGTGCACATCGTCGACCGCAAGAAGGACGTGATCATCTCGGGCGGCGAGAACGTGAGCTCGCCCGAGGTCGAGGACGCGCTGTACCAGCACCCGGCCGTGCTCGAGTGCGCGGTGATCGGCGTGCCGCACGCGAAGTGGGGCGAGACGCCGAAGGCGCTCGTCGTGCTGCGCGAGGGCCACGCGCCATCTTCCGACGAGCTGCTCGCGTTCTGCCGCGAGCGTCTCGCCCACTTCAAGTGCCCGACGTCCGTCGAGTTCGTCGCCGCGCTCCCGCGGACGGCGACCGGGAAGCTCCAGAAGTTCAAGCTGCGCGAGGCCTACTGGAGCGGCGCGGAGCGGCGCGTCAACTAGCCCCGCGCGGTTTCCACGGCGAGCACCTATCCTCGCGCGCGGCCATGACCGACGACGCAGCGAAGCCGACCCCGCTCCCCGCATCCACGCGCGAGGAGCTCGTCGCCGAGAACGAGCGGCTGCGGCGCGAGCTCGCGGCGCTCTCCGCGGGAAGCTTCTGGGCCGATCCGCTCCACGGCTTCGGCACGGCCGACTTCGCCACCACCGTGCGGCGCTTCCGCGCGCTCATGTCCTCGATGGACGCGATCTTCCTCGAGGTCGAGCCGAGCGGCCGCGTCGCGGGCGGCAGCGTCTTCCCGAAGGGCTTCCTCGGCCGCGAGGCGTCCGAGATCGCGCAGCTCGATCTCGCCACGCTCGTGCACCCCGAGGAGCGCGACGCGCTGCGCCACCTGCTCGCGGCCGACACCGACACCACCGAGCACACCTTCCGCTTCGCGCACAAGGACGGCCAGTGGCGCCACTACGACGTCGAGATGGCGCGCCCCGAAGGCGAGACGGGCGAGCGCCCGCGCCTGCTCTTCGTGCGCGACGTGACGGCGATCGAGAATGCCGTGCTCGCGCTGCGCGAGAGCGAGGACCGCTTCCGCGCGCTGACCGAGAACGCGAAGGACCTGATCACCGAGCTCGACGGTGCCGGGCACCTCCTCTACGTGAGCCCGACCAGCGTCGAGGTGCTCGGCGCGACGCCCGAGTCGCTCATGGGCGCGACGTTCGAGGCCGCGATCCTGCGCGACCGCGTGCACCCCGAGGATCGCGACGAGCTGCTCGCCGGCTTCCGGCGCGCCGTGGCCGAGGGAACGCGCGGCGGCGACCGCACCTACCGGATCCGGACGGCGGACGGCTCGTGGCGCTGGTTCGAGAGCCGCGCGCGCACCTACACCAACCGCGCGGGCGAGCTGCGCGCGGTCGTCGTCTCGCGCGACGTCACCGAGCGCGTCGAGGCGCAGCGCGAGCTCGAGGAGCTCGAGAAGCGCTACGCGATGCTCGGCGCGACGGTGCGCGACCTGATCACGGAGACGGACCCGGCGATGCGCCTCGTCTACGTGAGCCACAGCGCGCGCCAGCTGCTCGGCTACGAGCCCGAGGAGCTGGTCGGAACGCTCGGGCGCGACCTCATCCACCCCGACGACGCCGCGCGCGTCGCGCACGACTTCTGGCGCAAGCGCGACGACTCCGACGTGTCGTTCACCGCGCCGTACCGCTGCCGGCGCAAGGACGGCACGTATCGCTGGTTCGAGGCCACCGCGCTCCGCTACCACCGCGCCGACGGCTCGGGACCGTGGGTGATCGGCCTGCTGCGCGACGTCACCGAGCGCCTCGAGATGCGCGTGCAGCAGCGCGAGCTCGAGGAGCGCGTGCAGCGCGCCCAGCGGCTCGAGAGCCTCGGCATCATGGCCGGCGGCATCGCGCACGACTTCAACAACCTGCTGACGCCGATCCTCGGCCAGGCGAGCCTCGCGTTGATGGACCTGCGCGAGGGCGTCGACCCGGCGCCGCGCATCGAGAAGGTCCGCACGGCGGCGCGCCGCGCCGCGAAGCTCACGAACCAGATGCTCGCCTACGCGGGCGCCGGCCCGATGCTCTTCGAGGCCACCGACGTGAGCGAGCTCGTGCGCGAGATGGGCCAGCTGCTCGAGAGCGCGGCGTCGGGCCGCGCGACCATCCGCTTCGACCTCGAGCCCGGGCTTCCCTCGGTCGAGGCCGACGGCGCACAGCTCAGCCAGGTCGTGATGAACATGATCTCGAACGCGGTCGAGGCGGTCGGCGACGGCGCGGGCGCGATCACGGTGCGCACGCACGTGCTGCGCGGCAACGCCGTCGCGGGCGACGACGTCGTCGTCGGCACCGTCGAGCCCGACCAGCGCTACGTCTGCTTCGAGGTCGAGGACACGGGCTGCGGCATGGACGCCGCGACGCGCGCGCGCGTCTTCGATCCGTTCTTCACGACGAAGTTCACCGGGCGCGGGCTCGGCCTCGCCGCGGTGCTCGGCATCGTGCGCGGCCACGACGGCGCGATCGAGCTCCACAGCGAGGAAGGGCGCGGCACGCGCTTCCGCGTCTGGCTGCCCCCGCGCGGCACGCGCGAGACGGCGACGCCCGAAGAGCGCGCGCCGGCCGCGTGGTCGGCGTCGGGCACCGTGCTCGTCGCCGACGACGACGCCGGGGTGCTCGAGGTCGCGGCCGAGACGCTGCGGCGCTGCGGGCTCGACGTGGTCGTCGCGGGCAACGGCGCGGAGGCGATCGAGCGCTTCGACGAGCGACCCGATGCGTTCCACGCCGTCGTGCTCGACCGCACCATGCCGCAGCTCGGCGGCGACGCCGCGTTCGCGCGCATCCGCGCGATCCGGCCCGATGTGCCGATCGTGCTGCTGAGCGGCTACACGGAGGACAGCGTCGGCGACGGGCTGCGCGATGCGCACGTCGACGGCTTCCTCAAGAAGCCCTTCCAGCCCGAGACGCTCGTCGAGGTCGTGCGCCGCGCGCTCGCGAGCTAGCGCGCGCGCGCGAGGAGCCGCCCGGAGCTGGTAGGATGCGCGCCCTCGCTCGGGCGGAGGCACGCCGCCGCGCCACCGCGCCCGGGAGGTGCGATGGACCTGCGCGTCGAATGCCGCTCCGACGACGGCGGCCGCGTTCCGCAGCGCTTCGGGCGGCCCGGCGCCATGCACGACGTGAGCGCGGTGCTCGACCGCTGGCCCGGCAACGAGATCACGTACTACCGCGTGCGCACGCCGGACGACGTCGAGTACATCCTCCGCTGCGACGAGCGCGACGGCTCGTGGCGCATCCATTTCCTCGAGGCCCGCGGCGCGCACGCAGGAGAGCGCTGATCCGTCACGCGCCGCGCCCGCCCCGCCACTCCCGAACGGGCTCGCAACGGTGCTCGCGCGCGCCGCGGGCACGCTACGCTGCGCCGCCCCGGCACGCGCGCGGGCCTGCTCCGGCGCGCGGCAGCGCGCGGACGCGACCTCGGGAGATCCGATGAGCGAAGCGACACCGCCGGCGGACGACGCCGCCGCCCGCGACGAGGAGCCGCTCTACCGCCAGCCGTGGCTGCGCTTCGCCGTCTCCTTCGCGGTGCTCGTCTCGCTCTTCGAGCTCGCCTATCACACCCTCGCGCTCGAGAGCGCGCTCTTCTACGACTTCACGTCGGCGCTCGCACACATCGCCGGCACGCTGCTCGTCCCGTTCTACGAACGCGTCACGCTCACCGGCTCGCGCGTCGCCACGAACGAGTTCGTCGTGACCGTGAACTACGGCTGCGACGGCCTGCAGGTCTGCACGCTGCTGACGGCGGCGATCCTGGCCTTTCCCGCGCCCTTCGGCCGCAAGCTCGTCGGCATCGTCGCCGGCAACCTGTGGCTGCAGACGTGGAACGTCGCGCGCATCGCGTCGCTCGTCGTGGTCGGCGGGATCGACGACGACTGGTTCGAGCCCGTGCACGTGTACGTCTGGCCGACGATCCTCGTCGCGGTGTGCCTCGCGACATGGATGGCCTGGGCGCGCTGGATCCTCCGCGATGACGACCCCGAGCCCGACCCCGCCGCCTGACGCGGGCGCGTCGCCCGCAGCGGTCGCGCGCAAGCCGATCCCGACGTTCCTGCTGCACGCGGCGTTCGCGGCGCTGCTGTTCTGGGTCCTCCCGTCGCTCGACGCCGTCTACGGCTACGCCTACAAGGAGGCGGGCAACGCGGCCTTCGGGCACCCGTCGCGCGCCGTGCGCGTCGAGTACGCCTGGGTGCCGCCGGGCGAGCGGAGCACGCCGGGCGAGATCGCGATGTCGGGCTACGTGGCGGGCCGCGATCGCGCCGTCTGGCAGAGCACCTACTCGGTGCGCGACCGCGGCTACCAGCCGACCGCGCTGCTCGTCGCACTCGTCCTCGCGACGCCGATGGCGACGCGCCGTCGCATCGCCGCGTGCGTGCTCGGCGGCCTGGCGCTGAACGCGTTCTTCCTGGCGCAGAGCGGGTTCCTCGCGGCGAGCTCGTTCGCCGCGGCGAGCGAGGATCTCGTCCCGCTCGGCGCAGCGCTCGCGGCCGCCTTCCCGGTCGTGAAGGCGTTCTTCGGCTCGCCGATCGTCCGCTACTCGGCCGTGTTCGCGACGTGGGTCGTGGCCGCGCAGCCGACGCGCGGGCTCGACGTCGACGCGGCCGCGCGCTGGGCGCGCGAACGGCTGCGCGGCGGCCGGCGCTAGCGAGCGTCCCCGCGCGCGCCGGCGGCCGCCGCCCGCGACGACCAGTCGAACCAGCGCTCGTAGCGGATGTCCTCGCGCGCGCGGAAGACGCGGTAGCGGTCGGGCGCCGACGGCCCGATCACGAACGGCAGCGAGCCGAGATTGCTCGCGTTGAAGCTCGCGCCCGCGCCCTTCGCCTGCGTGCGGATCCACGCCCCCTCGCTGCTCGTCTCGACCGCGACGAGCTCGGCGGCCTCGGGCGCGGGAACGTGCGCCTCCGCGTTGTTGGTCGGGACGACGAGCACCTCTCCCGCGCGCACGACGTCGCGCCGCCAGTCGACCGCGCGCCCGCCCGCGCGCTCGAGGTAGAGCTGGAAGCCCCAGTGCCCGTGGAACCACGGTCGCGAGGCGCCCCCGTGACGCGCGGCGATCGCGCGCGCCGCGTCGCGCACGCCGTTGCTCCACGAGCGATCGGCGGCCGCGATCGCGAACGCGAGCGCGACGCAGCCGGCCGCCGCGACGGCGACGCCGCGCGCGCGCGCGGCGCCGGGCCCTGCCCTCCGTTCGCGCGCCGCGAGCCGGCGCACGACGAGCAGCGCGACGACCGGCGCGAGCGGCAGGTTCGAGCGCCCGTTGTTGGTCCAGTTGACGAAGGCCGCGAACGCGAACGTGCCGAGCGCCCAGGCGCCGAGCAGCGCGCTCTCGGGCGAGCGCCACGCGCGCAGCTCGCCCGCCGCGAGCGCGAGCACGGCGGCGCCGCCCGCCGCCATCAGCGCGAGCTGCAGCGCGTAGGAGGACGCGGCGAGCGAGGCACCCGCGTCCGGCGCGGCGACCGGCAGGCCGAGCGCCCCGAGGCTCGCGGGCGCGAGCGCGGCGATCGCGACGACGGCCGCGCCGGCGCCCGCGAGTGCCGCGCGCCCGAACAGCCAGGGCGAGAGCGCGAGCGCCGGCAGCGCGCACCCGCCCGCGAACGCGAGCCCCTCGACGAGCTGTCGCAGCGCGCCGGGCCGCGCGATGCCCTCGACGTGCAGCGACTCGTCGACCGCCTGCGCGAGCGCGCCCGCGCCGTAGAGCGCGTCCATCGCGAGCTCGAGCGCGGCGAGCGCGAGGCAGGGCGCGGCCAGCACGGGCAGCGCGCGCCGCAGCGGCACGCGCGCGAGCACCGCGTGGAGCGCGAGCAGCGGCACGAGCGCGATCGCGAAGTACTTCGTGAGGACGGCCGCCGACGCGCACGCGCCCGCCACCGCGAGCCCGCGCGCGTCGCCGCGCTCGCAGCCCGCGAGCCAGGCCCAGATGGCGCCGAGCCAGAGCGCGAGCATGGGCACGTCGCTCATCACCGTGTTCGCGCACAGCCAGAACACCGGGGCGCCGACGAGCAGCGCGCTCGCGAGCAGCGGCGCCCCCGCGAGCCGCCGCGCGAGCGCGCAGGTCGCGAGCGCGCAGAACGCCGCCGGGACTGCGAACGCGATGTGGAGCGCGCGCTCCGACGCGCCCGCGACGAGCGACGCCAGCGCGATCGCGTAGCCGGTCGCCGGCGGGTTGCGCGTGACCGCGTACATCGGCTGCGCCGTGCCGTACCAGTTGACGTCGAAGCCGAAGAAGTCGAACGGCGCGCGCGCGATCTGCTCGGCCAGCCACACGAAGAGCGGCTCGTCGATGTTGAAGGCGCGGTCGGAGAGCGCGAGGAGCGGCGCGGTCGCGAGTGCGACGGCAGCGGCCGCAACGGGAACGAACCCGCTCGTCGGAGGCGTCGAGGGCGCGCGCGGCACGGCGGCGAACCGTACCACCACAGGACCTCGGCGCCCCGCGCGCGCGACGTCGGCCGGCCCGCCGCTGCGGCCGACCCGCGGCGGCGAGCGACGAGCGGCTCGGTGCGCGGCGACCGCGCGCGGTCGCGACCGCGGTGGAGCCCGGCGCCGCGCGCGCGAAGGTGCGACCGTACCGCCCGCTGCGGCGCCGTCGCGCGGCTACAGCCGTCGCGGCGCTCGCCGAAGCGAGACCGGCACAGGAGCGAGGCCCATGTCCCAACCGCGCGCCGCCGCCCCGGCGCGGCGCGACTTCGCCATCGCCGCCGCGATCGTCGCCCTCGCCGGCCTCGCCGTCCTCCTCGTCGACCCGCGCGGCGACTTCCCGCTCAACGACGACTGGGCCTACGCGTTCTCGACCCGCCGCTTCCTCGAGACCGGGGCGATCGAGCGCCTGCGCTGGACGTGGGCGCCGATCGTCACCCACGTCTGGGTCGGCGCGGCGGCGAGCGCGCTCGCGGGCTTCTCGTTCGAGACCCTGCGCGCGACCACGCTCGTGCTCGGCGCCGGCGCCGTGCTGGCCGCCTACGGCCTCGCCCGCGGCGCCGGGCTGTCCCCGGAGCGGAGCGCGCTCTGCGCAGCCGCGCTGGGCGTGTGCCCCGTCTTCTTCAACCTCTGCTTCACGTTCATGACCGACGTCCCGTTCGCCTTCTGGACGCTCGCGAGCCTGGCCGTGCTCGCCCGCGGCCTGCGCGCGCGCGGGGGCCGCGCGATCGCGGCGAGCGCGGCCGGCCTCGCGCTCTGCGGCGCGGCGACGGCGCTCCGCCAGCCGGGCGCGGCCGTCGCGATCGCGTTCGCGGTCGCGCTCGTCGCCACGCGCATCCGCACGGCGCGCCAGCTCGCCGGCCTCGCGCTCGGCGCGGCGGGCGCGGCGCTCGCGCTGCTCGTCGCCTCGAGCCTGCTCTTCGGGAGCGGCGACGGCGGCGGGACGATGCTCCGCTACCTCGCGCGCCGCGTGCTCGCGAACCCGAACCTGCCCTACTTCCTCGCGTGCAACGGGATGATCGCGCTCGCCTACACGGGCGCCTTCCTCGCGCCCGTCGCGCCGTTCGTCGCGCCGCCGCGCGGTGCGCGCGCGCTCGCGGCGGCGAGCGTCGCGGCCGGCGCGCTCGTCCCGCTCGCGCTCGCGCGCCTGTCGTTCGGCGCGCCGCCGGGCGTCAACCTCGTCTGGAACGCGGGGCTCGGCGCGCGCACGCTCGACGGGCTCGAGGCGCTGCCGGCGACCTCGGCCGCGCCGTGGTGGGCGGCGGTCGCGATCGGCGCGGCCTGCGGCGCGTGGACGCTCGGCGCGACGGCGCTGGCCGCGGTCGCGCGCATGCGCGCGCTCCGATCGCAGCCGGTGCCGTGGCTCCTGCTCGCGTTCCCGCTCGTCTACCTCGCCCCGCTCGCGCTGCGCTTCCCGTTCTTCGACCGCTACCTCGGCGTCGCGATCGCGCCGCTCGCGATCGCGGCGCTCGGCATCGCCGGCCGCGAGCGCGTCGGCCCGGCCGGGCGCGCCGCGACGGCCGCAGCGCTCGCGATCCTCGCCGCCTACTCGCTCCTCGGGACGCGCGACTACATGGAGCGCCACCGCGCGCGCCAGGTGCTGCTCGACGCGCTCGCGGCCGACGGCGTCTCGCCGCGCCGCATCGACGGCGGCTTCGAGCACGCGGGCTGGCACAACTTCGACCGCGACGACTCGCTCTTCCTGCGCAACGAGCGACGCTGGGTCGTCGACGACGAGTGGCTCGTCACCTACGCGCCCGCGCGGCCGGGCCATGCGCTCGTCCGCGGCGTCGAGTACCGGCGCTGGCTCCCGCCCGGGCGGGAGTCGATCCAGCTACTCGTGCGGGAGCCGGGCGCGCGGGAGCCGCTCGCGCCGGCGACGGCGGGGGAAGTCGGCGCGACGAGTGCGGTGCGGGGGCGTTCACCCCGTCCGTCCGAGCGCCGATAGACGCGCGCACGCGCGTCGCCGAGCGCGAGTCCCGCATGGGTCGGCGGCTATCCTCGCGCGCGCTCTTCCGGTCGCACGCCCTGCTGCGGGTCGGGATGCGGGACATCCGGGGAGTCAGGAGCTCGAATGCGAAGCGCGCCGACAGCGCGAACACGGCCACCCGGGCCGCCCGCGCCCGGGCCGCTCCCGGGCGGGCCGGCGCGCGCGTGGCTCGCCGCCGGCGCCGCGTGGGCGGTGGGCTCGCTGCTCGCGCCGCTGCCCTCGACGGGCGCGGCGAGCGGCGACGCCGGCGCGCTGCTCTTCCGCGCGTGCGGCGTCGCGATCGGGCTCGCGATCGCGGCTTCGGGCGTCGCACTCCGCCGGTCGCCGCCGCGCGCCCCCGCTCCGCCGTCGGGCGCGCGCACGGGCCTCGGCGAGCTCGCGGCGCTGCTCGTCGTCGCCGGCGTCCTGCGCGCGATCGACCTCGGGAGCGGCCTCTGGTACGACGAGATCGTGACGCTCGTCGAGTTCGTGCGCCTCGACGCCGCTCGGCTCGCCACGACCTACACGAGCACGAACAACCACATCCTCTTCAGCCTGCTGTCGCACGCGTCGGTCGTGGCGTTCGGAGAGAGCGCGTGGGCGGTGCGGCTGCCCGCGATGCTCTTCGGCGTCGCGAGCCTCGCCGCCGCGTGGTGGATGGCGCACGAGCTCGCGCCCGGGCGCGCGCGCGAGGCGCGACTCGCGACCTGGCTCGTCGCGCTCTCGTACCACCACGTGTGGTTCTCGCAGAACGCGCGCGGCTACACCGGCATCCTGCTGATGAGCTGGCTCGGCACGGCGATCTGGCTGCGCGCGCGCCGCGGCGGGCCGCGCGCGCTCTGGCTCGCCTACGCGCTGTCGCTCGCGCTCGCGATGTACACGCACCTCTCGGCCGTGTTCGTGTTCGCCGCGCACGGGATCGTGTGGCTCGCCGAGGAGGGCGTAGCACTCGCGCGCCGGGAGCGCGCGCTCGACGCGTGGCCGCTCGTCGGCTTCGCGCTCGGCCTCGCGCTCGTGCTCCAGCTCTACGCCGTGCTGCTGCCGCAGGTGGTCGAGACGTTCGGCGTCCAGAGCGGCGCGGGCAGCGGGAGCGCGACCGTGACGACCTGGAAGAACCCGCTCTGGACGGCCGTCGAGATCGTGCGGGGGCTCCGCCTCGGCCCCGCGTCCGCAGCGGCTGCGCTCGTCGCGTTCGCGATCGCGGCGACGGGCTTCGCGAGCATCGCGCGCGCGCGGCCCTTCCACGCCCTGCTGATCGCCCTGCCGCCCGTCGTCACGCTCGCCGCGCTCGTCGCGATCGGCTTCAACATCTGGCCGCGCTACTTCCTGACGAGCCTCGCGTTCGCCGCGGTCGTGCTGATGCGCGGGATCTTCGCGAGCGCGGAGGCGCTCGCGCGCCGCGGCGCGCCGGGCGCGCTCGCCCGACCGGCGCGGGTCGGCACGGCCGCGGGCGTCGCCGTCGTCGCGCTCTCGGCCGCGACGCTCGTGCAGAACTACCGCTTCCCGAAGCAGGACTACGCGGGCGCGCGCGACTTCGTCGCGGCCGAGCGCGCACCCGGCGACGCCGTCGTCGCGGCCGGGCTCGCCGCCTACTCCTACGCGAGCCTCTACGCGCCCGACCTCCGCGAGATCGACGACGCGGCGACGCTCGAGGCGCTGCGGTCCGAGCGCGCGGCGGGCGGCGGGCGCGTGTGGGTCATCTACTCGTTCCCGCTCCACCTGCGCTCGACCGCGCCCGAGCTGTACGCGGCCCTCGAGCGCGACTTCGAGCCCATCCGCACCTTCCGCGGCACGCTCGGCGACGGCGACGTGCACGTGCTCCGCAGCCGCGCCGAGGCCGCCCCGGCGCCCCATGCGCAGGCGACCGGCAGCCGCCCGTCACGCGCCCCGGCCCGCGAGCGACTCACCGTGCGGAGCGCGCCGACACCGATCGGGGCGTGGCGGCGTTGCTCCACCGGAGGCACCGCGTGAGCTCGAACCGACCCCTGCGCGCGATCGGCGACGCCGACCCCGCCGCCCGTCCCGGGCTGCGGATCGGCATCGACGCGACGTGCCTCGGATCGGGGCGCGGCTACGGCCGCTTCGTGCGCGAGCTGCTCCCGCCGCTCGTCACGCTCGACGACCGCAACGAGTACGTGCTGTTCGTCGACGAGCACACGGCCGCCGAGCTCGGGCCGCTGCCGGCGCGCTGCGTCGTGCCGCCGACCTCGCAATCGCAGGCGGATGCTGCGTCGGCGCGCGGCCAGCGGCGCGTCGTCGACATGTGGCGCATGGGGCGCGCCGTGGCCGACGCGCAGCTCGACGTCATGTACTTCCCGTCGGTCTACAGCTTCTACCCCGTGCCCGGACGCACGCCCGTCGCCGTCGCCTTCCACGACATCATTCCCGAGCGCTACGGCGCGGTCGTGTTCCCGACGCGCTGGAACCGCTTCCTGTGGGACGCGAAGGTGCTGCTCGCGCGCCGGCGCGCGCGCGGGCTCATCACCGTGTCCGAGTGGTCGCGCCGCGCGCTCGCCGAGCACTTCGGGACGCCGCCCGACGAGATCTGGGTGACGCTCGAGGCGCCGAGCCCGGTGTTCCGCCCCGCGCTCGAAGCCGCGCCGCGGCGCGCGTGGCTGCGCGATCACGGCATCCCGGAGGATGCCGCCTACTTCGTGTACGTCGGCGGCTTCAACCCGCACAAGAACCTGACGGCGCTGATCGACGCGTTCGCCGACGTGGCCGCGGAGCGCCCGTCGCTCCACCTGCTGCTCGTCGGCGACTTCGAGGGCGACGTCTTCCACATCGACGTCGCGAGCCTGCGCGAGCGCATCGCGGCGCGCGGCGTCGCCGGCCGCGTGCACCTGCCGGGCTTCGTGCCCGACGAGGCGCTGCGCCATCTCTACACGGGCGCGCTCGCGCTCGCGATCCCGTCGCTCGAGGAGGGGTTCGGGCTCCCGGCGGTCGAGGCGGCGGCGTGCGGGACGGGCTGCATCGCGACGCGCAACAGCCCGCTGCCCGACGTGCTCGCGGGCGGAGGTCTCTTCGTCGACCCGCTCGACACGGCCGCGCTGCGCGCCGCGCTCGCGGCGTGCGCCGACGACGAAGGGCTGCGGCGAAAGCACGGGGCGGCCGCGCTCGAGCGCGCGGGACGCCTCTCGTGGCGCGCGACGGCCGATGCCACGCGGCGCGCGCTCGAGGAGATCGCGCGCGGGCGCACCGCGCGCGCGCGCGGGCCGGTCGCCGTCGCGGCGGCGGGAGGCGCGCGATGAGCGGCCTGCGCTTCGCGATGCTCACGACCTTCTACCCGCCGAACCACTTCGGCGGCGACGCCGTGTTCATCCGCCGGCTCGCGCACGCGCTCGCGCGCCGCGGGCACACCGTCGACGTGATCCACGACGTCGACGCGTTCGACCTGCTGCACCCCGGCCCCGAGCCGGCGCCGCTCGAGGAGCCGCCGGGCGTCACGACGCACCCGCTCCGCAGCGCGAGCCCGCGCGCGGGCGCGCTCTCGTGCCTGCTGACGCAGCAGCTCGGCCGGCCGGTCGTCCACGGACGCGAGATCGAGCGCATCCTGCGCGAGGGCGACTTCGACGTCGTCCACTTCCACAACGTGTCGCTCGTCGGCGGCCCGAAGCTGCTGTCCTACGGCGGCGACGCGGTGAAGCTCTACATGGCGCACGAGCACTGGCTCGTGTGCCCGATGCACGTGCTCTGGCGGCACGACCGCGAGCTGTGCGACGCGCGGCAGTGCTTCCGCTGCAGCCTGCACTACAAGCGCCCGCCGCAGCTGTGGCGCCACACGGGGCTGCTCGAGCGCGAGACCGCGCAGCTCGACGCCATCCTGTCGCCGAGCGCGTTCAGCGCGGCGAAGCACCGCGAGATGGGCTTCCCGCACGCGCTCGAGGTGATGCCGTACTTCCTGCCCGACCTCGACGCGGACGACGTCGAGTCGCGCGACGCCGGCGCGGGCGCGCCGCTCTGGGAGCGGCCCTACTTCCTGTTCGTGGGTCGGCTCGAGAAGATCAAGGGCCTGCAGGACGTGATCCCGCACTTCGGCGCCGACGCCAAGGCCGACCTCGTCGTCGTCGGCACGGGCGACTACGAGGCCGAGCTCCGCGCGCAGGCGAAGGACTTCCCGCGCGTGCACTTCCTCGGCCGCCGCCCGCCCGAGCAGATCCGCCCGTTCTACGCCGGCGCGATCGCGACGCTCGTTCCCTCGCGCTGCTACGAGACGTTCGGGATCGTCGTGCTCGAGAGCTTCCGCGAGGCGACGCCGGTGATCGCGCGACGCCTCGGCCCGCTGCCCGAGATCGTCGAGCCCACGGGCGGCGGCATCGTCTTCGACGGCGACGCCGAGCTCGGCCGCGCGCTCGACCGGCTCGCGAGCGACGCGGCGCTGCGCGACGCGATGGGCGCGGCCGGCCACCGCGCGCTGCGCGAGCGCTGGCTCGAGTCCGTCGTGCTCGAGCAGTACTTCGACGTGATCGCGCGCGCGGCCCGCGAGCGCGGTCGCACGCGCGTGCTCGAACGGCTCGGCCGGGCGCCCGCGCGCGCGGCGGGCGCGTCGTCCACCGATTCCCCCCTGGCCGCGCCGCGCGCGGCCGCATCCGCGGAGGCCTCATGAAAGCCCTCATCACCGGCGGAGCCGGCTTCATCGGCTCGCACCTCGCCGACCGCCTGATCGACGACGGCCACGAGGTGTGGGTGCTCGACGACCTCTCCACCGGGTCGATCCAGAACGTCGACCACCTGAAGGCGAACCCGCGCTTCCACTTCACGCTCGGCAACGTGACGGACGAGTCCGCGGTCGGCGAGCTCGTCGACCGCGCCGACGTGACGTTCCACCTGGCGGCGGCCGTCGGCGTGAAGCTCATCGTCTCGAACCCGGTGCGCACGATCGAGACCAACGTGCGCGGCACCGAGGTCGTGCTGCAGGCGGCGGCGAAGAAGAACAAGCTCGTCGTCGTGGCGTCGACCTCGGAGGTCTACGGCAAGGGCACGAAGATCCCGTTCTCGGAGGAGGACGACCTGCTGCTCGGGCCGACGACGCGCAGCCGCTGGGGCTACGCGTGCTCGAAGGCGATCGACGAGTACCTCTCGCTCGCGTACGCGCGCGAGAAGGCGCTGCCCGTGATCATCGCGCGCTTCTTCAACACCGTCGGTCCGCGCCAGACGGGGCGCTACGGCATGGTGCTCCCGACCTTCGTGCGCCAGGGGCTGCGCGGCGAGGACATCACCGTCTACGGCACCGGCGACCAGCGGCGCTGCTTCGGCGACGTGTACGCGGTGGTCGAGTGCCTCGTGCGGCTCGTCGCGTGCGAGGAGGCGCGCGGCCAGGTCTTCAACCTCGGATGCAACCGCGAGATCTCGATCGCCGAGCTGGCCGAGCGGGTGCGCGCGATGACGGGAGGCGCCTCGGAGATCGTGCGCGTGCCCTACGACCAGGCGTACGAGGAGGGCTTCGAGGACCTCGGCCGCCGCGTGCCGGACGTCGCGAAGCTCGAGCGCACGATCGGCTTCCACCCGGACACGCCGGTCGAGACGATCATCCAGAACGTGATCGACCACATGCAGCGGACGGGCGAGGTCTAGCGCGAGGCGTCATGTCGGCCGTGTGGGTGCTCACCTATCACTCGATCTCGAGCGGACCGCCGCCGCTGTGCGTCGACGCGGCGCGCCTCGGCGCGCAGCTCGACTTCCTGCGCGCGGCCGGCTTCGAGCCCGTGCCGCTGCGCGCGTGGGCGACGCGCGGCGGGCGACACTTCGCGGTGACCTTCGACGACGGCTATGCGGACTTCGCCGAGTGCGCGCTCCCCGTGCTGCGCGCGCGGGGCGTGCCGGCGACGCTCTTCGCCGTCGCGAGCGAGGAGCGCGGACGCATCGCGGGCGGCATCGCGGGCGCGCGCCTGCTCGAGGCGGACGAGCTCCGGCGCGTCGCCGCGGAGCCCGGCATCGAGGTCGCGGGCCACGGCGTCGACCACGTGGACCTGACGACGCTCGCGGACGACGCGCTCGCGCGCGAGCTCGCCCAGGGGGCGGAGCGGCTCGCCGACTGGACCGGGCGGCGCGTCGAGCACTTCGCCTACCCGTTCGGCGCCTTCGACGCGCGCGTGCGCGCGGCGGCGGAGCGTGCGTACCGCGCCTCGTTCACGACGCAGCTCGCGGCCGTGCCGGCCGCGGCCGACCCGCACGCCGTTCCGCGCATCGACGCCTACTATCTCGACGACCCCGGCCTGCGCCGCGCGGTGCGCGCGGGCCGCTCCGACGGCTGGCTCGCGCGCCGGCGCTTCCTGCGGCGCCTGCGCGGCAGCGAGCCGCGACGCCCCGTTCCCACGAGCGCCGAGCGCAGCCCGGCCGGCGCTCTCGCACGCGACCAGAGGTACGCATCATGGCAGTAGAGTCGTTCGGTAGGCGCATCGCGCGGCACGCGCGGCTTTCCGCCCAGGCCTCGGGCCTCACGGATCTCGGCACGCCGCCGTTCCTGATCCTGTTCATCAACTCGATCTGCAATCTCAAGTGCGAGCACTGCTTCGTCTGGGATCGCCTGAACAAGCACGACGACCTCACCTACGACGAGATCGTCGCGCTCTCGCGCGACATGGGGCCGATCGAGAACCTGAACCTCTCGGGCGGCGAGCCGTTCATGCGCCCCGACTTCGCGGAGGTGTGCCACCAGTTCGTCGGGCAGAACGGCGTCAAGCAGATCTACGTGCCCACGAACGGCTACTACACGGAGAAGACGCTCGCCGCGGTCGAGAAGGTGCTGCAGCGCCAGGACCTCGACCTGCTCGTGCTCGAGTTCTCGCTCGACGGCATGCCGCACTTCCACAACCAGTTCCGCGGCAACCCGCGCTCGTTCCAGAAGGCGATGGAGACGATCGACGCCGTCGCCGAGCTCCAGAAGAAGGACGCGCGCCTGCGCATCCACTCGATCGCGACGGCGACGGCCGACAACATCGAGGAGATCAAGAAGCTCACGACCTACCTGTTCGAGCGGCACCCGGCGATGGACCACCACAACCTCGCCATCATCCGCGGCGACCGGAAGAACCCCTCGCTCCAGGGCCCGGCGCTCGACGCCTACGTCGAGCTCGATCGCTATGCGAAGCGGCTGTGGAGCGCGCGCGAGGAGGGCCGCTTCGGCGCGATCGTCGACCCGATGCTCGCGTGGGCGAAGGTGAAGACGGCGCGCGAGCGCACGCAGGTCGTGCCGTGCCAGGCCGGGAGGCTCTCGGCCGTGGTCTACGCGAACGGCGACGTCGGCGTGTGCGAGACGCTCGCGAGCCATCCCGTGCTCGGGAACCTGCGCGACAAGAGCTTCCGCGAGCTGTGGAACTCGCCCGAGGCGGCCTTGGCGCGGCGCAAGATCGCGTGCAAGGAGTGCCACTGCACGAACGAGGTCTTCCTGTGGCCGAGCCTCACGTTCCAGCCCGTCCACCTCGCGCGCGGCATGCTCGGCGCGAAGGTCTGGGAGCAGCCGGAGCCGCTGCCGGTCTCGGAGCGCGTGCGCGTCGAGGTCGACGAGCGCGGCCTTCCCGCGCCCGAGCCCGGCCAGCCGCCCCTCAAGGCCTGATCGCGCCGCGCGCATGACGGCACCGTCGACAGCGGCCGACGCGGTGGGCGACCGCGGAGGGCTCGCGCGCCGCTTCCTCGCGGACTACGCCTGGATCGCGTCGGGCGAGGTCGTCTCGAAGATCGCGGGCTTCCTCGCCTTCGCGTACCTCGCGCGCGTGCTGGCGCCGGTGGGCTACGGCGCGGTCGAGCTCGCCGTCGCCGTCGGCATGGTCGGCTACCTCGTCGTCGACTTCGGCATCGGGCCGATCGCCGCGCGCATGGTCGGGCAGGACCGCGCGCG
This sequence comes from Myxococcota bacterium, assembly GCA_041389495.1. Taxonomy (NCBI): domain Bacteria; kingdom Pseudomonadati; phylum Myxococcota; species Myxococcota bacterium. Next base: position 118,420 of record JAWKRT010000003.1, on the reverse strand, counting down.
CGCCGGCGCGCTCCTCGGCTCCGTGCCGGCGCTCCGCCTCGCGCTCTCGCTCGCGGGCTTCGCCGTCGCCGCGACGCTCGCGCCGCTGCTCGCCGCGACGCCCGAGGGCCGCACGCTCGTCGTCCTCTACGCCGGCGCGCTGCTCGGCGCGCCGTGGATCCTCGACTGGCTCTTCCAGGGTCTCGACCGCATGCGCTGGGTCGCTCCCGCGCAGATGCTGCGGATGTGCCTCTTCCTGACCGCCGTCGCGTGCTTCGTGCGCGGGCCCGAGGACGTGCTGCGCGTCGGCGCGATCGAGGTGTGCGCGTTCGGCTCGATGGCCGCGTACTACGTGCTCGCCGCGCGCCGCATCGGCGAGCGCCCGCGCGTCGCCCCCGACGCGGCGACGGTGCGCGAGCTCGCGCGGGAGGCGACGCCCGTCGGCGCGGGCCAGCTCCTGTGGGCCCTCAACCAGTACCTGCCGACGTTCGCGATGGCGTGGTGGTGGCCGCAGAGCGAGCTCGCCTACTACGCCGCCGGCCATCGCATCGTCTTCAGCCTCGGCAGCTTCATCTTCCTCTACTTCTTCACGCTCTACCCCCAGCTCGTGCGCACGACCCACGAGGCGCCGGAGGAGTTCGCGACGCTCGCCACCCACTCGCTGCGCGCGACGGCGTGGCTCGGCGGGCTCGTCGGGCTCGGCGGCACGCTGCTCGCGGCGCCGATCTGCGCGCTCGCCTTCGGCGAGGCGTTCGGGGAGACGGCGACCGTCTTCGCGCTGCTCGTCTGGGCGCTCCCGATCAACCTGCTGTCGGGCCACGCGCGCTTCGCGCTGATCGCGGCGGGAGAGCAGCGGCTCCAGATGGGCGCACAGGCGCTCGGCGTCGTCGCGACGCTCGCGCTCGCCGCGGTGCTCGTGCCGACGCTGCGCGCGACCGGCGCCGCGCTCGCGCTGCTCGGGTCGGCCCTGCTCGTCTGGGTCGTCGCGCACCTCGCGACGCGCGCGCGGGTCGGCGCGATGCCGGGCATGGCGCCGCTGTGGCGACCGGTGCTCGCGGGCGCGGCCGTCTACGCGTTCGCACACGCGCTGCCGACCGCCTCGCCGTGGCTGCGCACGCTCGTCGCCTGCGCGACCTACGCGCTCGTCTTCGCGGTCGCCGAGCGCGCGACGCTGCGCGCGCTCCCGGCCGAGCTCGGGCTCGCCGCCGCGAGGCGCGGCCCGGAGGACGCCCCGTGACGCGCGGCCGCCCCGCCCTCTCGACCGCGACGAAGATCTTCGCGATCGCGTGGATCGTCTACACGCTCCACTTCGCGACCGACATCGTGCGCGAGCACTATCCGGCGTTCTCGCTCGCCGAGCGCGGGACGCTGCGCGTCGACCCGTACCTCGGCCTGCACCCGGACCTCTTCGAGATGGAAGGGCGCGGCGCGTTCATCAACAACAACCCGGGCGCCTCGCTCGTCGGCGCCGTTCCGTACGCCGTCGTCCGTCCGCTCGTCGACCGCGTCGTCGAGCCGATCGTCGCGCGGCGCGCGAATGCGGAGCCGCCCGCCTTCGACGATCCGCGCCCGAACCGCCGCGCGTTCTTCGAGAAGACGTTCCGGCGCGGCCTCGACGTGCGCTTCGGGCTCGCCGCCGGCGCCATCCAGGCGCTCGGCTTCGCGCCGCTCGCGGCCGCGATGGTGGTCGTGCTGCACGGGCTCCTGCTGCGGATGGGATTCGCGCGGCGCGCGAGCGCGGAGCTCGCGCTGCTCTACGCCTTCGCGACGCCGCTCTTCTTCCGCGCGGCCTTCCTGAACCACAACCTGCTCGTCGCGCACGCGACGCTCGCGTGCTTCGCCCTGCTCTGGAGCGACGGCGGCATCACGACGCGTCCGGTGCGGCTCGCGCTCGCGGGCTTCGCGACGGGCTTCGGCCTGCTGTGCGACTACGCCGGTGCGGTGCCCGTCGTGGTGCTCGGCCTCTACGCGCTCGAGCGGCTCGTGCGCGCGCTGCCGCTGCCGAGTGCCCTCGCGCGCATGGCCGCGATGGTCGGCGGCGCGTGCGTGCCGGTCGGCGCGCTGCTCGCCTACCAGGCGTGGGCGTTCGGGAACCCCTTCCTCCCGGCCCAGCACTACATGCCGGCGACGCAGTACTCCGGCGAGGGCTGGAACGGCTTCGACTGGCCGGCCCTCGACCTGCTCGCGGAGAACCTCTTCGATCGCCGCTTCGGCCTGTTCGCGTTCGGCCCGCTGCTGCTGCTCGCGTTCGCCCGCCCGCTCGTGCGTCGCGCGCGCGTGCGCCGCCCCGAGATCGCGCTCGCCTACGGGCTGTTCGTCGCGCTGCTCGTGTTCACGAGCGCGAACCAGTTCGCGCGGCTGCAGTGGAACACGGGCTTCCGCATGCTCGCGCCCGTCGTCCCGTTGCTCTTCGTCGCGCTCGCCGACGTCTGGGTCGCGCTGCCGCGGCGCGTCGCGCTCGCGCTGGGTGCGCTCGCGACCGCGCACGCCTGGTGCATCGCGATGGTGCGCGCCGACGCGCTCGCCTCGGTCGAGACCGTGCTGCGCGACGGACCGCGCCTTCCGTGGCTCACGTCGATCTGGCGCGCGGGCGGCACGTATCTCCCGCTGCCCGCCGGCGTCGAGGCGGGTCCGGCGCTGCTCGCGCTCCCGTTCCTCGCGCTCGGAGCGGCGCTCGTCGCTCTGGTGGCGACGCGCGCGACGCGCGACGACGCGATGCCCCGCGTCGCACCGGCCGCGGCCGCGCTCGCCGCGGGAACCGACGACCGCTCCCGGTGAACCCACCCGGCGGCGTGTGCTACTCGCGCCCTCGGCCTTCAGCGCGCACGGCCGGCGGCCGACACGCACGCGAACCCCGGAGGGATCCACTCGATGTCAGCGACGAGGACGACCCTGCCCGCCGCGATCGACGGCGTGTCCGTCGTCATTCCCGCGTACAACGAAGAGGGCGCGATCGTCGACGGGCTGCGCGAGACGCAGGCCGTGCTCGACGCGCTCGAGGTCGAGAGCGAGCTCATCGTCGTGAACGACGGCTCGACCGATCGCACCGGCGAGCTCGCGCGCGCGGCCGGCTTCCGCGTGCTCGACCAGCCCGAGAACCGCGGCTACGGCGCGGCGCTCAAGGCCGGCATCGACGCCGCGCGCTTCGAGACCATCGTGATCACCGACGCCGACGGGACGTATCCGGCGAAGGAGATCCCGGCGATGCTCGAGCAGGCCGCGAAGTACGACATGGTGGTCGGCGCGCGCGTCGGCGAGAACGCCGCCATCCCGCTCGTGCGGCGCCCCGCGAAGTGGTTCCTGCGCGTGCTCGCGGCCTACCTCGCCGGCCGACCGATCCCCGACCTGAACTCCGGGCTGCGCGTCCTCAAGCGCCGTCACGTGAAGCGCTTCGAGCACCTGCTGCCGTCGGGCTTCTCGTTCACGACGTCGATCACGCTCGCCTCGCTGTGCTCGGACCTGCTCGTGCACTACCACCCGATCGACTACTACGCGCGCATCGGCTCGAGCAAGATCCGCCCGACGCACGCCGTCGAGTTCCTGATCCTCATCCTGCGCACGATCGTGTACTTCAATCCGCTCAAGGTGTTCCTGCCGCTCGGCGCGTTCTTCTTCTTCGGCGGCCTCGCGAAGTTCGTCTACGACGTCGTGATCGGGAACCTGTCGGAGACGGCGCTGCTCGGCTTCCTCGGCGGCACGATGCTGTGGGCCGTGGGCCTGCTCTCGGACCAGATCGCGCGCACGGGGCTCGGCGGAGGGCGGAAGGCTTGACGCCTCCCGGCGCGCTGCGCGAGGCGCTCTCCGCGCCGCGCAGCTGGCCCCTGCTGCTCGTGCGCGCGACGGTGACGACCGGCGCGCTCGCGGGGCTCGTCGCGTTCATCGGGCCGGGCGTGCTGCTCGACGCGCTGCACCGCGCGCCGCCCGCGACGTGGGCCGGCGCACTCGCCGGGCTCTTCGCCGGCCATCTCCTCGCCGCGATGAAGTGGCGCCTGTTCGTGCGCGCGAGCGGCGCGGACGCCGGCGCCGTCGAGTCGCTGCGCGCGCACGGCGCCGGCCTGTTCGCCAACCTGTGCCTGCCCTCGCTCGTCGGCGGCGACGTGATCCGCGCGGGCATGCTCGCCCGCCGCCACTCGATCGCCGCGCTCGCGGTCGGCAGCATCGCCGACCGGCTGGTCGACACGACGGCCCTGCTCGTACTCGCCGCCGTCGGCGCCGCGCTCGTGCCGGGCCTGCTGCCCGCCTCGACGCAGACCGCGCTCGCGAGCATCGGCGCCGTCGTCGTCGCGGGTGCACTCGGCGCCCCGCTCGCGCTGCGCGCCATCCCCGCCGAGCGCCTCCCTCCGAAGCTGCGCGGCCCCGTCGCGAAGCTGCGCGATGCGACGCAGGCCTTCGTCGCGCGGCCGTCCGTCGCGCTCGCCGGGACGGCGATCGCGCTGGGCGTCCAGGGCGCGTTCGTCGCGCTCAACGCGATGCTCGGCCGCGCGGTCGGCATCGACGTCCCGTTCGCCGTGTGGCTCCTGTGCTGGCCGCTCGCGAAGATCGTGGCGCTCGCGCCGATCAGCCTCGGCGGCCTCGGCGTGCGCGAGGCCGCCCTCGCCGCGCTGCTCGGCGCGTTCGGCGTCGCGTCGGCGGCGGCCGTCGGGCAGTCGCTCCTGTGGCAGGGCGCGCTGATCGCGCTCGGCCTCGCCTCGGGCGCGCTCGCGTTCGGAACGGGAACGGGAGCCGGCGGGCTCGGGAGCCGCGGCGACGGCGTCGCCGCGCGGGCGGAGGGAACGCGGTGAGCACTCGGGTCGTCGTCCTCGGCGCGGGGCCGGCCGGGCTCGGCGCGGCGCTCGGCCTCGCGCGCCGCGGCATCCCCGTCGACGTGCTCGAGCGCGGCGAGGCCGTCGGCGGCAACGCCGGCAGCTTCGAGATCGCGGGCGTGCGCGCCGACTACGGCAGCCACCGCCTGCACCCCGCGACCGACCCCGAGATCTTCGCGGAGATCCGCGGCCTGCTCGGCGCCGACCTGCTCGAGCGTCCGCGCCACGGGCGCATCCACCTGCTCGGCCGCTTCGTGCACTTCCCGCTGCGGCCGCTCGACCTGTTGCTGCGCATGCCGCCCGCGTTCGCGCTCGGCGTGGGGTTCGACCTCGCGACGAAGCCGCTGCCGAAGCCGCCCGCGCGCGGGCCCGAGACGTTCGCGAGCGTGCTCGAGCGCGGCCTCGGCCGCACGATCTGCCGCGACTTCTACTTCCCGTACGCGCGCAAGATGTGGGGACTCGAGCCGGAGGCGATCTCGGCGACGCAGGCCTACAAGCGCGTCTCCGCCGGCTCGATCGGCAAGATGATCAAACGTCTGCTCCCGGGCGGCGCGGGCACGGGCGCCGCGACGGCGAAGGGCACGTTCTTCTATCCGCGGCGCGGCTTCGGCCAGATCTGCGAGGCGTACGCCGAGGCCGCGGTCGCGGCGGGCGCGCGACTGCACCTGGGAACGACCGCCGCGGCGGTGCGCCGCGACGGCGGGAGCTTCGTCGTCCGGGCCGAGGGCGGCGCGGCCGGCGCGCCGCCCCGCGAGCTCGAGGCCGAGCACGTCTGGTCGACCATCCCGAACGGCGTGCTCGCGCGCCTCCTCGACCCCGCCGCGCCGCCGCACGTGCTCGACGCCGCGCGGTCGCTCGAGCTGCGCTCGATGATCCTCGTCTACCTCGTGCTCGACACGGATCGGTTCACCGAGTACGACGCGCACTACTTCCCGGGCGAGGCGATCCCCTTCACGCGGCTCTCCGAGCCCAAGAACTACGCCGCACAGGGCGAGCCGCGCGGGCGCACCGTGCTGTGCGCCGAGCTCCCGTGCGCGCCGACGGACGCCGTCTGGTCGATGGACGACGCCGGGCTCGGCGCGCTCGTCGCCGACGGGCTCGCGCGCGCGGGGCTGCCCGTCGGCTGCGACGTCCTCTCCGTCGCGACGCGGCGCCTGCCCGCGGCCTACCCGATCTACCGCGAGGGCTACGAGGCGCACTTCGCCGCGCTCGACGGCTTCCTCGAGGGCATCGACGGGCTCGAGAGCTTCGGACGCCAGGGGCTCTTCGCGCACGACAACACGCACCACGCGCTCTTCATGGCGCGCGCCGCGGTCGACTGCCTGCGCGACGACGGGAGCTTCGACGCCGCGCGCTGGCGCGAGTACCGCGCCGTGTTCGAGACGCACGTCGTCGAGGACTGAGCGGCCCGCGCGCCGCCGCGCGGGCGCGGCGAGCGCCTACCGCGCGGCCGCGGCCTCCGCGGCGGCGAACAGCGCCGTCCGGCGCTCGAGGCTCGCCGCCGGCCAGCGTTCGGACGCCTTGTAGAACTCCGCAACGGCCGGGGCGCCTTCCGGCAGCGCGAGCCACGCGACCTTCGTCGACGTGAAGATGTGCAGGTCGGGCGGCGTGCGCGACGGGTCGTCGAGCGTGCCCACGCGCACGAAGCGCACGTCGTCGCCGATCGGGCCGTAGGCGTAGTGGCTGAAGACGGCGACGCGGCAGCGCGGGCAGCGCGCGACGCGCTGGCCCTTTCCGCTGTTCGTCGGCGTGTCGACCCACTCGACCTCGCCCGCGAGCAGCGCCACGCGATCGGTTTCGATCAGCGCGTTCACGGCGAAGGCGGCGCCGGTCTCGCGCTGGCACCACGTGCAGTGGCAGGCGTGGACGTACATCGGCGCGCTCGCGAGCCGGTAGCGGACGTGGCCGCACGCGCAGCCGCCGTCCCGCTCGTCGCCGGACGGCGCGGCGGTCGTCATCGCGGGACGCCGCGCGGCGGGCCGTTGCGCGCGAGCGAGACCTTCCCGTAGATCCAGGCGACGCCGAAGGCGCCCGTGAAGCCGTACACGAAGACCCAGAAGGCGCCGACGACGCTGCCGAGCGGGTTCGTCGCGTAGCCGGGGAGGTAGTTCGTCAGCAGGAGCAGGTGCGGGCTCGGCACGCCGCCCGAGCGCAGCCAGAGCCAGTTGGTCGCGACGAGGAGGCCGACCGCGAGGAGCGCCGCGCTCACGGTCGCGAACGCGACGGGGCGCAGGCTCACGATCGTGTGGACGCCGACCTCGCCGCGCGCGCGGCGGTCGAGCATGCGCACCGTGCCGCGCAGCATCCACGGCCCGTACGCGCGCCCGACCGCGAAGCCGACGACGTAGCCCGCGAGCGCTCCCCACAGACCGCCGACGATCGCGCCGCCGAACGACATCCCGTAGCCCGGGAAGAAGTACGCGAGCAGCGACAGCATCTGGCCCGTCTGCGGCCCGCCCTGCGCGAGCAGGACGAGCGTCGCGACGAACAGCGACGCGCCGAGGACGAGCGCGAGCACGGCGCCGAGCACGTGCGCATTGAGTCGGACGAGCGCGCCCGCCACGGAGGGCGCGGACGATCCGGAGTGGACATGCGATGCGGCCATGGGGCTCAGAGCTCCTGGAGCTCGCGGCGCACCTCGCGCGCGCGCTCGCGCGCGACGACGACCGCGATGAACAGACGGTGATAGGCGTTCCAGAGGGCTGCGAGCGCGGCGCCGGCGACGAACCCGACGACGAGCGCGTCGATGAACCCGATGCCGACGCCCGGCCACGTCACGGCGTAGCCGGGCAGGAAGAAGGCCAGGCGCTTCAGGTGCAGGCCCACCATCGCGCCCCCCTGCAGCAGCAGCCAGGCCGTCGCCGCCGCGAGCGCGAGGCCCGCGACGATCCCGACCCCCGCGCCGAGCGCGACCGGGTCGATCCGGCCGAAGGCCTGCTCCATCACGTCGCGCTCGCTCGCGCTGACCGCCTCGCGCGGGTGCGCGGCGGCCACGTGCTTAACGTCGGTCGCCATCGAGACGCTTCTCCTCGTGGTATTCCTTGTCGGCGTTCACGGCCTCGATGTCGTGATCCTCGCCCATGATGTTCTGCGCGACGAGCAGGCCGGTCTCGATCGAGTGGTCGGCGTTGTTGTAGCGGAACGTGCCGCCGCGACCCGCGATCGAGATGTACTCCTCGTGCTGGCGCAGGAAGCCCTTGATGGCCCCGACGCGATCGTTGTAGTCGAGCGTGTACACCGGGTAGGCGTGGTGGGCGCGCAGCGCGAAGCCGCCGATCACCTCGTCGCGCGAGATGAAGCCGAGGTCGTCGGCCAGGTGCCCGACCGTGCGGTCGACGATCTCCTGGTCGTCCATCTCCCACATCGCGTCGCCCTTCGTGCAGAACCACTCGGCGCAGATCGACGTCGTGCCGGGCGGGCACATGTCGACGCTCCAGTTCTTCGGCTCGTGGATGCGCGCGAAGCCGACCTTCTCGTCGTGCACGTAGAGCCAGGTGTCCTTCGTGACCTGCTCCTTGCGCAGCATGATGTTGGCCGTGATCACGCTGCGGAACTCGAGGCCCTTGGCCGCGTCGATCACGTGCGACGGCGCGCCGGGCTCGACGATCTGCACGAGATGGCCGAGCGGGATGGTCGAGACGATGTGGTCGCACACCACCTCGCGCACCTCGTTCGTCTCGCGGTCGACGTAGCCGACGGTCACCTTGCCGCCGTCGATCCTCACGCTCTTCACGTTCGCGTGGAGGCGCACCTCGTTGCCGTCGGCCTCGATGTCCTCGCGCATGCGCTCGGAGATGCGCTGGTAGCCGAAGCGCGGATACAGGAAGGTGTCGACGAGGCTCTCCACCTTCTTGTCGACGGTGCGCACGTTCTGCGGGATCAGCGCGTTCTTGAGCGTCTCCCAGATCGAGAGGCCCTTCGTGCGCTGCGTGACCCAGTCGGCCGAGAGCAGCGTGCAGTCGCGGCCCCAGACCTTCTCCGTGTAGCGCTTGAAGAACATCTGGTAGAGCTTCGGCCCGAACTGCGCGACGTAGGCCTCCTCGATGTTCTCCGGCTCCTCGCGCCGGAAGCGCTCCTTCAGGATCTGCAGGCCGTACGAGAAGACGGCGTGGATGCTCGTGAAGAGCCCGGCCGTCAGCAGCACGTTCTTGATCGCGACCGGGTAGTCGAAGTACTTCCGGTCGAAGTAGATCCGGCTGATGCGGTGCACGTCGACGAGCTCGCCCTTCATGAGCTCGCGGAACCACTGGTCGAGCCAGTCCTTCTTCGTGAACCAGCGGTGGCCGCCGAGGTCGAAGCGGAAGCCGTCCCGCTCCCACGTCAGCGACAGGCCGCCGACCCAGGGCGCGCGCTCGAGCACGGTCACCTTCATGCCGCGCGCCGACAGCTCGTGTCCGGCGGCCAGGCCCGCCGGCCCGCCTCCGAGGACGACGACGTGTTCGATGTTGTGCTTGGGTTCCGTCATGGGGTTCTCATCGATGATCAAAGTCGATTCCTCAACCAGCAATAGACGAAGGTCGCACCGCTGTACGAGAGATGGACCTGGTGGAACAGCCACGCTCGCAGCGCGAACAGCGGCCCGCGCAGGCGGGCGAACTCGCGCACGAGGTCGATCTGGAGCGAGACCGAGGTCGCGAGCACGATCGCGGCGGCCGCCGCGATCGCCGGCGCGCCGGCGGCGAGCGCGACCGGGAGAGCGGCGACGCAGGCCAGCGCGAGCGGCGCGAGCGCCGCGGCGACGCGCTGCGAGGTGCGCAGGTTCAGGTCGTTCGGGACGCCGCCGCGCTCGAGCATGAGCGTGGTCCACGGGATCCCGCGCTCGACGACGTCGGTGTAGATCGCGTTGCGGCCCGTCCAGCGCTTCAGGTGCGTGACCTGGAGATCCGGGTCGAGCCGCGCCCCGCCCTTCTCGCGCATGCGGTAGCCGAGCTCGATGTCCTCGATCTGCGGCCGCGGGAAGCGCTGCTCGTCGAAGCCGCCCACCGCCAGGAACACCTCGCGTCGCACCGCGCCGCAGCCGGCCCAGAACGTCGCGTCCTCGCGGTTCGCGCGGTGGTGCGTGATGTGGTGGCGCAGGTTCATGTACTGCGAGAAGAAGTTCGGCTCGGGCGGCGCGTCGTCGTAGGAACCCGTGAGGCTCACGAGCTCCGGATCGGCGGCGAAGGCCTCGCGCACGCGGTCGACGACGTCGGGCTTCGCGACGCAGTCGGAGTCGATGAAGAGCACGACGTCGGCGTCGACGTTCGCGACGCCGACGTTGCGCGCGCGGGCCGGGCCGGCCTGCTTCGGCAGGCGCACCACGCGCGCGCCGAGCTCCTCGGCCACGCGCGCCGTCCCGTCCGTCGAGCCCGGGTCGACGACGAGCACGGTCGCCCCGCGCGCGGCGCCGAGCGCCGCCGGCAGGACGCGCGGCAGCAGGTGCGCCGCGTTGTACGCGGGCATGACGATGGCGATGCTCGGTGCGGTCACGGCTGGCTTGCTCCACCTTCCCGGTCGTCGTGGGTGGCGTTCATCGAAGCGAAAGGTGTGCCAAGTGGGTGCGACGGGCCCGCGAAGCTTGCGGGAACATCGCGCACGAGCGCCACTTCGCCTTTCCCTCCGCGCGTCTCCCGGCTCTCCTGCCGCCGGCTGCGCCTGCGGCCGCCCGTTCCCCGGCTGCGCAGTCCGCTGCGCACCCGGCTCCCGGGCACACCCGGGCTGCTCAGATCCGGCGCTCGGCGACCGCCGCGGGCCCCGTCCGCCCGCGCGCCGAGCCGCCCGCCGGTCCGTGCGGCGCCGAGCCGCCCGCCGGTCCGTGCGGCGCCGAGCCGCCCGTCGGCCCGGATCGCGGGGCGGCCATCCGCTCGCGTCGGGTGGGTGTCCGCGAGGGCCGCTCGGGGGTCGCGGGCGCGCGCGATTTCCGTCCCCCGCCGCGCGCGCGCGGCACCCACCACCGGCGCGACCGCACTCCGGCGCACGGGCGGCGCACGGGCCGCGCGCGGGCGGGCGCCGCGCCGACGACGCGCACGCGCGGCCGCGGCCGCCCGGGAGGCCTTCCTTGAACCCGCTCGCCACGCCGTGGAGCAGCGTCGCCGTCGCCGCCCTCCTCGCGCTCGCGCTCGCCGCCCCGCGCGCCGAGCGCGTCCTTCCGCAGGCGGCGCGCGCGCTGCGCGCGGCCGCCGCGCCGCTCGCCGTCGCCGTCCTCGCCGTGCTCGCGATCGCCGCACTCGCCCGCGAGGAGCTCGAGGTGCGCCGCTATCTCGTGGAGAGCGTCGGCGCGTCGAGCGCGTGCTTCGCGATGCTGTGGCTCGCCGCGCTGCGACTCGAGCGCGGCTGCGAGCGGGCCGAGCGCGCGCTCGCGCGCGCGCCGATCGCGCTGTTCGCCCTCCTCGCGTTCGCCGCCGCGCTCGCCGCGCAGCAGCTCGTGCTCGACGACATCCCGCACGTGAGCGACGAGACGGCCTACGTCTTCCAGGCGAAGGCACTCGCGCAGGGGCGTCTCGGGTTCCCCGTGCCCGACCACTTCGAGTTCTTCCGCTTCGTGCACACGAACGTCGAGCGCGGCGTGTGGCACGGCATCATGAACCCGGGCTGGCCGGCCCTCCTCGCGCTCGGAATGCGCATCGGCGCGGGGCCGCTCGTCGACCCGCTGCTCGCCGCGCTCACCGTCTGGTGGCTCGCGACCGCGCTCGAGCGCGCGGGCGCGGGTGCGCTCGCCGCGCGGCTCGCCGCCGCGGGCCTCGCGATCGCGCCCATGCACTGGCTGCTCGGCGCGACCGCGATGTCGCACACGGCGAACATGGCGCTCTTCGCGCTGCTCGTGCGCGCGTGGGCCGAGCAGTGGCGGCTCCAGCGCGCGCACGAGCGGGCCGGGGCGAGCGCCCGGCCGGACGGCCCGGACGGCGCCGAACGCGGCGAGTGGCGCGCGCTCGGCTGGGCGTGCATCGGGGGCATCGCGCTCGGCGCGAACGCCGCGGTGCGCCCGCTCGACGCCGCCGCGGCCGCGCTTCCGTTCGGCGTCTGGCAGCTCGCGGGCGTCGCGCGCGCGGCGCTCGCGACGCGCGCGCACACGCGGCCGTCCGCGCGGGCCGCACTCGCCCCGCGCCTCGCCGCGCTGGCCGCGACGGGCGCCTTCGCGGCGCTCGGCGTCGGCGCCCTGCTCGCCTACAACGCGGCGCTCACCGGCGACCCGCTCGTCCTGCCGCAGGAGCTCCACTTCGCGAAGGAGTTCCCCGGCCAGCGCTTCGGGTTCGGGTTCGGCCCGGACATGGGCACGAAGATCCACGGCCCGCGCTTCCCGGGCTACTTCCCGAGCGACGCGCCGCGCGTCACGAGCCTGCGCCTCGCGCACTTCCTCGCCGACGTCTGGGGCGCGCCGCTCGTGCTCGCCGCCGCGCTCGCGTGGGCGTTCTGGCGGCCCCGCGCCGACGCGTGGCGCGCGGCGTTCGCCGCGGCGACCGCGATCGTCGTCGCCGTCTACGTCGCGCACTTCTATCACGGCATCGCGTACGGAGCGCGGCACTACGCGATCGCGCTGCCCGCGATCGTCGGCGCGATCGCGCTGCGCGCCGCGCACGCGCTCGAGGCGCGCGGGCCGAACGCGCACGCGCTGCGCGCCGCGATCGCCGCGCTCGTCGCGCACGTGCTGCTCGCGGCCGCGCCCGCGACCGTCGTCGCCTACGGCGGTGCCTACCGCCAGGCCTCGGGCGCGCTCCGCGAGCTCGTGCGCGAGCAGCACCTCACGCACGCGCTCGTGTTCGTCGCCGAGGAGGGCTGGGGCTGGAAGTCGGCCTTCCCGCTGAACGACTATCCGCTCGAGCGCAACGACGTGCTCTTCGCGCGCGATCTCGGCGCGCGCAACGCCGAGCTCGAGGCAGCCTTCCCCGACCGACCCGTGTTCCACGCCGCCGTGCGCCGCGACGGACGCGCCGTGCTGCGCGAGCGCCCGCCCGTCGAGTGACGGCGGCCGTCGCTAGCCGAGGCCGAGGCGCTTCTCGAAGACGATCCTGAGCATGCGCAGCGCGGTGCGCGCGATGTGGAGGTAGTTCTTCGAGTGCTTCGAGTCGCCGCCGAGCCGCGGGAAGTAGCTCACCGGCACCTCGATCACGCGCTTGCGCGCGCGCAGCATCTCGACCATCAGCTCCGGCGAGAACTCGGGCCCGACGCCGCGCACCTCGTCGCGGATGTCGTTCCAGGCCGAGCGCCAGAGCGCGCGGTACGTGCAGCCCACGTCCGTGAAGCGCGGCTCCTGGCTCCACCACAGCGCCTCGACGAGCTTGCCGACGACGACGTTCCCCCAGCGCAGCGCGCCCTGCATGTTGGTGCCCTGCTCGATCATCTGCCGCGTCGTGCGGGTGCCGATCGCCATGTCGGCGTCCTTCGCGTACTCGACGAGCTTGCCGAGGTCGCGCGAGCGGAACGAGTGGTCGGCCTCGACGATCACGAGCAGGTCGCCGGCCGCGTGGTCGAGGCCGTACTTGATCGTGTCGCCGTAGCCGTGGAGCGAGACGGTCTCGACGCGCGCGCCGCGCTCGGCCGCCACGCGCGCGGTCGCGTCCTTCGACGAGTTGTCGACGACGAAGACCTCGTGGACGAGCGGGTGCGCGGCGAAGTCGGCGACCACGTGGCCGATCGAGTCCTCCTCGTTGTACGCGGGGATCACGATGCTGATCTTCGTGCGGTCGAAGGCGAGCGTGCGCGCGAGGTAGTTGCCCGCGTGGTAGTCCTCGACGCGGTTGACGTTGATGTAGTGCCCCTCGAGCACGAACGGGAACACGCGCGGGCCCTCGCGCGCGACGGCGCCGATCACGTCCGTCAGCTCGACGCGCCCGCTGCGCGGGCTCGGCGGCGTCGTGCGGATGCGCTCGAAGAGCTCCGGCGTGAACAGGTAGCTGCCGCAGCCGAGCAGGCCGCTCGTCGGCGCCTGCGGCTTCTCCTCGACGTCGACGATGCGCCCGCCGGCGATCGCGACCGAGTAGTTGCGCTCGATCAGCCGCGGGTCGTCGACGTGCTTCACCGCGCACACGGCGAACCAGTCGCCGTCGGGCGCGCGCAGCTCGGCGTGGTTCGTCCCGAGGTAGAGCTCGTCGGCGAGGATCGTCGCGAAGGGGCGCGGGAGGTGGGGCTCCGCGAGCGCGATGCCGCGCGCGAGGCCGATGTCGGGCTCGTCGCACTGGACGTAGGTGATCGCGACGCCGTGGCGGCTCCCGTCGCCGAGGTGCCGCCGGATGTGATCGCCGAGGTAGCCGACGATGATCACGATCTCGCGGATGCCCATCGCGTCGCGCAGGATCTCGAGGTTGCGCTGCACGAGCGGCACGCCCGCGATCTCGAGCATGGGCTTCGGCACGTAGCTCGACTTCGGATACGCGCGCACGCCCTTGCCCGCCGCGGGAATCAGGCCGAGATCGATCATCCGTCCCCCCGAGCGCACGCGCCGGGCGCGCCGCGCGCACACCATCGTCGAACCAGGCTCCCGGGTCGAGCGCCGCGCCCGCGCCGCGCGCGCCGGCCCGTCGACCTCGCGCCGGGCCGCCGCGCGCCGCGTAGGGAGAACGACGCGAGAAACCCGGCCTCTATCGCCCGAGTTCCAGTGCCGATACGGTCCCGTCCGGCTGCAGGGGGGCGAGCAGGAACCCATGTCCGCGAGCGAGCGCGAGGCACGTCGCGCCGTCCTGTGGACGGCGGCTTCGGCCGCCCTGCTGTGCGCGGTGATCGCCGCGCTGCACCGCGCGAGCCCGCGCACGGCCATCTCCGCGCACGGCATGCTGCACGCCGCGCTGCTCGAGCGCGTGCTCGCCCACCCCGGCGAGCTCCCGCCCGAGAATCCGTTCTTCGCGGGCGAGCCCGTCCTCTACTACTGGGTCTTCCACGCGCTCGGCGCGGCGATCGCCGCCGTCACCGGGCTCGACCCGCTGCGCAGCCTCGAGCTGCTCGTGATGGCGGGCGCCGTCGCGCTCTTCGCGGGCTGCGCCGCGTTCGCGCGCTCGCTCTTCGGGCGCGCGGCCGCCGGGCCCTGGGTCGCGCTGCTCGTGCTCGCGGGTGCGAAGCCGTTCGCGGCCGAGATCGTCGCGTGGCGACGCCTGCGCGGCGGCCCGGCCGTGCTCGAGGGCGAGTACCTATGGGGCCTCGTGCATCCGGTGATGCGCGCGATGCGCCTGTTCGACCCCTACTCGCTCTGGGGCCCGCTGCTCAACTTCTTCTACAACGTGACGTCGCGACCCCTCGCGATCGCGAGCCTCGTGCTCGTCGTCGTCGCCCTGCGCGCGGTGCTCGCGCGCGGCGGCGCCGCGCGGGCGGCGGGCCTCGCGCTCGCCACCGCCGCGTGCTCGTCCTTCAGCATGCTCTTCGGCGCGAGCACGACGGGGGCGCTCGGCGGCGCGCTCGTCGCTCTCGCTGGAAGCGCGTACTGGCGCTCGCGGCGCGCGAGCGGGGGCGCGGCACCGGCCGGCGAGCCGGCCGCCGCGCCGCTCGGCGCATCGCTCGTGGCGCGCGCGCCGCTCGCGCTCGGCGCGATCGCGGCGGGCTTCGCGCTCTCGGTGCCGACGTTCGCGAACATCCTCGGCGGCGGCGCGGGCGGCGGGCTCGCGGCCGCCACGCCCGGCGAGATGAAGGACGCGCTCCTCGCCATGGCGGAGTCGGCGCTCGTGACGCTGCCGCTCGCCGTCGTCGCGACGCGCGGCGCGTCGGGCGACCGGCGCGACTTCCTCGCGCTGCTCGTGCTCGCGTCGCTCGTCTACATGGCGGGCGCCGCGGTCGTCTCGCTCCCGATGGGCAGCCAGAACAACTTCTTCCAGGCCGCGCTCGTTCCGCTCGGAATGGCCGCCAGCGGAGCGCTCGTCGACGCCGAGGGGCGCGTCGCCGCGCGGCGCGCGCTGCTCGTCGCCGCGCTCTTCGTGCCGACGGCACTCCTGATCACGGCCGCCTATGCGGGCCGTCCTCCCGTGCCGCTCGCGAGCGAGCACGGCGAGCTGCGCCGCCTGCCGCCCGGCGCTCCGCTCCCGAGCCTCTACGCGTGGCTCCGCGAGAGCGCGGCGCCGGACGCGGTCGTCGTCGTCGACCCCGGGCCGCCGATTCGCGCGATGTCGGGCAACACGAACGAGCTCCCCGCGATGACCGGGCGCTCGCTCTTCACGCTGCGCGCCTCGCACTACATCGTGTCGGACCACGCGGACGTCGCGCGGCGCGTGGCGATCGCGCGCGCGCTCGTCGCGGGGGCCCCGCTCGGCGACGACGACGCGCGCTACGTCGCGGCGCTCGGCCGCGAGGTGTACGTGCTGCTCGACGGACACGGCGCGACGAGCGACCCCGCGACGCGGGCCGCGGCCGACGCCGCCTACGGCGCACCGGCGTTCGAGGCCGGGCCGATCGCGCTCTATCGCTGGCCGCGCGCCGCCGGCCCGCCGGCCGGCGCCGAGGGAGCACGGCCGTGAGCGACCCGATCGACGGCGGCACCGCGCGGCCGGACGCGCGCGACGCGGCGTGTGCCTGCGCGAGCGCGGTCGCCGTCGCGGCGTGCGCGCTCGGGCTCGCCGACGTCGCGCTGCGCGGACGCGCGCTCGAGCCCGAGAGCGCCGCAGCGACGGTCCTGCTGTGGGCCGCGATCGCCGCGCTCCCTGCACTCGCCGCGGGCGCCGGCGCGGCGGTGCTCGGCCTCGCGCTGCGGCGCCGCGCGTCGCTCTCGCTCGTCGCCGCGACGTGCACCGCCGCGGGCATCGCACTCGCGGCGCTCGCCCTCGCGTCGATGCGCGCGATCGGCACCGGCGAGGCGGCGGCGGGCATCGCCGCGGCGCTGCTCGCGCTCGCCCTGCTCCCGCCGCGACCGCAGTGGATGCTGCGCGCGCCCGCGCTCGCCGCGCTCGTCCTCCTCGCCGCGCCGATCGCCGCCGCCGGTCTCGCCGTCGCGCGCGGCGGCGGCAGCGCACCCGCATCGACGACCGACCCGCGGGCCTCCGCGGCGCCCGCGCGCGCGACGGCGGCCGGCGCGAAGGCGCGGCCGAACGTCGCGCTGATCGTGCTCGACACGCTGCGCGCCGATCACCTCGGCGCCTACGGCGACGCGCGCGCGCTGAGCCCCGCCTTCGATCGGCTGGCCGCCGGCGGGACGCTGTTCGAGCGATGTTATGCGCCGGCGCCGTGGACCGTCCCCTCGCACGCGTCGCTCTTCACCGGCCTCTACCCGACCGCGCACGGCGCGACCTTCGAGCAGCACCGATGGCTCGACGACCGCTTCACGACGCTCGCCGAGGCGCTCGTCGCCGCCGGCTATCGCACGGCCGGCTTCGCGGCCAACGGCCACGTCGCCCTCGCGAACCTCGCGCAGGGGTTCGAGACCTATCGCGAGATCGCCGCCCCCTACGAGCGGCTCGCGCTGCGGCGCATCCTCGAGCGCGTCGGCGCGCCCGCGCGCTTCACGGACCAGGGCGCCGAGCAGGGCGTCGTCGAGATCGACCGGTACCTGCGCGCGCGCGACGCGCGCGGCGACGAGGCACCGCTCTTCCTGTTCGTGAACCTGCTCGAGCCGCACTGGCGCTACCTGCCGCCCGCGCGCGCACGCGCCGCCCACCTGCCCGACGGCGTCGGCTACCTCGAGGCGACGCTCTTCTCGAGCGGCTTCTACGGCCCGCTCTGGATGGCCCGCACGCGCGCGCCCGCTCCGCGCGAGCTCGCCGCGCTGCGCGGCCTCTACGCGGCGGAGGTCGCCTACCAGGACGTGCGCCTCGGGCACATCGTCGCGTCGATCGATCGCCACCTCGGCCCCGACACGCTGCTCGTCGTCACGGCCGACCACGGCGAGAACCTCGGCGAGGCCGGCCGCTTCGACCACGTGTTCGCGATCAACGACCACCTCGTGCACGTGCCCATGCTGCTGCGCGGGGCGGGGGTCGCCGCGGGCGCGCGCGACGACGGCCCGTGCCAGCTCGTCGACGTGCCGGCCACCGTCGCCGACGCGGTCGGCGGGCTCGCGCTCGAGCCCGGGCAGTCGGGGCAGAGCCTGCTTCCCGGCCGCACGCGCCCGCGCCGCCTCGCGTTCGTCGAGGGCGACCCGTACTACGGCCACCTCGAACGCATGAGCGTCCACGCCGGCCTCGAGGCGGACGTCGCGCGCTTCACCGCGCGGCTGCGCGCCGCGCACGACGGTCGCTTCAAGTACCTCGTCTCGTCGCGCGCGGCGCCCGTCCTCTACGACACGCAGGTAGACCCCGACGAGACGCGGGACGTCGGCGACGCGCATCCCGACGTGCGCGACGCGCTCGCGCGCGCGCTCGACGCGTGGCTCGCCGCGCAGCCGGCCTACTCGATCGAGGCGCACCTGCGCGCGGCGGCGCGCAATGGCGAGGCGCGCGGCGCGAGCGACGAGGACGCGACCTTCGAACGCCTGCGCGAGCTCGGCTACGTCGAATGAGCGCCATCGGATCCGACGCGCCGCTGCTCTCGGTGATCGTCACGTGCACGACGGCGGGCGACCACGTCGATCGCTGCCTCGACGCGCTGCGCGCCCAGCGCGGCGCACCCGCGTTCGAGGTGATCGTCCCGGTCGACCCGTCCCTTCCCGACGTCGAGCGCTGGCGCGCGAAGTACCCGGAGGTCGCGTTCCCGGTGCTCGCCGCGGAGGGGCTCGCCGAGGCGAGCGACCCGGGCCTGCGCCACCTCGCCTACGACCGCCGCCGCGCGACCGGCCTGGCCGCGGCGCGCGGCGCGCTGCTCGCGCTCACCGAGGACCACGCGCGCCCGGCGCCCGACTGGTGCGCGCGCATCGCCGACGCGCACGCGCGCCTCCCGCACGCCGCGATCGGCGGCGCGATCGACAACGCGAGCCCGCAGCCGCTCGCGTGGGCCGTCTACTTCGGCGACTTCGGGCGCTACCAGAGCCCGCTGCCCGAAGGCCCGGCCGACTACGTGTCCGACGTGAACGTGTCCTACAAGCGCGCGCCGCTCGAGGCCGTCGCCGACGCCTGGCGCGGCGCCTATCACGAGACCGCCGTGCACGGCGCGCTGCGCGCGCGCGGCGAAGTGCTGTGGCGCGAGCCCTCGATCGTGGTCGTGCAGGAGCGAGGGCGGCTGCGACTCGCGCCGTGCCTGCGCGAGCGCTTCGCCTGGGGGCGCCTCTACGCCGGAAAGCGCGCGCACGAGGTCGGGCCCGCGCGGCGCCTCGCGCTCGCCCTGCTCTCCCCGCTGCTCCCGCCGCTCCTGCTCTTCCGCCAGGTGCGCACGGCCTGGCAGCGCGGACGCCACCGCGCCGCATTCGCCCGCGCGCTCCCGTGGCTCGCCGTCCTGCTCGTCGCGTGGAGCGCGGGCGAGGTCGCGGGGCTGTGGACGGGGCGTCCGACGTCCGCGCGCCCGCCCGCCGACGCCGACGAGCGCGTCCGAGAGCCGCGCGCGTGAAGCCCCGCACACGCCGGCTCTGGCTCGACGCCCATCTCTACCTCGGCCTCCTCTGCGCGCCGTACTTCGCGCTCTACGGCGTCACGGCCATCGCGTTCAACCACGGCTGGCGCGGCGCGGAGACGAGCGCCGAGTGGAGCGCGCCCCTGCCCGCGCCGCTCGCCGCGAACGCCGCCCCCGCGGCGCGCGCCGCGGCCGCGCGCGACGCGCTCGGGCTCGCGGGCCACACGCCGCCGTGGACGGCGCACGCGAGCGCGGACGGCGCGCTCGCCTTCCAGGTGAACCGGCCCGGGCGACGTTATGCGGTGCGCGTCGCACCGGACGGACGCGAGGCCCGCGTCGTCGAGACGCGCGCATCGCTGCTCGCGGTGGCGCGCGGCCTCCACGGCGCGACGTCCTTCCCCGGCATGGGATGGACGCGGGCGTGGGCGCTCTACACGGACGTGTCGACGGCCGCGATGGCGCTCGCGGTCGTGAGCGGCGCCGTCCTCCACTGGCCGCGCCGCGCGCGGCTGCGCGCCGGGCTCGCGGGCGCAGTGCTCGGGCTGCTCTCCCTCGTCGCGCTCTGGAGCGCGCTGTGGTGAGCCGGGCGAAGCTCTACCGCCTCGTCCGCGACGTGCACGCGGTGGCCGGCCTCGCGCTCGCCGCCACGCTCGCCCTCTACGCGGTGACGGGCTTCGCGATCGTGCACGGCGACCGGCTCCCGAACGCGTCGCACGCCGAGCGGGAACGCGTCGAGATCGGCTTCGACGCGCGCGAGCTCGCGACCGCCGGCGCGCTCCGCGCGCTCGCGGCGCGCGCCGTCGACGCGCTCCGCCTCGAGGGCCGCGTCGCGACCGCGCTCGAACGCGACGGCCGCGTGCTCGTCGTGCGCGTCGAGCGCCCGGCCTCCGTCGCCACGCTCCGCCTCGACGCCGACTCCGGCGAGGCGTCGCTCGAGCGCCGCGCGCACGGGCTGCAGCAGACGCTCGGCAACGTGCACCAGCTGCACGGCGCGCGCGGCGGCGTCGCCCACGCGATCTGGGCCGCCTGGGTCGACGCGACGGGCATCGCGCTGCTCGCGTTCGCGGCGAGCGGCGTCGCGCTCTGGGCGTGGACGCGCGCGGACCGCCTCGGCCTCGCGCTGCTCGCGGGCAGCACGCTCTCCTGCGTCGCCGCGATCGCGACGCTCTGGCTGGCTCGTTAGTCGGCGCTCGCGCCGGCCCCCGCCGCCGCCTCCCAGGGGCGCGCCGCCCCGGTGCGCCACAGCACGTCGAGCTCGCCGTGCCGCGCGACCCGCTCGAAGTGGGTGTCGAGATACGCGTCGAGGAGCCCGGCACCGAGCGCGGGCAGCGCGCGCCGGCGCGCCGCGAGGATCGCGTCGAGGCGCGCGTCCGGCCATCCGAAGTTCCAGCGCACCACGCAGCGGACTCCCTCGCGCTCGAGGTCGGAGATCATCTCGCGCTGGACGTCCGCGCGGTCGCTCACGCCGGGGTGGAGCTCGTGGTAGCGCGTCGCCACCGGGCGATCGACGAGGAAGTAGAGGCTCGGCTTCCCGATCACGATCGCGTCGTGCCGCGCGAGGCCGACGTAGACCGGCTCGTCGGGCGCGACGTTCGCGCGCACGAAGTCGACGACCGGGCGGAGCGCGGCGAAATCCGCCGCCGACACGCGCGCGCTCCCCGTGCCGGGAACGCCGAGCGCGCGCGACGTCGGGCGCTCGGCGAGCATGCGCCCGAGATCGAAGGCCGACGGCAGCAGCGACGCCGTCGCCTGCGCCGCCGCGAGCGCCCCCACGACGGTGCGCGCCGCGAGCCGCGCGCGCGGCGCCGATGCGAGCGCCGGTGCGACGCGCCAGAGCCCCGCGAGCCCGAGGCCGGCGAGCATCGCCATCGAGAAAATGTGCGTGTTCTGCTGGACGTGCGCGGCGGACCAGAAGAACGGCAGACCGCACGCGCAGAGCGCGAGCGCGGCGAGCGCCGCTCGGCCGTCGCGTTCGCCCGCGAGCGCCTCGCGCGCGGCGCGCGCGCGCGCGCGCAGGACGAGCGCCCCGAGTGCGACCGCGACCGCCGCGAGCGCGAGCTCCGGCGCGTGCGCGCCGCCGGTCTCGCCGAGGGCCTGCAGTGCGCGCGCGGCGCGGCGCGGGTTGCCGGGGTCGCCCGCGAACGCGCGCAGCGCGCTGGCGTCGGGGAGGAGCGCGGGATAGCGCTCGCCGCGCACGACGCGGAAGTCGCCGAGCGGGAACGCGATCAGGTCGTTCCAGGCGTCGGCGCCGCCGATCGCGCCCACCGCGATCGCGGCCGGCCCCACCACGGCGAGCGCGCAGCCGCCGAGCAGGGCGACGCCGCGCACGAGCTCGATGCGCACGCCGAGCGCCGCGCGCGCGAGCACGAGCGCGAGCCCGCACGCGACCGCGGCATACCCGGCGACGTCGTGCTTGAAGAGCGCGGCGATGCCCAGGGCGAGCCCCGCGGCGGCGAGTGGCGCGGTCCGCTGCGCGGCGACGGCGGCGAGCACGCGCTCGAACGCGACGATCAGCAACAGGCGCGGCACGACGTACGTGTGGAGGTCGGGCGACGGCGTCCACACGGCGGCCGCGAAGACGATCGCGGCGGCCGCGGCCGCCGCGCGCGGCAGCGCCGCCCTGCGCATCAGCGCGAACCAGGCGACCGACGCCGCGGCCGCGAGGCCCGCACTCGCCGCGTGCACGACCGCGAGCTCGCGCCCGAATGCGCGGAAGAGCGCGGCGACGAGCGCCGGGCTCCCCGGCGCGTAGATCGTCCAGAAGTCGCGGTACGGAAGCTCGCCGCGGAGCATCCGGTCTCCGCCCACGACCGCGACCTCGGCCGCGAAGCCCCAGTCGAGCGCCTGGAAGCAGATCGCCGTCGCGGCGACGCCGACGAGCGAGGCGGCGACGGCGTCGGCGCGCGTCACGCGACGAGCGCCTCCGCATCGAAGGCGCGCACGCGCTCGACCGCGCCGAGCGCACAGATCGCGCCGACGAAGCCGTCGGGCAGCTCGAGCTCGCGCAGCACGGCGCGCGACGCATCCCGCGCGGCGCGCACGGCCGCGCCCTCCACATCGACGCCGCTCTCCGCGTTCGGCCCGCTCGCCGCGCTCGCGGTGCCGTCGGTGTGCGTCGCGCCACCGCCGACCGAGGGCACGCCGTCCGCCGATGCGGGCGCGAGCGCGATGCGCCCCGCGCCGTCCGGCGCCCACTGCACTGCGTGCCGGCGCGGCGGAACGCGAAGGCCCGCGCCGCTCGCCTTCGCGAACGCCTCCTTCGCGCTCCACGCGAGATGGAACGCGCGCGTCGCCGCCGCGCCGCACTGCTCCGCGAGCGCGCGCTGCTCGTCGGCCGCGAGCACGCGCGCCGCGAGGCGCGCCACGTCGCGTCGCGGATCGACGCGCTCGAGGTCGACGCCGATGCGCACGCCGCGCGCGACGGCGACGAGCGCGAGCCCGCGCGAATGGCTCAGATTGAAGTCGACGTCGCACGCCGCGCGGCCCGCGAGGCACGGGCGGCCGTACCCGTCCTCCTCGAGCGCGAGCGACGCGGCGTCGGCACCCGCGCCGAGCCAGTGCGCGACGACGAGGCGCAGCGCGGCGCGCGACGCGAAGGCCGCGCCGCCGCCCGCGGCGCGCTCGCGCCGCTCGGCCCGCGCGCGCTCGCGCGCGTCGAGCAGTGCCACGTGGCGGCCGGCGACGCGCGCGAGCGGGATGCGGAAGACGTCGACCGCTCCCGGGCGCTCGTCGTGACGGCGCGCGCTCGCGAGCGCACCGCGCAGGCTCTCGACCACCATCGCGCCCCGATCTCCCCGCTCGTCGCACTCGCCCGCCTGCGCGCGCGGGCCCGCTCGGCGCGCGCGCGGCGGCGGCGCCGGACACCGTCCCGCCCGCGAATCGAACCGCAGCGCGCGCGCGCCGGCAACGCCGCAGGTCGCCCGGTCGCGCGGGCCTCGTGGGGTATCCTGCGCGCCGATGCACGACGGGCCGCGCGTTCCGATGCTCGACCTCTCGCCCGCGCTCGCCGAGCTCCGCAGCGACGTCGACGCGGCGATCCGCCGCGTCCTCGACCACACCCGTTTCGTGCTCGGCGACGAGGTCGAGCGCTTCGAGCAGGCCTTCGCGCGCGAGGTCGGCGCGCGCCACGCGATCGCGTGCGCGTCGGGCAGCGACGCGCTGCTCCTGTCGCTCATGGCGCTCGACGTCGGCCCGGGCGACCAGGTCGTGTGTCCGTCGTTCAGCTTCTTCGCGACCGCAGCGGCCATCGCGCGCCTCGGCGCGACACCCGTGTTCGCGGACGTCGACGCGCGCACCGCGTGCCTCGACCCGCAGTCCGCGGCGGATGCGGCGCGCGCGTGCTCGTCGCTGCGCGCGATCGTCGCGGTCCATCTGTTCGGCGACTGCGCGCCCAGCGAGGCGCTCGCGGACGTCGCGGCGCGCGCGGGCGCCGCGCTCGTGCACGACGCGGCCCAGGCCGCGGGAGCGCGCGATGCGAGCGGCCGGTCGGTCGGCGCGCGCGGCGAGCTCGCCGCGTGGAGCTTCTACCCGTCCAAGAACCTCGGCGCGCTCGGCGACGGCGGGGCGATCACGACCGACGACGACGTACGGGCGGCGCGCCTTCGCGCGCTCCGCGTGCACGGCGCCCGCGCGCGCTATCGCCACGACGAGCTCGGCATCAACTCGCGCCTCGACGCGCTGCAGGCGGCCGTGCTCTCCGTGAAGCTGCCCCACCTCGAGCGCTGGATCACCGAGCGGACGGCGATCGCGGACGACTACGACGCGCGGCTCGGCGGGTGCGCGGCGCTGCGCCTTCCCGCACGGCCGGCGCCGCCCGCGCGCCACGCCCGCCACCAGTACGTCGTGCGCGCACCGGCGACGCTGCGCGACGCGCTGCGCGACGCACTCGACGCGCGCGGCATCGAGACGGCCGCCTACTACGCGGCGCCGCTGCACGCGCAGCGCGCGCTGCGCGGCCGCGCGCTCGCCCCGGTCGCGCTCGACGCCACCGAGCGGCTGGCCGCCGAGGTCGTCGCGCTCCCGATCTACCCGGGTCTCGCCCCCGCCGCGCGCGCGCGCGTCGTCGACGCGCTCCTCGACGCGCTCGCGTCGCTCGGAGCGGGCGACGCCATCGGCGCCGCGGACACCGACGGGAGCGGCGACGCGCGGGAGGGCGACGCGCGGGGGCGAGCGGGGAGCGCGCGGGCGTGAAGCTCGAGACCGCGCGCGGAACGCGCGTCGAGGCGCGCGCGCGCGCGCGGGCGGGAGGGCTCCGGCGCGCCGTCGCGGCCGCGCTCGCGAGCGGCGCGGCCTTCGCGGGAGGCGCGCTCGCGCTCGGCGGCGCCGACGCGCTCGCGCGCGGCGGCGCGCGCTGGCTGGCGGCCGGCCGCGACTACGCGCGCGCGCGGCTCGCGAACGCGCGCAGCGAGTCGCTCCGCATCGACCTCAAGTTCAAGCACCTCCACCGCCTCCACGAGAAGCGCGACGCGGCGCTCGCCGCGGGCATCCTCGTGCCGAGCGACGACGACTTCGTTCCGGCGTCCGTGTCGCTCGGCGAGCTCTCGATTCCGATCGAGCTGCGGCTCCTCGGGCCCGAGCCCGCGCACTTCGAGGAGGAGCCGTGGTCGCTCGAGGTGCGCGTCGGCGAGGACGCGCACGTGCAGGGCATGCGCCACTTCGCGGTCGTGGCGCCGCGCGCCGCGGGCGGCGTGCGCCCGCTCGTCGCCGCCGCGCACTTCGAGCGGCTCGGTCTCGCCGCGCCGCGCACGTCGCTCGTCGAGCTCGCGCTCAACGGCGACGAGCTCGGGCCGGCGCTGCTCGTCGAGCTCCCGTCGGACGAGCTGCTGCGCGCGCGCGGGCGGCGGGCCGCGCCGATCGTCGGCCTCGACGCCGGTCCCTACTGGGCGGCGATCGCCGCGAACGGGCGCGCCGGCCCGTTCGACAACCCGCACGCGGCGCGCGCCGTCGCGCTGAGCGTTCCGCGCGACGCCGGCGAGGACGCGGACACGGCGATCGGCCTGCTGCGCGCCTTCCTCGACGGGAGGCTCGACGCGAGCCGCGTCTTCGCGCTCGACGAGACCGCGCGCTGGCTCGCCGCCGCCGAGGTGTGGGGCGACGCGAGCGCGCTCCACTGGTCGCGCGCGCGCTTCGCGCTCGACGCGTTCTCCGCGCGGCTCGCGCCCGTGCCCGCGCTGCCCACGCATCCCCCCGCCGCACCGCGCGCACCGCTCGTCGCGGCGCGAAGCGCGCTCGGCACTGCGCTGCTGCGCGATCCCGAGCTGCGCTTCCGCTTCGCGCGCGCGCTCGCCGAGATCGCGGGCGAGCTCGACGCGAACGATCCCGCGCTCGCGGCGCGCCTCGAGCGCCGCCAGGCCTGGGCGCTCGCGCGCGTGCACCGCGACGATCCCTTCGTCGAGGCGGTGGCGATCGACGCGATCGCCGCGCGCGCGAACGCGCTCCGCCGCGTGGTCGCCGAGCGCGCCGCGTGGTTCGAGCCGAGCCTCGCCTCCGGCGCGTTCGCGTTCCCGCGCGTCGTCGCGGCCGACGCCGGCAGCGACGGCGACGGCCCCTATCTCGATCTCGCCAACCTGCTGCCGATCCCGGTGTCGGTCACCACGCTGCGCCACGACGAGGGCGGCCTGCCGGGCACGCCGGTCACGCTCGCATCGCGCACGAGCTTCCCGGTCGCCCTCCCGCCGACGCGCGTCGGCGCCACGCCGTCGCCCGTGCGCATCCGCTACCGGCAGCCCAACGCCGCCGTGGTGTCGGACGCCGTCCGCGGCGTCGCGCTCGTCGCCGGCGACCCGGACGAGCACGCGTTCCTCGCGCGGCCCTCGCCCCGGCGGCTCGACGCGCCGCCGGTCCCGACGGCGACGCTCGACGAGGCGCTCGCGCAGCATCCCTTCCTGCACCGCGAGCCGGGCGAGCTGGCGCTGCACGCGCGCGGCGGAACGTTCGAGGTGCGCGGGTCGCTCGTGCTGCCGAGCGGCGTCGCGCTCGTCGTCGAGGCCGGCACGGAGCTCGTGTTCGAGCCCGGTGCCGCGCTCGTCGCCGACGCCGCGCTCGACCTCGGCGGCACCGCCGACGCACCGGTCGTGCTGCGCGGCGTCGATGGACGACGCGACGGCCGCTGGGAGGGCGTCGTCCTGCTGCACGCGCAGAAGCCGTCGCGCTGGTCGCACGTCGAGATCCGCGGCGCGGCGGGCGTCGAGCGACCGGGCTGGCGCGTGCCGGCCGCGGTCGCCGTGCGCAACGCCGCGGTCGAGATGGAGCGCGTCCGCGTCGTGCACAGCGACGCGCCGACCGCGGTGCTGGTCGAGAGCGGCCGGCTCGACGCGCGCGGTCTCTCCGTCGCGACGAGCGCGGGAACGGCGGTCGAGCTGCGCGCCTCGACGGCCCTGCTCACCGATGTCGACGTGCGCGCCTCGCGCGGCGGGGGCGTCGCGGCGATCGACGCGCGCGTGCGCCTCGCCGGAGGTCGCATCGCGAACGTGCGCGGGACGGCGCTCGCCGCCGCCGACGCGAGCCGCGTCGAGGCGAGCGGACTCGAGATCGACACCGTCGGCGTCGCCGCCGCCGCGCGCAACGGCGGACGGCTCGCGATCGCCGACTCGCACGTGCGCGGCGCCGCGCACGCGGCCTTCCTCGCCTACACCGACCGCCCCGAGCTCGGCGGCGGCGAGCTCGTCGCCGACCGCACGACCGTCGAGCCCGAAGCGAGCGCGGCCGGCCCCTCGACGATCGCGGAGCGCGGCAGCCGCGCCGTCGTCGACGGCGTCGAGGCGCCGACCGTCGACGCCCGGATCGGCGACCTCCGGATCGACTGACCCGCGAGCGCGGCGCCTCGCGCCGCGTGCACGAGTGACGCCGAGTCAGCACCGGCGCGACGCCCGCCCTCGCGTGGAAATCCGTCACGGAAACGTCTATAAGTCGCCGCCGTTTCGTCCCGCAGGATCGGCGGCGCAGCGGATGCGGCCGTCGGCGCTTCGCGCGGCGCACCGGCGCGCAGAGGAACGCGCGCGAGCGTCCGGCATCGGAGCCCGTCACCGACGCCGCGGCCGGGCCGCTCGACGACGGCGCGTGCCGAGCCACTCTCCTTCGGCTCGCGCGGCCGCGAGCGAGCGCAGGCGCGAGTCCGGAGCGCGCGACGCCCACCGCACCCAGCGCCGCGCGAGCGAGCCCAGGCCGGGAAGCCGGCAGCGAGATCGGGATCGAAGTCGGGATCGAGAGACCGAGCGAACGAGACACCGGGAACGAGACCGGGACCACGGAGTCGGGCAGGCTCGCATGACCACCGCATCGCATCGCCGCCGCGTCCGCGCGAGCACGACCGTCGCCATGGCGACGGCGCTCGCCGCCGTCGCCGTGGCGGTCTCGGGCGCGCTCGTCGAGCTCTCGGCCTGGCGCGACGTCGTCGGCGCCGAGGTCCCCGACTGGCCGCGCGTCGTCGCGGGCCGCACGTCGGCGCCGCTCGACACGTGGCGGATCGAGGTCGACCCCGCCGTGCTCGAAGCCGCCGAGCTGCTCCGCCCGGCCGACCGCGATGCGCGCAACGACGACCGGCACTGGTTCCGCGTCGAGCTGCTGCGCGACGGCGCGCGCCACGCGGCGGAGGCCCAGCTGCTCGACGGCGGGCGGCGCGGTCTGCGCATCCGCTTCGACGGCAAGAAGCGACCCGACGGCATGCGGGGCATCGAGCTCGTCGCCGCGCCCGCGACCGCCGGGCTCCGGACGTGGTTCGAGCGCGAGGCCGCGCGCAACGCGGGGCTGGTCGCGCCCCCGAGCGGCTTCGCGCGCCTCGCCGTCAACGGTGCGGTGCCCGAGCTCGTCGCATGGGCGGAGGAGCCGAGCGACGCGATGCTGCAGCGGCTCGGCTTCGCGGCGGGCGAGATCTTCCTGCCCGTCGCGCACGAGCGACGCGGCGCCCCCGACGCGGGTGTGCGTGCGCGCTTCGAGCCGGCGCGCGGTGCGCGCGCGCCGCGGGCGCAGGAGCGGGCGATCGATCGCCTCGTCGCGCTCGTCGAGCAGGCCGGCGACGGCCCGCTCCCGCGCGAGATCGAGGAGATCGTCGACGTCGACCGCGCGCTCGCGTTCGACGCGCTCGCGCACGCCCTCGGCGCGCGACGCGCCGAGGCCGGCTGGTACTTCGACCCGATCTCCGGGCTGCTCGTGCCCTACGCGGACGGGTTCGTCGATGCGCCCGTCGATGCCGACGCGCTCGCCCCCGCGCTCGTCCGCGCGCTCGTGCGCGAGCCGCGCCACGCGGCGCGCCGCGCCGAGCTGCTCGCCTCGCTCACGGCGCCCTCGCCGGACGGCGCGCTCGCGCGCGCCGACGAGCGGCTCGGCGCCGTGCTCGCGCGCGTCGGCACCGAGGCCGACTGGTGGGCGCGTCCGTCGCGCATGAGCGAGCTCGCTCTCGCGCGCCGCGGCGTGCGCGCGGCGTGGCGCGCCGGCGCGGCGCGGTCGCGCACGTCCTTCGCGCTCGCCGCCGAGCGCGCCGGGAGCACCGCGGGCGACGCGCTCGCGGCGGCGGCCGATGCCGCGCGTCTCGAGGACGCGACGACCGCGCTGCGCGCGCTCGTTCGCGAGCGCGGCCTGCGGATGCGCGTCGCAGGCGACGAGCTGCGCGTTCCGGCCGGCCGTCACCGCATCTCGGAGACGCTCGTCGTGCCCGCGACGCACCGGCTCGTGATCGAGCCCGGCGCGCGCCTCGTCATGGCGCCGCGCGCGAGCATCGTGACCTACCGCGGGCTGCGCGCCGTGGGAACGCGACAGGCGCCGATCGCGATCGTCGCCGCCGACGCGCAGCGGGCGTGGGGCACGATCGGCGTCGTGCGCGCGCCGGAGTCGTCCGAGCTCGCGTACGTCACGGTGTCGGGCGGCTCGCACGCCAGGCACGAGGGCGTCGAGTTCACCGGTGAGCTCGCCTTCAACGCCTCGGACGTCGCCATCCGGGACAGCGACGTCGTCGCGGGCCGCGGCGACGACGCGCTGAGCGTGAAGCGCGGCCTGTTCCAGGTGCGCCGCACGCGCTTCATCGACAACGCGTCGGACGGCTTCGACGCCGAGTGGTCGTCGGGCTCGGTCGAGCAGAGCCTGTTCGCGAACAACGGCGACGACGGCCTCGACCTCGCGGCCTCCGACGTGCGCGTCGAGCGGACGTGGTTCCGGCGCATGGGCGACAAGGCCGTGAGCGCGGGCGAGGGCAGCCACGTCCGCCTGCTCCAGTCGCAGCTCGTCGACTCCCAGATCGCGGTCGCCTCGAAGGAGGATTCGCGGGTCGAGGTGCGCGGCACGGAGTTCCGACGCAACGAGATCGGCATCTCGCTCTACCGCGACAACGCGATCTTCGGCAGCGGCTACGGCGTCGTCACGGGCGGCCTGTTCACGGAGAACGTCCGCGACTTCGCCGTCGAGTCGGGCTCGGGCCTCACGCTGAACGGCGTCGAGCGCCGCGCGGTCGACCCGGACGGCATCGTCGTGGGCCTCCGCGCCGCCACCGCAGGGGACGGCGTCGCGCTTCCGTAGTCGGCCGCGCGCTACGCTGCGGCCGCCCATGCCCCTCCCCCGTCGATTCCCGCGCCGCACCCGTGCGCGCGCGCTCGCGGCCGGCCTCGCGCTCGCGTCGGCGGCGCTCGCCGCGCGCGCGGAAAGCGACCTGCCGTTCTCCCCGCCGTGGCGCGCGGAGATCGACGCGCGCTTCTTCGCCGGCGACGAGCTCGACGCCGCGCGCCTCGCCGCGTACCGCGAGCAGATCCAGCAGCGACGCGACGAGATCGCCGCGCTGCTCACCGCGTCGTATCGCGAGAAGGGCCGCAAGCCGCGCGCGATCGCGAAGCGGCTCGCCCGGAAGAAGGTGCTCGAGCTCTACGACCTGCTGCTCGGCAACGAGAAGCGGCTCGGCCTGCTCGACCAGCTCTGGGACGAGACCGACGCGACGCGCGCGCGCGCGATCGCCTCCGACGTGCTCGAGATCGACTACGCGCTGCGCGTCGAGGGCGAGATCCCGTTCAGCCTGCGGCTCGTCGGCTACCTGACGTGGGCGTCGATCCGCCACTGGGTCATCGAGCCGGGCAGCGACCCCGACCGCACCGCGCTCGAGGCGACGAACCTGTGGAACCCGCAGACGGGCCGCTTCTACGACGCCGACGACCTGCGCGCGATCGCACTCGCGGGCGGCGACCTCTCGCGCCTCGACCCGCCGCCGGACGCGCGCTTCCGCGCCGCCGGGCTCCCGATCGCGAAGCGCTCGGTGCGCGCGATGTTCTACGGCGGGAACACGCCCATGCACCAGGGGCGGCCGGCGCGCTTTCCCGAACGGCGCGCGCAGCTGTCGAAGATCCGCAAGTCGCAGACGAAGCCGAAGTTCGAGCTCGAGGTCTTCCAGGGGCGCAAGCGCGTCGCGTACAAGCTCAAGGTCGGCGGCGAGATCCACTCCGAGCCCACGGTCAACGCGCTGCTCGCGACGCTCGGCTTCAACGTCGACGTCACGCGCTACGTGCGCGACTTCCGCCTCGACCTCGGCGACATCGACGTGGCCGACCTGCGCAACGACTGGCGCTCGTACTTCGAGAACCACCGCACCCACCTCCGCTACGACTTCGACGACTACTTCGTCGAGGGGAGCGACGAGGACGGACGGTTCCTGATCGTGCGCGAGGGCGTGCTCGAGTGGAAGCCGCGCTACCTCGACCGGATCGGCCCCTGGCCCTTCGGCGCGAACGGGAACGAGGGGCGGCGCGAGGTGCGCGCGCTCGGCCTGTTCAGCGCCTGGGTCGGCAACACCGACCTCAAGGAGGCCGAGAACAACAAGCTCGTCGTGCCGAGCCCGGCGCCCGAGCGGCCGCACCTCTACGCGCTGCAGCACGACCTCGGCCACTCGCTCGGCCGCATGGTGAGCGAGCAGCTGCGCGCCTTCCCGTGGCAGCTCGTCGAGCGCACGGCGACGGGCCGCATCCACCTCAACTACCACGCCGTCCAGCCCAACTCGCTGCGCACGATGATCACGTGGGCCGACGCGCGCTGGATGACGCGCGAGATCGCGCAGCTCACGCGGCGGCAGATCGCGCAGGCGGTGGCGATCGGACAGTGGCCGCGCTCGGCGGCCGAGCTGCTCACCGAGAAGCTGATCGATCGACGCAACCAGATGGTCGAGGCGTTCGAGCTCGTGGGCGAGGAGACGCCGTCGGGGCCGATCGCGCTGATCCCCGTCGACCGGCACCTGACGACGGACGACGGCGCCGTGGTCGACGGCGAGCTCGTCGACGGCGCGTACGAGCACTCGACGCAGGACTTCGCGAACTACTGGGAGGCGCTGCTCGGCCCCGTCTGGGACCGCATCGCGATCACGCTCCTCGCGCAGGTGCAGCGCAGCGTGAGCCAGATCTCGGAGCTCGTCTTCGACCAGCGCAGCGTCGGCCTCTCGCGCGGCGTCGTCGCCGAGCTGCTGCTCGACTTCGACCGCCGCGTGGAGGAGAACCGCGCGCCCACGAGCGCGCGCGACTACTACATCACGCGCGACACGCTGGCGCTCGGCGCGCGCGTCGGCGGCGGCGTCGTCGGCCGCGGCGAGGCGGCGCTGCTGCGCAAGTACACGCTCGTCACGCCGTCCGGCACGGAGGGCGAGGCGCAGCTCGCGCGCGGTCGCTTCCTCGACCTGCTGCTGCCCTGGCACGTGCGGCGCGGCGAGCTGCCCGCCGAGTACGTGCTCGTGCGCGAGGACTTCCTCGAGGCGCGCGGCCGCGCCATCACCGACGACCTCACGGGCGGCGCCGCGCCGGCGGGCGCGGAGGCCACGCTCTCGCGCGTGCGCGTCGCGCGCGACGTCGTCTCGGTGCGCGGCGGCCGCGTGCGCGCCTACCGCGACACGAGCGTCTTCGACCGGGCCGCCTTCCGCGCCTTCCTGAAGGCCGTCTTCGTGCGCATCCCGCTCGTCGACCTCGGCAGCCGCTGGGGCGAGCGCGACGGCGACTACTGGGTGCTCGACGAGGCGCTCGAGACCGCGCCGGAGGCGGCGCGCGCGGCACTCGCGGACTTCGTCCGCACCGGCGACGCGCGCGGCCTCGACGCGGTCGCGGACCGCCTCGCCGTCGCGAACGACTTCGCGTACCGGGACGACCGCGTCGGGCTGATCGACCTCGTGTGGCACGAGAGCGGCGCCGCGCGCGAGCTCGTGCGCGTGAGCGACCCGCTCGCGGGCGGCCCGCCCGTCGCGACCTTCGACCAGCTGCGCGTCTTCGGGCAGGGGCACTGGTCCTTCCTCGACTTCGCCGAGACGCACCACTGGGCGGTGAGCGCGGTCGCGCCGACCGACGAGACGCTCGCGCGCGACGGCGAAGCGGCCACCCCGCGCTTCGCCCTCCGCTACGCCGAGAACGATCGCAACACGACGTCGCGCGAGCTCGGCGACGCGTACATCGCGTTCGCGAACGGCGTGGCCGGTGCGGGGCGCGACGACGACGGCCCCGAGCACCGCGCGAAGATCGCGTTCACGCCGCGACTCCACTCGACGAACGACGTCTGGGGCCACGTCCTGGCGACGGTCGACGTCGGTCTCGACGGGAGCGCCGTCGACGCGCTGGTCGCGCTGCGTCCCGACGCCTTCTGGGCCGCGCTCGCGCGCGAGCTCGGGACGTCGGTCGATGCGATCGAGGCGCGCCGGCGCGTCGCCGAGGCCACTGGCAAGGAGCGCATGACGCGCGCGCGCGCGCTCGCTCCGCGCCACCGGGGGCCGCTCGACGTCGCGCTCCTGCGCGCGGGGCGGCGCCTGCTCCAGTCGCTCGCGCGCGCGCGAGGCCCGCGGCCCCGCCGAGCGCTACCGGGCCGTCGCGGAAGCCCTCGGCCACGCCGCCCCGCGGCGCGACGGCGGCTTCGACCCGCGCATCCTCGCCGCGCTCCGCTCGCTGCTCGGCGCCGAAGCCGTGTCCGTCGACGCGCGCGTGACGCAGCCCGTGTGGCGCGAGAAACGCCTCGTCGAAGGCGAGGACCTCGTCCTGCACACGCACGCCGAGCCGCACTCGCTGCCGCAGCACCTCGTGCTGTTCCGGCCCCGCGACTCGGTGCAGATCTACGACATGCTCGAGTCGTTCGACGTGCTCGACGACGCCGTGCAGCGCGCGCGCGGCGCGCCGCCGCGCGAACGGCGCGCGGAGCACCGCCGCACGGGCGCCGACGACGAGGCCGACGACGGCCCGGACGACGGCCCCAACGAGGAGGACGACGAATGACGACGACCACCCCGGCCCACGCCACCCGCCGCCGCGCGGGCGCCTGGATCGTCGCGGCCTACGCCGCCGCGCTCGCGGTCGCGCTCGCGACGGGCGCGCTCGTCGACGCGGGCGACCTCGCCTGGCGCACGTTCTGGGCCGACGTCGCCGCGACCGTCGCGGTCTTCGCGTTCAGCCTCGCGTTCCGCAACTCGAGCTTCTACGACGCCTACTGGAGCGTCGCGCCGATCGCGATCGCGATCGCGTGGGCGTTCGCGGGGGCGGGCCGGGCCGACCCGGCGCGGGTCGTGCTTGTCGTGGCGGGCGTCCTCCTCTGGGGCGTGCGGCTCACGTTCAACTGGTGGCGCGGCTGGACGGGGCTCGACCACGAGGACTGGCGGTACGTCGACCTGCGCGCGAAGTGCGGCGCGTTCTACTGGCCAGTGAGCTTCGCGGGCATCCACATGATGCCGACGCTCGTCGTGTTCCTCGGCTGCCTGCCGCTGTACCCCGCGCTCGCGACGAGCGACGCGCCGTTCGGCGCGCTCGACGCGGCGGCGGCGCTCGCGCTCGGCGCGGCCGTGTGGATCGAAGCGGAGGCGGACAACCAGCTCGCGCGCTTCCGGCGGAGCCGCCCGGCCGCGGGCGCGACGCTCGCGACCGGACTCTGGGCGTGGTCGCGCCACCCGAACTACTTCGGCGAGATGCTCTTCTGGTGGGCGCTCGCGGGCTTCGGCCTCGCCGCGGCGCCGGACGAGCCCTGGCGCGCGGCCGGTGCGCTCGCGATCACCGTGATGTTCCGCGTCGTGAGCCTGCCGATGATCGACGCGCGCATGCTCGAGCGACGCGCCGACTACGCGGCGCTCGTCGCGACGGTCCCGGCCGTCGTCCCGCGTCCGCCGCGCAAGGGCGCCGCGCGCGGCGGCGCCTAACGAGACGACTCTGCCGCGAGGGGCCCGGCCGCGCGCGCGTCGAGCGCGGCGCGGATGCGCGCGTGCTCCTCGGCCGAGAGCCGATAGCGGGTGAAGAGCGCAGCTCCGCAGGCGATGCACGCGAGCGGGATGCCGCCGAGCATCGCGGTCATGGCGCGTTTCACGACGAGCGGCTGCTCGAGCGCCTCGGGGCTCGGGTCGTAGCCCGCCCACTGCAGCCCGAAGCCGGCGATCATCCCCATCGCTCCGCTCGCGGCCTTGTAGAGGAAGTGGTAGACGGCGTAGTAGCTCGCCTCCTTGCGCTCGCCCGTGCGCAGCTCGTCCCAGTCGACGACGTCCGCGATCACCGAGTAGCCGACGACGATCGCGGCCGCGTGGAGCGAGGCCGTGAACACGGTCGCCGCGCAGAGCAGCACGAGGTCGCCCTCGCGCACGAACAGGATCATCGCGTAGCCGATCATCCCCACCGCCATCGCGCCGAGCCACGCGTGCTTCTTGCCGAGCCGCGTGGCGACGCGCGTCCACAACGGGATCGCCGCGAGCTGCGCGGTCATGAGCGTCAGGTAGACGATGCGCGTGTGCTCGCGCGCGCCGATCACGTCGTCGACGACGTAGGGCGAGAGGACGGAGGCCGCGCCGCCCCCCATCTGCAGCACCGCGGCCATGCCGAGGATCGTCCGCGCGTGCGGGTTGGCGGCGATGTCGCGGAGCGCGGTGGCGAGCCGCGGCGCGGGGCGCGCCTGGTAGTCGGCCCGCTCGCGCAGGAAGGGCAGCGCCGCCGCGATCCCGACGACCATCGCCGCGGCGAGCGCGCCCGCGACGCCGAGCGCGGCGGCGCGCGGGTCGGCCGTGCGCGTCAGCGCGCCGACGCCGAGGAAGAGCGCGAGCGCCGCGCCGACGACGGCGAAGTACTCCCGCGACGCGAAGACGCGCGTGCGGCCGTGGTAGTCGGCGGCGAGCTCGGCGCCGAGCGCGTTGTGCGGCACCTGGAAGAGCGTGGTCGCCGTGCTGAAGCCGAGCATCGCGGCGCCCACCCAGAGGACGAGCGCCCCGCCGTCGAGCGACTCCGGCGGCGCCCACGCGGCCCACGTGAACGCGACGAGCGGCACGACGGACGCGACGATCCACGGCCGCCGCCGCCCGAGCCGCGAGCGCGTCCCGTCCGAGAGATGGCCGACGAGCGGGTCGGTGACCGCATCCCAGACGCGGTTCGCGAGATAGAGCGCGCCCATCGCGCCCGCCGGCACGAGCAGCACGTCGGTCGCGTACTTCACGAAGTAGGCGTAGAAGAGCGTGGTCGCCGCCATCACGCCGAAGGCGGGGACGCCGTAGGCGACGACGGTCGCGCGGGCGGCGGGCATCCGGCGATCCTACGGGCCGCCGCGCCGCCGGTGCGACGGAAAACGCGGCGCGGCCTCCGCCGATCGACGGATCGACGGCGCGCGACGCCGCGAACGCGCGCGGCGACGGCCGCTCGTCAGTCGCCCGCGCCGAGCCCTTCCTCGAGCGCGAGCAGGTCGTCGATGGTCTGGCGGCGGCGGACGAGGCGCGCGCCGTCGTCGTCGACCCAGACCTCGGGCGCGAGCGGCTTCGAGTTGTAGTTGCTCGCCATCGCCGCGCCGTAGGCGCCCGCGTCGTGGAAGACGACCAGGTCGCCGACCCGCGTCTCGGGCAGCTCGCGCGGCGCGACGACCCCGCCCTCCTCGACCGTGAAGACGTCGCCCGACTCGCACAGCGGCCCGCCGACCACCGTCGGCTGCAGCGGGCCGTCGACCTCGGCGCCCGCGCGCACGAGCGAGATGGCGTGGAAGCTCCCGTACATCGCGGGTCGCACGAGGTCGTTGAAGCCCGCGTCGACCAGCGCGAAGCGGTTCGGCCCGCTCGACTTCACGGCGAGCACCTCGGCCACGAGCTTGCCGGCCTCGGCGACGAGGTAGCGGCCGGGCTCGATCTCGAGCGCGACCGCGTGTCCGAGCACCTGCTCGACCTCGCGGCGTGCCGCGTCCCAGACGTCGAAGTAGGCGTCGACGTCGATCGGCGCGTCGCCCGGGCGGTACGGGATGGGAAGGCCGCCGCCGCACGAGATCGCGCGCAGGTCGCGACCGAGCGCCTTCACCTGCCTCACCATCGCGCCGGCCACCTGGCGCAGGTGCGCGAAGTCCGCGCCCGACCCGATGTGCATGTGCAGCCCGACGAGATCGAGCTCGTACTCGTCGACGTGCTTGAGCGCGACGTCGAGGTGCTCGTGCCAGATGCCGTGCTTGCTCGACGCGCCGCCCGTGTTCGTCTTGTGGCTGTGTCCGTGCCCGAAGCCCGGGTTCACGCGCAGCCAGACGCGGTGGCCGCGGTGCGCACGGCCGAGCTGCTCGAGCATGTCGGGCGAGCCCGCGTTCATCGGGATGTCGCGCTCGACGAGCAGCGCGAGCGTGGCGCGATCGACGACGTCGGCCGTGTAGACGAGGTCGGCGGGCTCGCCCGCTCCCGTGAAGCCCGCGCGCAGCGCGCGCACGACCTCGCCGTGCGAGACGGCGTCGACGAGCACGCCCTGCGCGCGCAGCGCGCGCAGCACGTGGACGTTCGAGCACGCCTTCTGCGCGAAGCGGATCGCGTCGAAGCGGCGCAGCGAAGCGACGCGCTCGCGCACGACGCGCGCGTCGTAGACGTAGAGCGGCGTTCCGTGGCGCGCCGCGAGATCGGTGAGCAGGCGGGGATCGAGCGTCTTCATCGGTTCTCCGGATCGCGTCGCGCGCTGCGCGCGGCGAGCCGCGACGGCGGCGGCGCGCGAGCGGCCGAGTATAGGGGCCGGGCCGGGGCGCCGGGAAGACGGCCCCGAGCGCCACCCCGGGAGAAGACCCGTTTCAAGTCGCGCCGGAGCCGGGCCGAAGGGCAGCGGAGCCGCGCGCGGCCCGCGCGCGGCGCGGCCCCTCCGGAGAGACGATGGCGCGATTCGGCGAGTACCTGCGCGAGGTCGGCGCGATCGACGACGCGCAGTTCGAGGAGGCGATGCGCGCCCAGCGCGTC
Organism: Myxococcota bacterium; assembly: GCA_041389495.1. Taxonomy (NCBI): domain Bacteria; kingdom Pseudomonadati; phylum Myxococcota; species Myxococcota bacterium. Next base: position 81,136 of record JAWKRT010000003.1, on the reverse strand, counting down.
CACGGCGGGCGCATCGGCACCAACCTCGTCGAGCAGGGCTACCTCGTGCTCGAGGAGCTCGCCGAGTACCTCGCCGACTATCATCGCGTCCCGCTGCCGCCGCAGGACTGGCTCGAGCGACCCGACCCGAAGGCGCTGAAGCTCGTGCCCGCCTCGCTCGTGCGGCGCTTCCACCTGCTGCCGCTGCGCCTCGACGGCGCGCGCATCCACGTCGCGATGGTCGACCCGAGCGACGAGACGCAGAAGCGCTTCGTCGCCGAGGCCACGCACCGCGCCGTCGTTCCCTACGTCCTGCCCGAGGTGCGCCTCCTCTACTGGCTCGAGACCCACTGCGGGATCGACCGCCACCCGCGCTTCGTCAACCTCGCCGCTCGCGTCCGCCAGCCCGGCCTCGCCACCGACGCGACGGCCGGCGCCGCGCTCGCCCCCCGCCGCGAACGCGAGATCGCGTTCGCGCCCGAAGGCGGGCCACGCGAGATCGCGTTCGCGCTCGAAGGCCCGCCGCGCGCGGCCGACGACGGCCCGTTCGGGACCATCGACGAGTGGAACCTCCCCGACGCCCCGCACGCCGACGTCGGGGCGCTCGAGCTCGACTTCGCGATCGGCGGCGGCGCGCGCGACGTCGACACGTGGTCGGAGCGCGACACGGAGATCGTGCTCGAGGACATCGCGATCGGCGAGGAGCGCCCCGCGCCCGTGCCGGCGTCGCGCGCGCGTCTCGTCGCGCCCGCGACGCCGGGCGAGGTCGCCGCCCTCGAGGCCCAGCTCGAGGGCGCGAACGACCGCGACGACGTCGTCGACCTCGCGCTCCGCATCGCGCTCGCCTACTGCTCGTTCGCCGCGCTCTTCGTCGTGCGCGACGGCCTCGTCGCCGGGTTCCGCTCGCTCGGGCCCGAGGGCGTCGGCACGCTCGACGGCGTCGCGCTCCCCGCCTCGACGCCGAGCCTGTTCACGCGGCCCGCGACCTCGGGGCTCCCGTTCCGCGGGCCGCCGCCGCACGACGGCACCGACGGACGCGTGCTCGACGCGATGGATCGCTCGCACGTGCACGAGGTGTCGCTCCAGCCCGTCGCGATCCGGCGCCGCGTCGTGAACCTGCTCTACGCCGACAACGGCGCCGACCCGCTCGGCGACACGTCGGTCGCGGCGCTCGCCGCGCTCGGCCGCACGATCGCGCGCGCCTACGAGCGCCTGATCGTCGCGTCGAAGCGCTCGGGCCGCGCGCGCGACTGACGCTCCGCGCGCGGCGCGCCGAGCTAGGCTCGCGCGCGTGAAGGCCGTCCTCCACTACCGCGCGAGCCCGGGCTTCGTCGCGGCGCTCGAGCGGGCGCTGCCGGAGGACGTCGCGCTCGCGGTCGTCGAGGAGCGCGACGACGCGCGCTTCGCCCGCGAGATCGCCGACGCGCAGGTGCTGCTGCACTGCCTCGAGCCCGTCACGGCGGCGCGCCTCGCGCTCGCGCCGCAGCTCGCGCTCGTGCAGAAGATCGGCGTCGGCCTGAACACCATCGACCTCGACGCGGCGCGCGCACGTGGCATCGCGGTCGCCAACATGCCCGGCACGAACACCTCCGCCGTCGCCGAGCACGCGCTCGCCCTCCTGCTCGCCGCGCTCCGCGGCGTGTGCGACCTCGACGCGGCGACGCGCGCCGGCCGCGGGTGGAGCCCCGATCTCGCGCTCGTCGACCGGCTCGGCGAGGTCGCGGGGCGAACGGTCGGCCTCGTCGGGATGGGCGCGGTCGCGCGGCGCGTCGCGCGCGCGTGCGCGGCGCTCGACGCGCGCATCCTCTACACGGCGACGGCGCCGAAGCCCGACGCGCCGGGAGAGTGGCGCGCGCTCGATGCGCTGCTCGCCGAGTCCGACGTCGTCTCGCTCCACCTCCCGCTCACCGACGCGACGCGCGGGCTGATCGGCGCCGCCCGCCTCGCCGCCATGAAGCCCGGCAGCGTGCTCGTCAACACCGCGCGCGGCGGCCTCGTCGACGAGCCGGCGCTCGTGCGCGCGCTCGAGCGCGGACCGCTGCGCGCGGCGGCGCTCGACGTCTTCGCGCACGAGCCCGTCGACCCCGCGAGCCCGCTGCTCGCGCTGCCCAACGTCGTGCTCGCGCCGCACGTCGCGTGGCTCACGCCCGAGACGCTCGCGCGCAGCGCCGCCGTCGCGGCCGAGAACTGCCGGCGGCTCGCCGCGGGCCTGCCGCTGCTCCACCGCGTCGCGTGAGCGCGGGCCGTCGACGCACGGGGAGCGGCGCGCGAGGGCCCACGCGGCCGCCGGCGCGTGGTACGACATCCGCGACGCCGAGGCGCTCGCGCGCGCGTGCCCGACGCGAGGAGGAGTGACGTGGACGAGATCCGCTACGGCGTGATCGGCACCGGGATGATGGGCATCGAGCACATGCAGAACGTCGCGCTGTGCGAGGGCGCGCGCGTCGTCGCCGTCTCCGATCCGCACGAGCCGTCGCTCGGCTGGGCGCGGCTCACGGCGAAGCAGCAGGGCCTCGAGATCGCGACGTTCGCCGACCACCGCGACCTGCTCGCGCGCGGCGACGTCGACGCGGTGGTGGTCGCCTCGCCGAACCACACGCACGCCGCCGTGCTCGACGCCGTGTTCGAGAGCGGCGTCCACGCGCTCGTCGAGAAGCCGCTCTGCACGACGCTCGACGATGCCGTCGCCGTCGCAGAGCGCGCGGCCGCGCACGCCGGCGTCTTCCAGGTGGGCATGGAGTACCGCTACATGCCGCCCGTCGCGCGGCTCCTCGACGAGGTGCGCGGCGGGACCGTCGGGCGGCTGCGCATGCTCGCGATCCGCGAGCACCGCATGCCGTTCCTGCCGAAGGTCGGCGACTGGAACCGCTTCGCGCGCAACACGGGCGGCACGCTCGTCGAGAAGTGCTGCCACTTCTTCGACCTGATGCGGCTCATCGTCGGCGCCGAGCCCGCGCGCGTCTTCGCGTCGGGCGCGCAGGACGTGAACCACCTCGACGAGCGCTACGGCGGCGAGACGCCGGACATCCTCGACAACGCGTTCGCGATCGTCGACTTCGAGGGCGGCGCGCGCGCGCTGCTCGACCTGTGCATGTTCGCCGAGGGCTCGCGCCACGTGGAGGAGATCGCCGCGACGGGCGACGCCGGGAAGGTCGAGTGCTTCCTGCCCGCGTCGACGGTCGTGGTCGGGCACCGCGCTCCGCGCGCCGTCGAGGAGCACGCGATCCCGGTCGCGCCCGAGCTGCTCGCGGCCGGCTTCCACCACGGCTCGACCTACTACGAGCACCTCGCCTTCCAGCGCTCGATCCGCGAGGGCCTCCCGCCCGACGTGACCGCCCGCGACGGGCTCCTGGCCGTCGCGATCGGGATCGCGGCGGAGCGGTCGGCGGCCGAGGGCCGCCCCGTCGCGATGGCCGAGCTCGGCCTGCCGGCGGGCCTGTAACCTTCGCGTCTCCTCGGGCGTGGTGTCGTGGAGAGCGGCGCACCGCCGGGCGCCCCGCGCGCCGCCGCTCGCGAGGAGAGCCGAGCCATGTCGACCGTCGAGCCCACCGCCACCTCCCCCGCCGCCGCGGGCGCCGCTTCCCCGGCCGCCGTCGAGGCCGCCCGCGAGCGCCGCTGGATCCGCGTGCAGGCCGCGTCCGGCCTCGCGTTCGCGACGTTCCTCGCCCTGCACCTCGTGAACACGGCCGTCGCCCCGGCCGGCCCGGAGGCCTACGACGGCTTCCAGTCCGCGGCGCGCGCGTTCTACCAGCAGCCGATCGTCGAGATCGGGCTCGTGCTCGCACCGCTCGCCGCGCACGTGACGGCGTCGGTCGCGCGCATCGCGCGCCGGCGGCGGCGCAAGGCGCCGCGGCCGGGCCTGCGCATGCGCCTCCACCGCTACACCGGCTGGTTCCTGCTCGCGGTGATCGTCGGGCACGTGCTCGCGACGCGCGGCGTCGGCTTCTGGTTCGACGCGCCGGCCGGCTTCGGCGCGCTCAACTTCAGCCTCGAGCTCGTGCCGTACTGGTTCGTGCCCTACTACATCGCGCTCGGCGCGTCGGGCGCCTTCCACCTCTGGAGCGGCCTCGCGATCGCGCTGCGCGTCTTCGGCGTGCGCGTGCCGCGCGCGTTCGAGCGCGGCCCCGGCTTCTGGCTGCCGGTCGGCGCGGCCGCGGCCCTCGTCGCCGTCGCCGTGCTGAGCCTCTGGGGCGTGTTCTTCCCCGTCGACCGCGCGCACTGGGGCGAGTGGGTGCGCGTCTACGCGGACTTCACCGGCACGGACGTCGATGCCCTCTGACGCGCGCGTCGCCGAGCCGCTCGCGCGCGCGTTCGAACGCGATCGGCGCCACGTCTGGGGGCTCTGCTACCGCATGACGGGAAGCGCCGCGGACGCGGACGACCTCGTGCAGGAGACGTGGCTGCGCGCGCTCGAGCGCCCGCCCGCCGACCTCGACGCGCCGCTGCGACCGTGGCTCGCGCGCGTCGCGACGAACCTGTCGCGCGACGCGCTGCGCCGCCGGCGACGGCGCGACTATCACGGCAGCTGGCTCCCGGCGCCCGTGCCCGACGCCGCGCTCGAGCCCGAGCCCGCGGCGAGCGAGGCCAGCGCCCCCGACGCGCGCTACGGGCTCGCCGAGAGCGCGACGCAGGCCTTCCTGCTCGCGCTCGAGGCGCTCACGCCCGCGCAGCGCGCCGTGCTGCTGCTGCGCGACGTGTACGGCGCATCCGTGCGCGAGACCGCGGAGGCGACGGGCCTCTCGGAGCCCAACGTGAAGACGACGCACCACCGCGCGCGCCGCCAGCTCGCCGCGTACGACGCGAGCCCGTGCCGCCCGACGCCCGAGCTCTTCGCGCGCGTGCGCGACCTGCTCGAGCGCTTCGCGCTCGCCGTCGCCGCGAGCGACCCGGCGCGCATCGCGGCGCTCTTCCGCGAGGACGCCGAGCTGTGGAGCGACGCCGACGGCGAGTTCCTGTCGAACCCGCGCCCCGTGCGCGGCGCGGCCGCGATCGCGCGCTTCTACGCCGCGCGCAGCGCGGCGCTCGGCGCGCCGCCCTTCCTCGAGCTCACGTCGCTCAACCACCTGCCGGCCGCGCTGCTCGGCTTCGCGCCGCAGCGCGACGCGCGGCTCGCCACGCGCGTCGCGCTCGCCGTCGTCCCCGGGCCCGACGGGCGCATCGCGCGCCTGCACAACGTGGTGGCGACGCCCAAGCTCGCGGCGCTGCGCGCGCGGTTCCCGGCGTCGGTCGAGGGGGCGGGCGGGGAAGGCGCGCGCGGCTAGAGCCGCGTGTGGCGCAGCTCGCTCTCGAGAATGGCCGTGCAGCCGAGCGCCTCGAGCTCGTCCATCACCTGCTGCACGAGCCGCTTCTCGACGAGCACGCGCACCGCGAGCCAGCGCGCGTCGCGCAGCTCCTGCACGGTCGGCGACGCGAAGCCGGGCGTGATGCGCGTCGCCTCCTCGATGCGGTCGGCCGGGCAGTTGTACTCGACGAGCGAGTAGCGCGACGCGACGAGCACACCCTCGATGCGCCGCAGCAGCCGGTCGCGCGCCTGCGCGACGGGCGAGCCCGGCGCGAGCGCGCGCCCGATCAGCACCGCCTCGGCCTCGAGCAGCGTGTCGATCTCGACGAGGTCGTTCTCGACCAGGCTGTTGCCCGTCTCGACGATCTCGACGATCGCGTCGACCATCCCGAGCAGCACCATCACCTCGACGGCGCCCTGCACGGGGATGAGCTGCACGCCCTCGATGCCGCGCTCGGCGAAGTAGCGCTTCGCGAGCGCGACGAACTTCGTGCCGACGACGCGGCCCGCGAGCGCGCGCGGCGTGTCGAAGGGCGCGTCCTTGTGCACGGCGACCGACATCCGGCAGCGTCCGAAGCCGAGCCGCTCGTGCGTCTCGACCGCGACGCCCTTTTCCTCGACCTGGTCGCTGCCCGTGATGCCGAGGTCGACGACGCCCTCGGCGACGAGCACCGGCACGTCGCCCGTGTTGCAGAAGATGATGCGCGTGTCGGTGTCGCTGCAGACGGCGAACAGGCGACGGCCCGAGATGCGGAAGCGCAGGCCGGCGCGCTGCAGCAGCTCGATCGACGCCTCCTGCAGGCGGCCCTTCGAGGGCACCGCGATGCGCAGCCCCTCCGTCGTCAGCACGCGTCGCCCCCGCTGCGCGCGCCGTTCCCGCCCGCCGCGCGCGACGCCTTCTCGACGAGCCCGCTCGTCCCGAAGCGGCGTTCGAGCTCGGCGAAGACCGCGGCGGGCGCGACGCCGGCGTGCGCGAGCAGCACCCAGACGTGGAAGAGCAGGTCGGCCGCCTCGTGCGCGGTGTGCGCGGCGTCGCCCTCGGCCGCGGCGTCGACGAGCTCGGCACTCTCCTCGCGCACCTTGGCCGCGATCGCGGCGTGGCCGCCGTCGAGCAGCTTCGCGACGTAGCTCGGCGCCGCGCCGGGCGCGCCGCCGGCGCGCGCGCGGGCGCGCTCGGCGATTACCGCCGCGAGGCGATCCAGGATCTCGGGGGACGACATGGCGGCCGAGTCTAGCGTCTGCGGTCGCGCGCGATCGCGGCCATCGCCGCGAACAGGTCGGGCAGCGCGACGGTGACCGCGCCGCCCGACAGCTCGCGGTAGAGCGTCGCGACGTTGACGACGATGCGCTCGGCGTCGCCCCAGGCGTCGAAGTCGCCGAGCGCGATGTCGCGCGCCGCCTCGAGCGGCCCCAGCCCCGCGTCGAAGCGCGCCTTCGCCTCGTCGCGCACGTAGACGAGGTAGTCGCGCACGGCGCGCACGCCGCGCGCGTCCGTGATCGGCCCGTGGCCGGGCACGATCGCCTCGAGGTCCATCGCGAGCATGCGGTCGCAGGCCGCGATCCAGTTCGCGACCGGGCCGGCCCACATGATGGGCGTGCCGTCGATGAAGAGGACGTCGCCGGTGTAGATCGTGCGCGCATCCGGGACGTGCACGAGCACGTCGCCCCGCGTGTGGCACGGCCCGACCTCGACGAGGTCGACCCGCCGGTCGCCGACGGCGAGCGAGAGCTCGCCCGTGAACGTGCGCGTCGGCAGCGTCTTCGCGATGCCCTCGAACTCGAAGGGGCCGAACGCCTCGAGGAAGAACTCGCCGGCCGCCCCCATCTGCGGCGCGGCCTTCTTGAACGCGGCCAGCACCTCGGGCCCCTCGGCCGCCATCTCCTCGGCGGTCGCGGCGGACGCGATGATCTCGGCGCCCTCGACGAGCTCGTTGCCGTGGCAGTGGTCGCCGTTCGCGTGCGTGTTGACGAGGGTGTCGAAGCGCGCGGTCGCGCGCGGCGCGGCATCGCGCAGCGCGGCGAGCATCTCGCGCGTGAGGGCGAGGTCGAAGAGCGTGTCGACGAGCAGCGAGCGATCGCCGTCGACGACGAGGCCGGCATTGCTCCAGCCCCAGGAGCCGTCGGGCTGCAGGTAGGCGTAGACGCCGTTCCCGACCTCGTGCACGCCCTTCGCATAGCTCCACCGCGGAACGCCGAGCGTCGCCATCGCACCCTCCCCTGCCTTCTCGCGCGCGCTGCGCGCGCTCACTCCGCCTCGCCGCGCGCGCTGCGCGCGCTCAGCCGTTTTCGCCGCGCGCGCTGCGCGCGCGCTCGAGGCGCGCGATCAGGCTCGACGTGTCCCAGCGCGCGCCGCCCATCGCTTCGACGTCGGCGTAGTAGGCGTCGACCTGCCGCGCGACGGGGAGGTCGGCGCCGTTGCGCTCGGCTTCGGCGAAGGCGATCCGCAGGTCCTTGCGCATCCACTCGACGGCGAAGCCGTGCTCGAACTCGCCGCGCACCATCGTCTGCCAGCGGTTCTCCATCTGCCACGATTGCGCCGCGCCGCGCGAGACGGCGCCGACCACCGCCTCGACGTCGAGCCCGGCGGCGAGCGCGAAGTGGAGCGCCTCGGAGAGCCCCTCGATCACGCCCGCGATCGCGATCTGGTTCACCATCTTCGCGAGCTGGCCGCAGCCGGCCGGGCCGATGCGCCGCACCGTCTGCGCATAGGCGTCGAGCACGGGGCGCACGCGCGCGAGCACGGCCTCGTCGCCGCCGACCATGACGGTGAGCGCGCCGCGCTCGGCGCCCGCCTGCCCACCCGAGACCGGCGCGTCGAGGAAGGCCCTGCCGCCGGCGCGCGCCCGCGCGTCGAGCTCGCGCGCGAGCGCGGCCGAGGCCGTCGTGTGATCGACGAGCACCGCGCCGGGAGCGAGCGCGTCCAGCACGCCGCCGCCCACCACGACGTCGCGCACGTCGTCGTCGTCGCCCACGCAGACGAGCGCGACGTCGACGCCCGCCGCGGCCTCGGCCGGCGTCGCGGCCACGGCGCCGCCGTACTGCTCGGCCCAGGCCCGCGCGCGCGACGCGGTGCGGTTGAAGACGCGGACGTCGTGCCCGGCGCGCGCGAGGTGCCCCGCCATGGGGCCGCCCATGACGCCGAGCCCGAGGAACGCCACCCGCTGCCGCACACCGCCGCGCTCGCTCACCCTCGCTCCTCCCGTGCGCGCACCGCCGCGCGACCGCGCGGCATCCCATGCAGCGCGCGGCGCACCGGGCGCGCCGCGCTCGTCGCGGGCAGACGCATAGCAGCGCGCGCGCCGCGACGAATCCTTCCCGAGCCGCCGTCCCGCGTGCGAGGATGGACGCCGCCCGAGACGCGGAGGAGCCGATGTCGCCGACCGTTCCCACGTCGAGGGCGCACGCCGCGAGCCGCGCGCGCGCCGCGAGCCGGAGACGCACCGCGGGCCGCGCGCTCGCCGCCGCGTGCGCCGCGCTCGCGCTCGGCGCGCCCGGGCTCGCGCGCGCGGCGGGCGATGCGCCGACCGAGGGCTGGGCGCTGCGTACGCGGCGCGACGCGCCGAGCGGCGGCTTCGAGCTCTTCACGCGGCCCGTCCCGGGCTCGTCGCACCCGCGCTACCGGCTCGTCGCGCACTCGCCCGAGCCGGTCGAGCGCATCGCGCGCGCGATCGTCGAGCGCGCGACCGAGCCGCGCCACGCGCCGTCGAGCTGGACGGTGCGCGTGCTCGCGCGCGACGCCGACTCGGTCGTCACGCACGTCTCGATGGACGTGCCCATCGTGTCCGACCGCGACGTCGTGATCGAGTCGCGCTGGCGGCGCGACGGCGCGTCGTTCCGCATGGACTGGGCGCCGCCCGCCGGGCCGCTCCCTCCCGTCGCGGCCGGCGTCACGCGCATCGAGTCGCGCGGCTTCTGGGAGGTGCGCGCGGCGAGCGACGGCGGGTCGCTCCTCGTGTACGAGCAGCACTCCGAGATCGGCGACTCCATCCCGAGCTGGCTCGTCGACCGCCTCATGGACGACCAGATGGCGGGCGAGCTCGAGTCGGTCGAGCGCATCGCCGCGCACGAGCTCCCGGCCGTCGCGTCGCCGCCGCGCCCCGCGCCCGCCGCGGGGGGGGCGCACGAGCGCACGCCGTCCGGCGCGAACGCGTTCGTCGACTGACGCACGCCGCGGCGGGATGGAGGGATGACGCTGGCCCGGCCCGAAGGCGACCCGACCGCCGTGCGCGTCGCGTCGGCGCTCTTCTTCGCCTCGGGCGCCGCCGCGCTCGTCTTCGAGGCGCTCTGGTTCCGGCGCGCCGGCCTCGCGTTCGGCAACAGCATCTGGGCGAGCGCGCTCGTGCTGTCGAGCTTCATGACGGGGATGGCGCTCGGCAATGCACTCGCGGCGCGCTTCGCGCCGCGCGCGCGCGCGCCGCTGCGCGCGTACGTCGCGCTCGAGCTCGCGATCGCCGTCGCCGGCGTCGCGCTCGTCGCGGGGCTGCCCGCGCTCGGCCCGGCGTTCGCGCCCGCGCTCGCGCCGCTCGCGCCGACGCCGGCGCTCCTGCACGCCGCGCGCTTCGCGCTCGCGTTCGTCGTGCTCGCGGTGCCCGCCACCGCGATGGGCGCGACGCTCCCGCTGCTCGTCCACGCGCTGCGCCAGCGCGATGCGGATTTCGGCCACCTGCTCGGCCGCCTCTACGGCTGGAACACGCTCGGCGCGATGGTCGGTGCCGCGAGCACGGAGGCGCTGTGGATCCCGCTCGGCGGCATCGTCGCCGCGGCCGCCGCCGCGGTCGCGCTCGGCGCGGCGGCGATCGCGGGCGCGCTCTGGCTCGCGCGCGCGGCGCCCGAGGCGTGGTCTCGCGTGCGCGAGTCGGCGGCGCCGAGCGCCGCCCTGGGCGCACCGCTCGGCGCGCGCGCGCTGCGCCTGCTCGCGGCCGCCGCACTCGCGGGCGGCGTCGCGCTCGCCTTCGAGGTCGTGTGGTTCCGCGTCGCCATCCAGTACCTCCCGAACAGCAGCGCGATGTTCGCGTGGATGCTCGCGAGCGTGCTCGGCGGCATCGCGCTCGGAAGCCTCGCCGCGAGCGCCGCGTTCCGCGCGAGCCCGCGCTTCGCGCGGCTCGCGCCGGCCGTCGCCGCGGGTGCAGCGGGCGCGGCCGTGCTCTCGCACCGCGCCGTTCCCCTGCTCCTCGCGCCGCTGCTCGACGACCTCGTCGCCGGCGGCGGCATGAGCGGCGCGCTCAACCTCGGCCCGTCCGACGCCGTGCTCCTGTGCGCGGTGCTGATGGGCCCGACGTGCCTCGCGTCGGGCGCGCTGTTCACGCTCCTCGGACACGCGCTCGAGCGCGAGCTCGCGAGCCCGGCGCGCGCGACCGGCCTGCTCGCGCTCGCGAACTCCGCGGGTGCGGCGGTCGGGCCGCTCGTCGCCGGCTTCGGCATGCTGCCCGCGCTCGGCGTCGACGCGAGCACCGCGGTGCTCGCGGCCGGCTATCTCGGCGTCGCCGTGCTCGCGCTCGACCGCGCGAGTGCGCGCGCGCCGGCCGCCGTCGCCGCGGCCGCCTCGCTGGCGCTGCTCGCCACGTTCCCGAGCGGCCTGCACGAGCGCTCGATCGCGCGTCTGCTGCGCGCGGAGTTCGGCGCGAACGAGCGCATCGTCGCGATGCGCGAGGGCATCGCCGGCACCGCCGTCGTGACCGCGATCGGCTTCGAGGGCGCGACGGTCGGGCACCGCCTCGTGACCGACGGCTATTCGATGTCCGGCACGGTCGTCGGGCCGCGCCGCTACATGCGCCTGTTCGCCTTCCTCCCCGCCGCCTTCCATCCGCACCTCGAGCGCGCGCTCCTGATCAGCTTCGGCGTCGGAACGACGGCGAAGGCGCTGACGGACCTCGACGAGCTCGCGGCGATCGACGTCGTCGACATCGCGCCCGAGATCCTCGCGCTCGCGCCCCTCGTCCATCCCGGGCCGGGCGCGAACCCGCTCGACGACGCGCGCGTCGCCGTTCACGTGGAGGACGGCCGCTACTTCCTGCAGACCGCGCGCGAGCGCTACGACCTGATCACGGCGGAGCCGCCGCCGCCGGCCTACGCGGGCGTCGTGAACCTCTACACGGAGGAGTACTTCGCGCTCGTCCGCGCGCGCCTTCGCGAGGGCGGGATCGCGAGCTACTGGCTGCCGGCGACGCAGATGCGGCCGGTCGACGCGAGGGCGATCACGCGCGCGTTCTGCGCCGTGTTCGCCGACTGCACGCTGTGGGAGGCGAGCGCGGCCGACTGGATCCTGCTCGGCTCGCGCGGCGCGAAGACGCGCGTCGACGAGGCCCGCGTGCGCGGGCTGTGGAGCGCCGCGCGCACGGGCGACGCGCTGCGCGACGTCGGCCTCGAGCATCCCGGACAGCTCGGCGCGACCTACCTCGCCGGCGCCGCGCGGCTCGCCGAGTGGACGGCCGACACGCCGCCGCTCGTCGACCTCCACCCCGAGCGCGCGCCCGCCGTCGTCGCGTCGTGGTCGCGCGTTCCCGACGAGCTCGCGTGGATCGAGGACGCGCGCGCGAACGCGGCGCGCTTCGCCGCCGACCCGTGGGTCGGCTCGCTGTGGCCGGAGCCGATCGTGCGCGAGTCGCTCGCGTGGTTCCCGCTCGCGAACGCGACGCGCCACGCGATGCTGACCCTCGAGCCGACGCCGCGCGCGCTCGCGCGCGGTCTGCTCGCCTTCGTGCGCGGGTCGGACGCGCGCGCCCCGGTCGCGTGGCTCTTCGGGAGCGAGTCGCGGCGGCTCGCCGCCGCGCGCGCGCTCGCGGCCGAGGGACGGACCAGCGCGGCGATCGAGCGCGAGCTCGGGATCGCGGCGCTCGCCGATCGCCGCTTCGCGGAGGCGAGCGAGCGGCTCCGCGAAGCGGCACTCGCGGAGGACGCGCCCGCCGCGCGCACGGACGCACTCGCGGCCGCGCTCGCGCTCGCGTTCGCGGGCGACGCGCGCGGCGCGGATGCGCTCGCGCGCGAGCTCGGGCTCGACGGGGCGGACGAGGCGTCGGGTGCGTGGAGCGCGGCGCGGGTGGCGCTCGCGCCGTAGGCGGCGCCGGCGCGCCGCGCGAAGGCGTCCGGCTACGGGCCGCCCATCCAGCTCATGCGCAGGCCGATCGCGCCGTAGTAGAGCAGCGGGTCGCGGTCGTAGTCGAACTGCAGCGTGCCGTCGTGGTCGTTGGTCGGCGGGGCGTCCGGGCCCTGCGGCGGCACGAACGCGCACGGCGACACCACGAAGTTCCCCGAGCCCGGCGGCTGCTCGACCATGTCGTTGCCGTGGTTGAGGCAGGACGTGACGCGCTCGGAGTGCGTGAGCGGCCCGCTCAGCAGGTACTGCACCTCGAAGCTCGCGAACACACCGACGGAGATCGGCCCCTCGCGATAGACCTCGGCGTCGAGCTCGACCCGCGGCGCGATGCCGTGGTTCGTGAACGCCACCTCCTTCTGGCGAGGGAAGTTGTTGTTGGTGCCGCTCGCGGACGCGTCGGTCACGACCTGCTGCACGAGGAAGGGCGTGACCACGGCGTCCATCATCACCCAGTTGATCGACGGCTTGAGCTTGAGGTTGTAGCCCTCGACGGGCAGCTGGAACGACGTCCCGATGCCCGCGTAGTACATCGAGTCGATCAGGAACTTCCCCTTCGCGCGCAGGCCGCGCGCCTGGGGATTGTTCACCTGCGCGCGCGCGACGGCGGTGTTGCCCTCGAGCAGGTCGCGATAGCCGACGACCGCGAGCAGCCGCATGTCGCCGACGATCTGCTCGATCGGCGGGCCCATCAGCTCGAAGCTGAAGCCGAGCACGGGGCCGTCGACGGCGGTGCGATCGGTCGCCGTCATGATCTCGCGGCGCGAGCTCACGGTGTTGATGCCCGGGCACTCGGGATTCAGGTTCGTCGGCGACGGCGTTCCGCAGTCGTCGATGCCGTCGCGATCGGTGTCGACGCCGGGCGTCGTGAGGACGGCGAGCCCCTGGTGGTGGAGGATGCCGAGGTCGAGGCGCAGGCTCGGGATCCAGTCCGGCTCGTGGATGCCGTCGTCGAACAGCTCGTCGGCGTCGTAGCTCGGCCCGAACGGGTCGTCGAGCGGATCCGCTCCTCCCTGGGCACCGGCGTGAAGGGGGAGGAGGAGCGCCACGGCTACGAGGAGCCGCCGCTCCCAGACTCGAGGAAGCTGCATGGAGGCCTCTATCCAGGGATCGCTGTGGGACCGAATGCGCGCGCAGCTTATCACGGATCGACCGCGGTTCAGGGACTTAGCGCGCGAGAGGCGGTCGCGATCCGCGCGCCGGTCCGGTCGGCTCCCCACGGGTGGACAAGCTCTCGATCGGCTCGGGAACGGGTGACCACGCACCGGATACGACGCGCTCGCGCGCACTCGTCGCGCTCTCGATCGGCGCGCGTCGTTGGCGAACGTCGACGAGATCGCGTCGCCAGCGATCGGCGAGCGCGGCCTGCCCGCCCTCGCGCGAGAGTGCGACGGCGCGCTCGAGTGCGAGCGCGGCTTCGTCGAACGCGCCGAGCTGTGCGAGCGCAGCGGCCGCGGCCTCGAGCAGTCGCGGATCGCGCGCGAGCTCGGGACGACGCGCCACCTCGAGCGCGCGCGCGGCATCGCGCAGCGCGTCGTCGGGCGCGGTCGCGCGCATCCACGCGAGCGTCGCGGCCGCCGGGACCGCGGCGCGGCCCGTCGCATCGGCGTGCGCGCGCTCGGCGAGCGCGATCGCGTCGCCCCACTCGCCCGCCGCCCAGGCGACGCGCGCGCGCGCGGCGCGCACGCCGGCGTCGTCGCGCAGCGCGAGCGATTCGTCGAGGTGCGCGGCCGCGCGCGCGAGATCGCCGCGGTGCAGCGCGAGCTCGGCGAAGAACGCGTGCCGCGCCGGCTGCGCGCGATCCATCGAGAGCGACACGGCGAGCCAGCGCATCGCCTCGTCCGTCCGTCCCTGCCGCGCGCGCGCATGCGCGAGCTGCGCGTAGAGGTGCGGGCCGCCGGCGAGCCGCGCCGCGGTCTCGAGGTGGTCGGCGCCGGCGTCGAGCTCGCCCAGCCGGAAGAGCACGTTCGCGAGCGCGCGGTGCGCGAGCGCGTCGCGCGGCTCGAGCTCGACCGCGCGCTCGAACGCCGCGCGCGCCTCCGCGTCACGTCCGAGCGCGGCGAGCGACACGCCGCGGTCGTGCCACGCCTCCTGGAAGCGCGGGTCGATCGCGGCCGCGCGCGCGTACGACGCGAGCGCCGCGTCGTGCCGGCCCTCGGCCGCGAGCGCCATTCCGTAGTTGACGTGCGGACGCGGATGGCCGGGCGCCTTCGCGAGCGCATCGGACCAGAGCGCATCGGGCGAGCGCCAGACCTGGTTGCGCGCGTGCGCGAGCAACGCGAGCGCGGCGACGACGGAGGCGACGACGAGCGCGAGTGCGCGGCCCGCCGCCGCGCGCGACATCCCCCGCGCCTGCGCCCACCCGCGCAATCGCACCGCCCCGTACCCCACCCCCGCACACAGACCCACCGACGGCAGATACGTCCGGTGCTCGTACATCGGCTCGAGCGGCAGCACCGTCCCCTCCACCCACTGCTGCACCCAGAACCATCCGATCACCCAGCCCAGCCACCGCGTCGACGCACGACGCCACGCCCACGCGCCCCCCGCCAACACACCCACCCAGCCCAGCCACGACACCGCCGTCCCCCACGTCCCGAACGGGCCCGACGACATCTCCACCGCGTGGATCACGCTCAGCCGCCACGGCAACGGCCACACCCACAGACCCACGTACCTCCACCACACCCGAGGCTCCGTCCACCACCGCTCCCACCACGTGAACGGCTTGCGCGCATACCCTCCCGACACGCTCCCCGCGCTCGCACCGTCGAACCCGCCGTACGCCCACAACAGCACCCCGAACAGCACCGCCGCCGCGCCCCACATCCAGCCCGTCCGACGCACGTACCCCCGGAGATCCGACCGCCCCGACCCGTACCCCCACTCCCACAGCCACACCACGACCGGCCACGTCGCCGCGATCTCCTTCGAGCCGAGCGACAGCACCCACAGCACCACCGCGCCCGAACGCCAGCGCCACCGCGCCCCCACCGACCGCGACGACCCCACCAGCCACACCCACAGCGCCGCCACGTACAGCAGCGTCGACAGGCTCGTCATCCGCTGCACCACGTACGTCACCGACTGCGTCGCCAGCGGGTGCGATGCGAACACGAGACCCGCGATCCAGCCCGCCCACGCGTACGAGCCCGCTTCGAGTCGACCCGACGCGTCGAACGAACGCGACCACCGACGCACCACCCCCACCACGCACAGCGACGCCAGAACGTGGATCCCCACGTTCACCAACCGGTACCCCCACGACTCCAGACCGAACACCGCGTGGCACAGCGCAAAGCTCCCGTTCGCCACTGGACGAGGCGTCGGGCTCCACAGACGAAGACCCCTCACGCTCGACCACGCATCCCATCGGAGCCGGATCCCGGGGTTCTGGACGATGTTCGACACGTCGTCGTACACGAACGGGAACGCGAGCGAGTCGCCGTAGACGGCGGCGGCGACGAGCGCGATCGCGACCGCGCCGAGCAGGTCCGCGCGCGCGCACGAGCGGTGCGCGCTCACCCGCCCGACTCCGCGGCCGGTCGCTCGAGATACGGACGCTCTGCCGCGAACGCGGCCGCGCGCCGGGCGATCTCCGCCGCGAGCGCGTCGTCGCCGGCGGCGCGCGCCGCGGCGAGCGCGCGCGCGGCGAGCGCGCGCGCCTCGTCGAAGCGACCGCGCGCGGCCGCGACGACGGCGCGCGCGTCGAGCGCCTCGGCCTCGCGGCCCGCGGCCGACGCGGGCGTCGCCGCGCTCTCCGCGCTCGCCGCGGCCGCCTCCTCCGCGACCGCGAGCCAGTGCGCGGCCTGCTCGCCGTCGCGCACGGCCGGGTCGGCCGCGGTCGCGAGCATCCACGCGAGGTTGTTGGCCGCGATCGCATCGCGCGGGTCGAGCGCGAGCGCGGCGCGCAGGTGGGCGACGGCGCCGGCCGCGTCGCCCGCCCGCCAGGCGAGCGTCGCGAGCTCGCCGCGCGCGCCCGCCGCGGCCTCGGTCGCGAGCGCGGCCTCGAGCGCGCGCCGCGCCTCGGCGCGGCGACCGGCCGCGTCGAGCTCGCGCGCGAGCTCGATGCGCAGCGCGGCGTGCCGCGGCTCGATCGCGAGCGCGCGCGCGAAGCGCGTCGCCGCCTCGTCGTGACGGCCGAGGGCCGCGAGCGCGCGCGCCGATGCCGCGAGCGCAGACGCGCGCTCGAAGATCGCGAGCGAGCGGTCGAGCGCGGCGACGCCATCCGCGTGCCGCCCGACGCGCCCGAGCGCGATGCCGAGGTTCATCCACGCGAACTGGTCGAGCGGGTCGAGCGCGACCGCGCGCTCGAAGAGCGCGACCGAGCGCTCGGCGTCGCCCGAGCGGCCCGCGAGCGTCCCGAGCCCGGCGTAGTTGCCGCCGTAGTCGGGGTCGACCTCGATGCCGCGCTCGAAGAGGGCGCGCGCCCGCTCGAGGTCGCCGCGCTCGGCGACGACGGCGCCGAGGCTCTGGTAGCCCGCCGCATAGCCGGGCGCCTTCGCGATCACGTCGGCCCAGAGCGTCGCGTCGTCGCGCCAGGCGCGATTGCGCACGTGCGTCGCCGCGGCGAGCGCCGCGAGCAGCGGGAGCGCCGCCGCGGCGACGAGCCGCGGCCGCCGCGCCGCGAGCGGGCGCAGCGCAGCGGCCAGCAGGATCGCGACGCCGACCATCGCGGCGTAGAGCCGGTGCTCGTGCACGAGCCGCAGCGGGAAGACGGACGACTCGATCGCGAGCGCGAGCGCGATCCACCCCGCGCCGAACGCGACGAGCGGCGCGCGGCGCGCGCGGAGCACCGCGAACGCGAACGCCGCGGCGAGCGCGAGCCACGCCGGGAGCGTCGTCCACGGCTCGAAGGGGCCGCGCGACGGCGCGAGCTCGTGGATCAGCGAGAGACGCGACGGCGCGGGCCAGGCGACGAGGCTCGCGTACACGAACGCGACGCGGCCCTGGCTCCACAGCCGGTCGGCGATGCCGAAGTCGTGGAAGCGATAGTCGCGGAACGGGTCGCCGTACGTGACCGCGATCATCGCGACCATCGCCGCTGCCGCGACACCGACGACGCCCGCCATGAGGCGGGCCCCGCGCGCGTCGGCCCCGCGCACGAACAGCCACTCGTAGAGCCACACGACGGCCGGGAACGCGGCGGCGCTCTCCTTCGAGCCCACCGCCGCGAGCCACGCGAGCACCGCGCCCGCGAGCCAGCCGGCGTGCCACCCGCCCGCGGCGCGCGCGCGCGCGTGACAGAGCAGCGACACGACGCAGAAGAGCGTCGCCAGGCTCGCCATGCGCTGGACGACGTACGTGACCGCCTGCGTCTCGATCGGGTGGACCGCGAAGACGGCGGCGGCCACCGCCGCCGCGACGCGCGCGCCCTCGCCGCGCACGAGCCGCCGCAGCAGCGCGTACACGAGCACCGCGCACGTCGCGTGGATGGCGATGTTGGTCGCGTGGAAGGCGCGCGCGTCGAGCCCGAACAGCAGATGGTCGACGCCGAACGACGCGTTCGCGACGACCCGCCGCGTCGGGCTCGACCACCACGCGCGCCACAGCGCGTCGAGCGAGAGCGACGGCCACTGCACGTGCGGGTTCTCGACGATGCTCCCGACGTCGTCGTACACGAACCCGGCCGACAGGGCGTTGGCCCAGGCCACGAGCACGGCCACCGCGAGGGCGAGCGCGACGGCCGCGTCCACGCGGTCGAGCCGGAGGGGCGCGGTGACGTCGGCGGACGCGCCGCCTGCCGGGACGGTCGTCGCGCCCGACCGGTGCGCGCCCGTCGAGGGAGGACGACCGCGCGAGGTGCGTCGCGACGGAGTGCGCGCCACCTAACGTTCCGTCCGCGGCGCCGGCCCGGCCGGACCCGCGCGTTGCGGCTCGCCCGCGCGCGGCGCCGGGCCCGAGTGCGGCGCCTCGGCGCGGGGATCGCGCGCGAACGCGCCGTCGGGCCGCCCGATGCCATCGGCGCTCGCCCGCCCGGCCGCCGTCTCCACCGTCGCCGCGCCCTCCGCCTGGCGTCGCGCTCGCGCCTCGATCGCGCGCGCGAGCGCCTCGCGCCCCTCGGCGCGCGCGAGCGCCGCCGCCTCGTCGGCCGTCGCGATCGCCCCCGCGACGTCACCCGCCGCCGCCTGCGCGGCCGCGAGTGTATCGAGCACCTCGGGGTCGCGGCGAGGCGCATCGAGCGCGAGCGCGCGCAGCGCGAGGTCGCGCGCGCGCGCCGCGTCGCGCAGCGCGGGCGTGCGCGCGGTCGCGCGCATGAACGCGAGGTCGTTCGCGAACGCCGCGACGTCGGGAGCGAGCGCGACCGCGCGCTCGGCCGCCTCGATCGCCTGCGCCTCGCGCGCGTCGGCCCACGCGAAGCCCGCGAGCAGCGCGGCCGCCCGCGCCTCGTCGCGCGCGCGGCGCTCGACGACCGCGGCGGCGGTCGCGAGATCGCCGCGGTCGGCGAACGCGCGCGCGAGGCGCTCGACGTCCGCGCTCCGGTCGCGCTCGCCCGCGGCGAAGCGCAGCGCGAGCGCCCGCGCGCCCGCGAGGTCGCCGTCCTCGAGCGCGGCCATCGCGAGGTTGAAGCTCGCCGTCGCGTGCGACGGGTCGAGCGCGAGCGCGCGCCGATAGGCGTCGAGCGCGCGGTCGCGCTCGCCGCCCGCGGCGAGCACGTTGCCGTAGTTGTTCCAGGCGCGCGGGTCGGACGGGTCGAGCGCGAGCGAGCGCTCGTACTCGGCGCGCGCGCGCGGGAGGTCGCCCGCGAGTGCGAAGGCGCGCGCGAGGTGATAGCGCGCGAGCGCGTCGCCCGGCCCGAGCGCGACGGCCCGCTCGAAGTGGCGGATCTGCTCCGCGACGGGCGCGCGTCCCTCGATCGCGTTGCCGTAGTTCAGGTGGGCGACGCGGCTGTCGCGCGTCACCTCGAGCGCGCGCGCGAAGAGCGTCGCGTCGTCGCGCCAGTGGGCGAGCTCCGCGCGCGTCGCGAGCGCGAGCGCCGCGAGCGCGACCGCCGCGACGCCGGCGGCGACGCGCGCCGCCCCCCCGCGCGTCGGCGCGAGCCACGCGATCGCGACGGCGAGACCGATCGAGGGCACGTACGTGTAGCGGTCGGCCATGGCCTGCTCGCCCACGGTCACGAGCCCGATCACCGGCACGAGCGTCCCCGCGAACCACAGCCCGCCGAAGGCGAAGGCCGCGCGGCCGCGCCGGCGCCACACGAGCGCGGCCGCGAGGGCGAGCGCCGCCAGCACCGCGGCGGCGAGCGCGACGCGCAGCGCTCCGTAGCCCGCGACCGGGTGCGGATGGAAGACGGCGAGGTCGCTCGGCCAGAGCGTGCGCCGCGCGTACGTCGCGGCCGCGACGACGGCGGTCGCCAGACGATCGGCGAGCGGGAAGCCCTCGAGCGACGCGACGGCGCCGGCATCGCGCTGCGCGACGAGCGCGACCGCGCTCGCGGCCGCGGCGAGCGCGAGGAGCGGAAGCTTCTCGAGCGCGACGCGCGCGAGCGACGCGTCCGGTCCGGCGGGCGCCGCGTCGCGCGCGCGCAGCGCGCGCACGCGCCCGAGCGGCCACACGTCGAAGAGCGCGAGCGAGAGCGGGAGCGTCACGGCCATCGCCTTGCTCGCGAGCGCGAGCGCGCCGCACGCGAGGACGGCCGCGTAGCGGGTCGCGCCCGGACGGCGCGCGTAGGCGGTCTCCGCGCCGAGCGCGGCCACCCAGAAGAGGCCGCACAGGACGTCCTTGCGCTCGGCGATCCAGGCCACCGACTCGACGCGCAGCGGGTGGAGCGCGAAGAGCGCGGCGGCGAGCCCGCTGCGCCACGGCGCGCGCGTCGCCGCCGCGAGCACGAGCCACAGGAGCGCGGACGTCGCCGCGTGCAGCGCGACGCTCGTCGCGTGGTGCGCGCCCGCGTCGAGCCCGAAGAGCGACACGTCGAGCGCGTGCGAGAGCCACGTGACGGGATGCCAGTTGCCGGCGTCCGTCGCGGTGAGCGCGTAGCGGAGCGTCGCGAGCGAGAGCCCCGCTCGCACGGGGTCGCTCTCCGTCACGTAGAGCACGTCGTCGTAGGCGAGGAACGCGTGCTCGCGCACGGGCGCGTAGAGCGCGGCGACGACGACCGCGAGCGCGAACGCGCCGAGCGCAGTGCGCGCGGCGGACGCGGCGGGCGCCGCGGACGCGGCGGGCGCGCGCGTCACGGGCCGCTGCCGCTCGCGGGCGGGAGCGCGTCGGCGGCCGCCGCATGCGCGGCCGCCGCGTCGGCGCGACCGAGAGAGCGCGCGCCCGCCGCCGCGCGCGCGCGAGCACGCCGCGCGCCGCGTCGCGAGCGCCCGCGCGCGCGAGCGACGCGGCCACGCGGCGCGCGAGCTCGACGTCGAGCGCGAGTGCGGGCTCGACGTCGAGCGCGCGCGCGTACGCGCGCGCCGCGCCCTGCGGCGTTCCCGCGGCGAGCTCGGCCTCCGCGAGGCGCCGCCACGCGATCGGCTGCGCGGGGTCGATCGCGACCGCGCGACGCAGCTCCGGCAGCGCGAGGTCCGCGCGGCCCCTCACGAGATGGATCTGGCCGAGGTTGCGGTGGATGCGCGGATCGGACCGCATCGCGAGCGACCGCTCGTGGAGCGCGATCGCCTCGTCGACGCGGCCCCGCTCCATCGCGACCGCGCCGAGCCCGGCGACCGAGAGCGCATCGCGCGGGTCGGCCGCGAGCGCCGCGCGGTAGTGCGACTCGGCCGCATCGAGGTCGCGCGCCGCGAGGTCGAGCGCGCCGAGGTTCTGGTGCGAGAAGGAGTGCTCGGGCTCGAGCGCGAGCGCGCGCTCGAACGCGGCGCGCGCACCGGCGAGGTCGCCCGCCTCGAGCAGCGCGACGCCGAGGTTCGCGTGGGCGACCGCGCGGCCCGGCGCCTTCCTCGCCGTGTCCCGCCAGAGCGCGACGTTGTCGCGCCACACGTCGTTGCGGGCCGCGGTCGCGAGCGCGAGCGCGGCGACGACGGAGGCGACGACGAGCGCGAGTGCGCGGCCCGCCGCCGCGCGCGACATCCCCCGCGCCTGCGCCCACCCGCGCAATCGCACCGCCCCGTACCCCACCCCCGCACACAGACCCACCGACGGCAGATACGTCCGGTGCTCGTACATCGGCTCGAGCGGCAGCACCGTCCCCTCCACCCACTGCTGCACCCAGAACCATCCGATCACCCAGCCCAGCCACCGCGTCGACGCACGACGCCACGCCCACGCGCCCCCCGCCAACACACCCACCCAGCCCAGCCACGACACCGCCGTCCCCCACGTCCCGAACGGGCCCGACGACATCTCCACCGCGTGGATCACGCTCAGCCGCCACGGCAACGGCCACACCCACAGACCCACGTACCTCCACCACACCCGAGGCTCCGTCCACCACCGCTCCCACCACGTGAACGGCTTGCGCGCATACCCTCCCGACACGCTCCCCGCGCTCGCACCGTCGAACCCGCCGTACGCCCACAACAGCACCCCGAACAGCACCGCCGCCGCGCCCCACATCCAGCCCGTCCGACGCACGTACCCCCGGAGATCCTCCCGCCCCGACCCGTACCCCCACTCCCACAGCCACACCACGACCGGCCACGTCGCCGCGATCTCCTTCGAGCCGAGCGACAGCACCCACAGCACCACCGCGCCCGAACGCCAGCGCCACCGCGCCCCCACCGACCGCGACGACCCCACCAGCCACACCCACAGCGCCGCCACGTACAGCAGCGTCGACAGGCTCGTCATCCGCTGCACCACGTACGTCACCGACTGCGTCGCCAGCGGGTGCGATGCGAACACGAGACCCGCGATCCAGCCCGCCCACGCGTACGAGCCCGCTTCGAGTCGACCCGACGCGTCGAACGAACGCGACCACCGACGCACCACCCCCACCACGCACAGCGACGCCAGAACGTGGATCCCCACGTTCACCAACCGGTACCCCCACGACTCCAGACCGAACACCGCGTGGCACAGCGCAAAGCTCCCGTTCGCCACTGGACGAGGCGTCGGGCTCCACAGACGAAGACCCCTCACGCTCGACCACGCATCCCATCGAAGCCGGATCCCGGGGTTCAACGTGATGTTGTTCTGGTCGTCGTAGGTGAACGGAGCGTCGAGCGCGCGCGCGTAGGCGAACGCGACGACGGCGACGATCGCGAGCGCGCCGAGCGCGCACGCCGCGCGCGGCCCGAGCGCGGCCGGGGCGCGCGAGCCCGGCGCGCGCTCAGTCACGCGCACCGCTCGCGCCACCGGGAAGGACCGCCGCGTCGCCGCGCGCGAGCGCGCGCATCGCGTCCGCGAGGTCGGCGCGCCCCGCGCGCGCCGCGCCGCGCGCGACCTCGGCGGCGACGGCGGCCGCGCGCTCGCGGTCGCCCGCAGCGGCGAGCGCCGTCGCATACGTGCTGCCGAGATCGAGGTCGCCCGGCTGCGCGCGCAGCCCGGCCTCGGCGAGCGCGACCGCGCGCGCCGGGTCGCGCAGCCGGGGGTCGCGCGCGGTGGCGAGCATCCAGGCGAGATTGTTCTGCGCCACCGGCCACGCGGGCGCGAGCGCGTGGGCGCGCGCGAGCGCAACGGCGCGCGCTTCGTCGCGCGCTTCGTCGCGCGCCTCGTCCCCCGCGTCGCCGCGCTCGCCGTCGCGCGCGTCGCGGGCCGCCTCGGCGCGCGACCAGTACGCGAGCCCGAGGTGGGAGAAGAGCTCGGGGCTCGGTGCGGGCGAAAGAGAGCGCGCGCGCTCGAAGTCCACGATCGCGCGCCCGTGCTCGCCGCGCTTGGCCGCGACGATGCCGAGCTTGAGCGCGGGCTCGGCCGCGTGCGGAGCGGCGCGCACCGCGCGCGCGTAGCTGCGGCGCGCAGCGCGATCGTCGCCGCGCAGGAGCTCGACGTCGCCGAGCGCGAGCCAGGCCTCGGCCGCGTCGGTCGCGGCGGCCGCGCGCGCGAACGTGGCGCGCGCCTCGTCGACCCGCCCGGCCAGCAGCTGCGCGCGTCCGAGCCCGAGCGGCGTGAGCGGATTGTCGGGCTCGAGCTCGAGTGCGCGCTCGTAGCGCGCGACCGCTTCGCCGCTCCGACCGAGCCCGGTGAGCGCATTGCCGATGTTCGCCTCGATGCGCGCGTCGCCCGGCCGCAGCCGCTCGGCGCGCTCGAAGACCTCGAGCGCCTCGGCGAAGCGCCCCTGCCCCGAGAGCTCGAAGCCGAGGTTGACGTGCGCGCTGAACTCGTCGGGATACTTCGCGAGGACGTCGCGCCACAGGCCCTCGGGCGTCCGCCAGACGTCGTTGCGCGCGTGCGTCGCGCCGGCGAGCGCGATCGCGACCGCGGCCAGCGCGGCCGCCGCGACGGACGGTCGCGCGCGCAGCAGCGATCCCGCGACCCAGCTCGCCGCGATCGCCGGCCCGAGCAGCGGCAGGTAGTGGCGATGCTCCATCGCGAGCGCGAGCGGCAGTGCCGTCGACTCGATCGCGAGGTGCAGGAACCACCACGCGAGCCCGAACGACGCGACGCGGTGGCGCCGCGCGAGCGCCGCGATCGCGGCCAGCGCGGCGAGCACGGCCGCGAGCGCCGGGAGCGTCGTCGCCGGCGACGCGAGCCCGCGCGACGGCGCGATGTCGTGCAGCAGCGACAGCCGGGACGGCGCGGGCCACAGGATCTGGCTCGCGTACATCACGAGCACGCGCGGCTCGCTCAGCAGCCGCTCGAGCGGCGTGAAGTCCTTGTCCGGATAGCTCGAGAACGGGTCGTAGCCGCTCATCTCGAGCATCACGTAGGCGGCCACCGCGGTCGGCGCGCCGACGAACAGCAGCACGACGGCGCTCTGTCGCAGGAAGGCGCGGTCGAGGTCGCGCTCGAAGTACCACTCGTAGAGCCACGCCGCGAGCGGCGCGACGGCGGCCGTCTCCTTCGATCCGAGACCGAGGCCCCACGCGGCGACCGCCGCGCCGTAGAGCGTCGCGCGCCGCCCCGAGCTCGCGCTGCGCCGCCCGAGCACGAACGCGATCAGCGCGAGCAGGTGGAACGTCGCGGCGAGCGAGCTCATGCGCTGCACGACGTACGTGACGGCCTGCGTCTGGACGGGGTGCACGACGAACAGCAGTGCGGCCGCGAACGCCGCGGCGCCGACGGCGTGCGGCGGCGGCTGCGCCTGTCCGCGCAGCGTGCGCGCGCGCGCGAACACGAGCCACGCGAAGGCCCACGCGAGCAGGCCGTTCGCGAGGTGGAGCGCGACGTTGATCGCGTGGAACGCGCGCGCGTCCGCGAGCCCGAAGCGGTACTGCAGACCGAAGGTCGCGAGCGCGACGGGCCGCTTCGACGGGCTGTCGACGACGGCCTCGACCCAGCCGGCGAGCGTCGCGCGCGACCAGTGGAGCGACGCGCGCTGCGTGATGTTGACGAGGTCGTCGTAGACGAAGCCGGCGTCGAGCGCGTTCTCGTACGCGAGCGCACCGAGCACGACCAGCACCGCGACTCCCGCGGCGACCGCCGCGGCGCGCGGCGCGACGCGCTCCTCCCCCCGCTCGCTCGAGCGCTCGCTCACGAAGCCCCCCGGCACCGCGCGCGTCCGTCGCGCGGCGCCCGAGCATACCCGTCCGCCCGCGTCCCATCCGATATACTGCGCCGCCTCCGATCGACCCTTCGAGCCCGCTGCACGCGCGCTGCAGCTCCGTTGCGAGGCCGTGATCCCCATCGCTCGTCCGCGCCGATCCCGCCCGGGCCGCCGACGCCGCGGCGTCGCGCTCGCCCTGCTCGCCGCCGTCGCGTGGAGTGTCGCGGCCTGCGGCGACGACGGCGCCGCGGCGCGCGCCCGCGCGAGTGCGGCCTACGATCGCGCCGTCGCGCACGCCCAGGCCGGCCGGCTCGCGCCCGCGCGCGACGCGCTCGCGGAATCGCTGCGCGACGCGCCCGAGGTCGCGCACGTCCGCAAGCTGTACGGCGTCGTGCTCGAGAGGCTCGACGACGTCGAGGGCGCCGAGCGCGAGATGCGCGAGGCGGTGCGGCTCGCGCCCGACGACCCGGACGCACGGCTCCACCTCGCGCGCATCGAGCGCAAGCGCGCGCTCGACGCGCGCATCGCGCTCGCGCACCACCGCGCTTCCGAAGCCCCCGACGACGTCGCGCTCCGCTACGCGCTCGGCGAGCTGCTGCTCGAGCGCGGGCGCTTCGACGGCGCGCTGGTCGAGCTGCTGCGCGCGGAGCGCCGCGGCGGCAGCGACGCGCGCTCGAACGCGCTGCTCGGGCTCGCGTATGCGGGCCAGCAGCGCCACGTGCGCGCGCTGCACCACCTGAGCGAAGCGCTCCGACTCGGAAGCGACGACCCGCGCGTGCGCGCCGAGCTCGTGTTCCTGCTCGCCACGAGCCGCGCCGACGACCTGCGCGACCCCGAGCGCGCGCTGCGCGAGGCCGCCCCCGCGCTCGAGGGCGCTCCGACGGCGCGCCTCCTCGACGGTGTCGCGGCCGCCTATGCGGCCGTCGGCCGCCGCGCGGATGCGGATGCCGCGATCGCCCGCGCCATCGCCCGCGCCGTCGCCGACGACGATCACGTGTCCGCACACGAGATGGAGCAGCGACGCGCCCGCTACCGCGCGGGCGACACCTGGCTCGGCCCGCCCGTCGACCCGACCTGATCGGCGCTGCGCGCCGAGCCGAGAGAGCGCGCGCGAGCGCGCGCTACTTCCCCTCGATCCCGAACTCCTGGAGCTTGCGGCGCAGCGTCGAGCGATCGATCTGGAGCAGCCGCGCCGCGCGGCTGCGGTTGCCGTCGCACTGGTCGAGCGCGTGCAGGATGGCGCGTCGCTCGATCTCCTTGAGCGAGAGCCCCTCGGCGATCCGCAGCGCGCCGCCCTCGGCGCCGTCGACGTCCCGGTCGTCCTCCACGCTGGCGCCCGGCTCGTAGCCGGGCGGCAGGTGCTCGAGCGCGAGCGCGTCGCCGCCCGCGACCGCGGACGCGCTGCGCACGACGTTCATCAGCTCGCGTACGTTGCCGGGCCACGGCGCCTGCTGGAGCGCGTCGAGCGCCTCGTCCGTCGGCTCGGGCGCACCGGCCGGCAGGAAGTGGCGCACGAGGAGCGGCACGTCCTGCGCGCGGTCGCGCAGGCGCGGGAGGCGGATCTCGAAGCCGCGCAGGCGGTAGTAGAGGTCCTCGCGCAGCTCGCCGTCCTCGATCATCGCGCGCGCGTCGCGGTTGGTCGCCGCGATGAAGCGCACCGACACGCGGTGCGTGCGGCTGCTCCCGACGGGCCGCACCTCGCCGTCGTCGAGCACGCGCAGCAGCTTCGCCTGGAACATCGGGTCGAGCGTCTCGAGCTCGTCGAGGAACAGCACGCCGCCGTGCGCGTCGCGCAGCAGGCCCGAGTGGTCGGAGTCGGCGCCCGTGAACGCGCCCTTCTTGTGTCCGAAGAACTGGCTCTCGAAGAGGTCGCGCGGCGACACCGCGCAGTTGTGCGCGACGAAGGGGCCCGCGGCGAGGCCCGAGCAGCGGTGGATGGCGCGCGCGACGAGCTCCTTCCCCGTGCCCGTCTCGCCGGTGATGAGCACGGGAACGTCGCTTCGCGCCGCGAGCATCACGCGGTGCCGCACTTCGACGATCGCCTTGCTCGCGCCCACGATGTCCTGGAGCTTCTCGTCCTCGGCGGGCGGCGCGCGACGCGTCGCGAGCGCGCGCTCGATCGCCGTGAGCACGGTGTTCGGCGCCGCGGGCTTCACGAGGTAGTTGGTCGCGCCCTGCCGCACGAGGTCGACGATCTCGGCGATGTCGGACGCGGCGGTCAGCACGATCACGGGCAGGCTCGGCCAGCGCTGCCGGACGTGCGCGAGCAGGTCGGCGCCGCCCATCTCGGGCATGTGGAGGTCGGTCACGACGAGATCGAAGCCGCCCGCCTCGAGCTCGACGATGGCCTGCACGCCGTTCGCGGCGGTCGCGTTCGCGTAGCCCTCCTGGTCGAGCAGCACGCGCAGGTACTCGCGCGCCGAGCGCTCGTCGTCGACGATCAGGATGCGGCTCATCGCGGTGCCTCCCGGTTCCCGTCTTCCGCACGCGCCGCGGCAGCGCCCGCGATCGCCGCGGCGCCGTCCGCGGCGGCGCCGCGCACGGGCAGCGTCACGTCGAACACCGCGCCCCGCTCGCGGCGCGGGCCGAGCCCGAGCGCGCCGCCGTGCTCGACCGCGATGCGCCGCGCGAGGAAGAGGCCGTAGCCGCTGCCCTCGGGCTTCGTCGTGTAGCCGGCGCGGAAGATGCGCTCGAGGTCGTCGCCCGGGACGCCCGGGCCGTCGTCGGAGACGCGCAGCGTCAGGCTCTCGCGGCGCGCGTGCGCGGCGAGCTCGGCGGCGCCGCTCCCGCGCATCGCCTCGATCGCGTTGCGCAGCAGGATGAGCAGCACCTCCTCGAGCTCGTCGTCGCCGATGGCGAGGTCGGGGAGGCCGGCCGGCACGTCGAGCGTCCACTTCACGTCGGGGTGCGTCGCGCGCACCTCCGCGATGCAGCGCGCGACCACGGCGTTCGGCCCCGAGCGCGCGCGCGCGCGCTCGAGCCCGCCGGCCGCCGCGCGCTCCTCGAGCGTGAGGCGCGCGAGCTCCTCGAGGTCGTCGATCGCGGCCCGCAGGCCGTCGAGCGCGGCGCGGCTGCGCTCGTGCACGTTCGGCTCGATGAGCGCGACGAAGCCGCGCAGGCTGTGCACGGTGTTCTTGAGGCCGTGCGCGAGCCGCCCGACGCTCTCGCCGAGGCGACCGAGCGCGCGCTCGTCCTCGAGCGCACCCTCGAGCGCCCCGAGCCGCTTGCCGAGCGTCTCGCGCTGGCTCTCGAGCTCGTGCTCGCGCCGCTGCGCGCGCCGTTGATAGGCGTACGTGATGCCGCCCATGCCACCGAGGAAGCCGAGCTCGAGCGCGAGCATCGGAACGGCGCCGTGCAGGCCGAGCACGAGCTGCTGGGCGACGAGCGCCGCGCCCGTCGCTCCCGTGACGAGGAGGATCGAGAGCGGCTGGAACACCATCCCGGCGAGCATCACCTCGAGCCACAGCCCCGCGACGAAGGGCGATGCGACGCCGTGGGTCACGCCGATGAGCGCCGTCCACGCGCCCACGCCGATCAGCGGCGAGGCGCGCATCGCGACCGGCTCGGCGCGCTCGGACACGCGCATCAGGTAGAGGCCGAAGTTGAGGACCGCGCTGCCGGCGACGACCGCGAGCACCGCGAAGCCGACCCGCAGCTCCTGGCGCAGCAGGTACGCCATCAGCGCGCTGGCGCAGATCGCCAGGTGCCGGAAGAGCAGCACGCGTGCGAAGGTCGAGTTCATGCGAGCCCCGCTTCGCCCGGAAGCGGCGCATCCTACGCCACTTCCCCCTCGAGGCGCGAGCGGGAAGGCCGGAAAATGGAGCGACCTGCGCCACCTCTGCGCGCAGCCTGCCCCCGGAGCGCGGGCCGGGTGCGGGGCGCGCGGCGCGCGGCGCGCGGCGCTAGAAGCTGTAGCCGAGCTTGATGCCGGCGCGACGCGGCGGCGCGTACTGCGCCTGCACCGATCCCTGCACGCCGAAGCTCACGAACGTGCGCTTGTCGAGATCGGTGATGTTGTCGATGAAGGCCTCCGCCCTCCACCGCGTGTCCTGGCTGATCCAGCTGATGCGCAGGTTCACGTGGTGCGTGCGCCGCTGGTCGTACTGCGGCGTGTCCCACTCCCGGAACGTCGTGCGGCTCTGGTACGTGTACTGCACCTGCGGCGCGACCTTGCCCCAGGCGGGGAGCCCGAGCGTCGTCGTGTCGATCTCGTAACGCAGCACGAAGTTGAGGTTGTACTTCGGCGAGCGCGGGAGCGGATTGCCCGAGAGATCCTGCTGCACGCCGGCCTTCGGGTTGTCGATCGTCGTGCCCGGGATCTGGTTGGGCTCGCCGGGGTCGGCGAGGCGGAAGTTGTCGATCTTCGCGTCGAGCAGGTTGAAGTTGCCGATCAGCGAGAGCTCCGGCGTCGGGAACACCTGCCACTCGATCTCGAAGCCGCGCACGAGCGCGTCGCCGTTGTCCTCGCACTTGAAGTCGATGCCGAGCACGAAGCACACCTGGAACGGGTCGTAGTCCGTCCAGAAGAGCGTCGTGTTGAGCATCATGCGCTGGTCGAAGAAGTAGTTCTTCGACGTGAGCTCGACCTGGCGGACCTTCTCCGCCCCGTACGAGGCGCACTTGTCGGTGCTGCCCGTGTTGCCCGCGCCGCTCAGCGCGCAGTCCTGGCCGAGCGGGAAGCCGCCGGGCTTGAACCCCGTCGTGTAGCTGAGCGAGAGGCTGCTCTGGTCGGTCAGCTGCCAGCGGCCGAAGGCCTTGTACGTGACCGCCTGGAACGGCTCCTCGAGCCGGATCGTCGGGAGGAACTCGAGCGTCGGCGGCAGCGAGCCGCCCGAGTTCGGATCGACGCTCAGGTTCACGTTCTGGCGCGTCGCGGCGAGATCCTTCGTGTCCTCGCTCCAGCGCACGCCGGCGCCGAGCTTGAACGCCTCGGTGAGGTCGTAGGTGGTCTCGGCGAAGCCCGAGAGGTGATCGGTCTCGATGCCGTTGAGGATGCCGAAGTCGGTCGCCGAGTTGCCGCCGCTCAGGTCGACGAACGCCTCGGTGTCCGTCTTCTCCTGCCACCAGATCGCCCCGATCATCCAGTTGAGCGGGCTCTGGTCGCGCGAGCGCAGCTTGAACTCGGCCGAGTACTGGTCGGAGAGCGCGTTCGTGAACACGCTGATCGCGTCGGCATCCGTCAGGTCGGAGTCGAAGTCGACGTCGACGCGCGTGCGGTTGAACGCCCAGAGCAGCTCGGCGCGGACCGGGCCGAGCGGCGACGTGTCGATGTCGTACGCGAAGAACGCGCGCGCGAACCACTGCTCGATGTCCTGGCCGCCGGGGAAGTCGCGGTACGTCGCGCGCGGGTCGGTCGACGTGCGCGGGAAGCGGTTCCACAGCCCCGTGCGCACGTAGTTCAGGCTCTCGTCGATCGGCGTGCTCGGGTCGTCGGGCAGGCCGCTCAGCCGCTCGTCGATACCGGGCGTGTTCGGATCGTCCGGCGCGGGGCCGAGGCCCACGTTCGAGCCCGTCTGCGCGAGCGTGCCGGGCTCGGTGAGCAGGTGCTGCGCGGGGCCGTTGCCCTTGCGGAACGCGTGCTGCCCGGTCAGGTGGTACTCGAAGTTGCCGAGCAGGCCGCGCGCCTGGACGCGCGCGAGCAGGTTGTTCGCGTTGTCCCAGGCGTCGTCGTCGTCCCAGAAGAGCGTCTCCTGCCTGTGGCCGACGGCCTTGCGACCGATGCCGCGCTGGTAGCCCTGGTGGCGCTCGTACCGGCCCGTCACGCGCACCATCAGCATCTCGTCGACGATCGGCGAGTTGATGAAGCCGCGCACGATGTGCTCGTTGTACGAGCCGATCTGGTAGTCCGCCTCGGCCTGGAACTCCTCGCTCGGCTTGATCGAGTTGATCTCGATCCAGCCGCCCGTCGAGTTGATGCCGCCCTGCGTGCCCTGCGGACCGCGCAGCGCGTTCACGGCCTCGATGTCGTAGAACGCGCCGAGCACGGCCGTCGG
Source organism: Myxococcota bacterium (assembly GCA_041389495.1). Classification (NCBI taxonomy): domain Bacteria; kingdom Pseudomonadati; phylum Myxococcota; species Myxococcota bacterium. Next base: position 50,264 of record JAWKRT010000003.1, on the reverse strand, counting down.
CCGGCCGAGCGCGATGCCGTCCTGGTGGACGAGCACGCCCTGCGAGCCCGTGAGCGACAGGTTGTTGATGCCGACGCCGCGCAGCGTGACGACCGCCTGCGTGCCCGACTGCCCGATGTGCAGCGACGGCACGTTCTGCTGCAGCGACGCGACGTCCGACACGCCGAGCTGGTCGAGCTGCTCCTGGCCGAACGACGTGATCGCGATCTGCTGGTCCTGCTTCTGGACGTCCGTGCGCTGGCCCTTGATCTTGATCACTTCGGCCGCGGGGTCGGCCTGCGGCTGACCTTCGCCGTCGCCCTCGCCTTCGCCCTGCGCGCGCGCGCGCGTCGCACCGACGAGTGCGATCGACACCGCGAGCGCGATCGGGAGCGCGATGCGAAGCCGTCGCCGCGCGCGCACTGCGCCGCTCGACCGCGCGAACGCGAACGCGCCGGCGGCGAGCAGTGCACAGGTGATCGCGAACGAGGACGGGGCTCCGAGCTGGACCGACGGCGGCGCGAACAACACGTGCATGACACCTACTGACTTGCCGAAGGAATTCCGAGGCGTACGGGCGCACGGACGCATCGACGATTCGCGCACGGCGAAGCCGGCCGCGCCATCCGGTGCTCCGGGACTATGCGGCGGCGATCTCTCGGCTGTCAAGCTGGAAAGCCCGCGGATTGACGCCGCTTTTCGCGGTTCGTCGGCGACGATTTCACGTCGCACCGCGCGCGCGCGCGCCGCGTTCGCGCAACGCGAGCGTGATACCGTTGCGCGCCCATGGGCCACACGAGCATCTCGCTTGCGCTGATCCTCGCGGGATTGGCAGTCCTCGCCCTCGTCCAAGGATGGAAGGCCCGGCTCGACGCGCCGATGCGTCACGCAGCGCTCGCGGTCGCCGTTCTGCTGACGTTCGTCGGCCACCTTCGCGTCGTCGAGCGGCGGGGCGACGACCCGACGCCCGTGCTCGCGCGGCCGACCGTCCACCTCCACGAGTTCCTCCACTACTTCATCGGGACCAAGTACTTCCGCGAGCTCGGCCACGACGACCTCTACGAGGGCATCGTGCTCGCCGACCACGCGGACGACCCCGCGCACTTCGTCCCGCGCGACCGCATCCGCAACCTGTCGACGAACCGCGTCGACCGCACGCGCGCCGACGTCGTGCGCGAGGGCGCGCGCATCCGCGAACGCTTCACGGACGCGCGCTGGGAGGCCTTCCGCGCCGACGTCGCGCTGCTCCGCGACGCCTTCCCGAGCGTCGAGTCCTGGCACCGCTCCGCCATCCTGAAGGACCACGGCTACAACGGCACACCGCTCACGTCGACGCTCTTCGGCCGCATCTCGAACCAGCCCTGGCTGTCGACCTACGCCTTCCTCGAGATCCTGCGCCACGTCGACATCGCGCTCGTGCTCGCGATGCTCGCGCTCGTGCTGTGGCGCTTCGGGGCGGACGCCGCCCTGCCCTTCGCCGCGCTCTGGTACGCCAACCCGTTCAACGACTTCGGCTTCATCGGCGGCAGCTACCTCCGCTACGACTTCGCGCTCTGCCTGGTCGCCGCCTGGCTCGCGCTCGCCTCGCGCCGCTACGCGATCGCGGGGGCCGCGCTCGCCACCGCCGCGCACTTCCGCATCTTCCCCGTCTTCTTCGCGGTCGCGCTGGTGGCGCACGACCTGCTGCGTCCGGGCGGCGCGGCGCGCCGCGCCGCCCTGCGCGCGCACCGCCGCCTGTACGCGTCGTTCGCCGCGACCGCCGTCGCGATCGCCGCCGTGTGCGCGCTGAACCCGTCGCCGCCGGGGACGAACACCTGGTCGCTCTTCCTCCACCGCATCGCGACCCAGGAGAAGGCGTTCGGACTGAACGGCGTCGGCGTCGAGTCGATCCTGCTGCCGTCGGACGAGCACGGCGAGGAGGCGATGCTGCAGCTGCGCGTTGCGGGCGACGCGCGCGACTGGGAGGAAGTCGTGGCCGACCACGTCGCGCGCCGCTGGCCGGCGCGCGCGGCGCTCGTGCTCGCGGTGCTCGGCGGCGCGGTCGTGCTCGCGCGGCGCCTGCCGTTCGAGCAGGCCTTCTACCTCGGCTTCCCGCTCTCGTTCGCCGCGCTCTACCTCTCGCACTACTACTTCATGGCGCTCGGCCTGCTCGCGCTCGTCTTCCGCGACGACGAGCGCGCGCTCTTCGTCCTCACCGCGTTCACGGGAGCGATCCTCGTGCTCGCCGCGCCGCCGCTCTTCGCCGACGACATCGTGCGCTTCGCGGTCGTGAGCGCCGTGCTGCTCGCGATGCTCGGCGGCGTCGGCGCCGCTGCGGCGTGGCGCCGGCGCGCCGCACCGGCGCACACGGGATGACCGCGCACCGCGGGGAAGGCGCGCGCGCGGCGTCGCTCGCGCTCGCGGCCGTGCTGCTCGCGCAGGTCGCGATCGGTGCGCACTACGTGGCGCGCACGGGGCTCGTCGACCGCGCGAGCGGCGCGCGCGTCTTCGTGCTCTGGGACGACGCCATGATCTCGATGCGCTACGCGCGCAACCTCGCCGCGGGCGACGGGCTCGTGTGGAACCCGGGCGGCGAGGCGGTGCAGGGCTACACGAACCTCGGCCTCACGCTCGCGATGGCGGGCGTCCACGCGCTCGGCGCGCGCCCCGAGACGGCGTCGCTCTGGATCCAGCTGCTCGCGCTCGCCGCGCTCGTCGCGACGAGCGCGCTCGCCGCGCGCCGCGCGACCGACCTCGCGCGCCGCGCGTCCGGCCCGCGCGACGCGGCGGCGAGCGAGACCTCGCCGCGCGCGCGCGGCGGAGAGGAATGGGCGGGCGTCGGCGCCGCGCTCGCCCTCCTCGTCTGCGCACCGCACCAGATCTTCGCGCTGCAGGGCGCCGACACGATCTTCGTCGCCACCTGCCTGTTCGTCGCCGCCGCGTCGTTCGCGCGCGCGCGCAGGCTCGGAGCGATCGCCGTCGGCGCCCTCGCCGCCGCCGTGCTCGTGCGCCCCGACGCGACGCTCTTCGCGCTCGCCGCGGCGGCCGTCGCCGCGTGGACGGCGGCGCCGGGCGCGCGCGGGCGCGCCGCCGCACCGACGCTCGCCGCGATCGCCGCGCTCTGGATCGCGCTCGTCGCGTTCGGCCTCGCCTACTACGGCGACCCGCTCCCGAACACCTACTACCTGAAGGCGACGGGCTCCCCGCTCGCGAAGGTGCTGGCGAGCGGAGTCGATCAGCTCCTCGCCTTCGGGTGGCGCTGGCTGCCCGCGCTCGCGCTCGCCGCGTGGGCCGTGTGGAGCGCGGTGCGCGAGCCCGCACCGCCGGGCGCACCGGCCACCGCGCACACGCACGCGCGCGCGCATCCCGAAGCCGTGCTGCTCGCCGCGTTCGTCGCGCTCGCGACCGCCTATCACGTCCAGGTCGGCGGCGACTGGGTGCGCGACTACGGCAGCCGCTACCTCGTGCAGGTGCTCCCGGCCGTGGCCGTACTCGCCGCGGCGGGCGCGTTCCGCGCCGCCGCGCGCGCTCCCGCCGCCGTGCGCGCGGCGTTCGCCGTCGCCGCGCCCGTCCTCGCGTTCGCGGCCGGTGGCCCGCCCGCCGCGATGCACGAGTGGACGACGCCGTCGGCGCCGACGCTCTTCCACGCCGAGAACCAGGGCAACTTCGAGCGCGCGCGCTTCCTGCAGCGCGCAACGCGCGGCGACACGCTCGTCGCCGCGCACTGGGCGGGCATCGGGCCGTACTTCGCCGAGCGACCGAGCGTCGACGTGCTCGGCCGCGCCGATCGCCACATCGCCCACCTCGAGGTCGATCGCTTCATCCCCGGCCACTCGAAGTGGGACTGGGACTACGTGCTCGACGTCGTGCGCCCCGACCTGATCGACTTCGGCTCGCGCGGGCTGCGCGACCACCCGAGCTTCCGGCGCGACTATGCGGCGCTCGTCGTCGGCCCGCAGGCGGTGCTGTTCGTGCGGCGCGAGTCGCTGCCGAAGATCCTCGACCCGACACTGCTCGTCGTGCCGCTCGCGGACCTGCTGCCGCCGCTCGAAGACGAGCCCGGCGACGGCGGCGACGCGGGCGACGGCGCCGCCGGGTGACGCGCGCTCAACGCCCGTCCGTCGCGACCCCGGCGTCGCGCGCGCGCTGCGCGGCCGCGCGCGCCGCATCCGCGAGGCCCGCGCGCTCGTAGCACGCGACGAGCGCGCGCCAGAGCTTCGGCTGCGCGGCGTCGAGCGCGAGCGACCGCTCGTAGTAGTACGCCGCGTCGCGGAAGCGGCCGCTCCGCTGCGCGACGAGCCCGCTCGCCGCGTGCAGCGGCGCGAGCGACGCGGCACCGGCGCCGCGCGCCTCCTCGTCGCGGATCTGCTCCGCGAGGAAGCGCGCCGCCTCGTCGGGGTGCGCGACGTCGAAGGCGCCGTCGGTGATCGCGGCGAGCACGGCGCCGGAGCGATTGCCGCGCGCGAGCGCGTCGCGCGCGAGCGCGACGCGCAGCTCGCGCGCGCCCTCGCTCGCCGCCACCTGCAGCCGCACCTCGACGACGTCGTCGCGCGCGAGGTCGCGCTCCGCCACCCGCGCGAAGTGCGCGCGCGCCGTCGCGTCGTCGCCGCGCGCCTCGGCGAGCGCGCCGAGGAAGACGCGCGCGGGCAGGTCGTCGGGGCGCAGCGCGAGCACCTCCTCGCTCGCGCGCGCGGCCGCATCGCGCGCGCCGACGTGGGCGAGCAGCGCGGCGCGCCCGCTCGCGTCCGTCGCGTCCGCCATGCGCGGCGCGAGGCCGTCGAGCCAGTCGGGCGGGTCGAGCGCGCGCGGGATCGCGGCGCGCGGGCGCGCAGCGGCGTTCCAGTCGAGGGCGAGCGCGTCGGCGAGCGGCGCGGTCGCCGGCGTGCGCCGCAGGTAGAGCGCGTGCGCGCGGTCGTAGTAGACGGGCACCCAGTCGGGCCGCGCCTCGAAGTCGCGGATCGCCTGCGCCATGAGCGGGAACTCGAGCAGCGCGGTGTCGAGGCCGAGCGCGTCGACGATGCGCAGCATGGCGCCGCGCTCGCCGAGCTGGCGCGTGTTCTCGAGCACGATGTCGACGCCGTACACCTCGAGGCGCCCGTCGAGGTAGACGCTGCCCTCGCCGCCCTCGTGGATCAGGTAGCTCGCGTCGGAGAGGCTCGAGAACACGGGGCGCGGCAGGCCGTGCTCGGCCGCGAACGCCATCGCCTCGATCGGGAAGATCTCCTGGCGCACGCCGAAGCCGAAGCGCTGGTGCCAGCCGCGCGGGCGCCAGAGTGCATCCGTCGCCGCCGCCGCCCCGAGGCCGACCGCGATCGCGAGCGCGAGCGCGCGCGAGGCGGCGCGCAACGCGGACAGCCCGCGCATGCCGCTCGCCTCGGCGTCGGCGAGCTGGCGCGCGAGCGCCCAGCCCGCGACCGGGCCGAGCAGCGCGGTGTTGCGCGACGACAGGAGCGAGAAGCCGACGAAGCCCGCCCACGCGACGACCCGGAAGAGCGGCGCGCGTCCGGGAAGCAGCCACCCGGCGAGCGACACGGCGAGCGCACCGACGTACGTCCCGAAGTAGACCGCGTCGGCGCGGAACGCGAACGGGCTGCGCAGCTCGACGATCGCCTCGCGCAGCTTCGACCCGACGCCGATCTGCTCGACGATCGTGGTCGGATAGACGTAGCCCATGAAGAGATAGGGAGTGACGAACGCGGCGAGCGTCACCGCGCCGGCGGCGAGCGCGAGCTCGCGCCGCGCGCGCCGCGACAGCGCGGGCTCGAGGCCGAGCCGGTCCGCCGCGCGCGGCGCGCGCGCGGCGAGCGCCTCCGCCCCCCACGCCGCCCACGCGAGCGCCGGCCCGACGATCCACAGCGTGTGCGCGTTGCTCCACACGACCTGCACGAGCGGCAGCCATGCGAGCGCGCGCGCGCTCGCACCGAACGCGCGCGCCTCGCCCTCCACCACACCCAGCGCCTCCGCCGCGCGCGCGCGCGCGCGGTGCGCCTCGAAGGCCACGAGCATCGCGATCACGCCGGCGTACGTGGCGAGCTCGGGGCGGAAGCGCAGGCGCGAGTGCAGCAGCAGCACGGCGACGGCCAGGCCCGCGGCGCGCGCCCACGCCCGCGCGGGCCGCATCGCGCGGTCGAGACCCGCGAAGCACAGCGCGAGCACGACGAGCTTCGCGACGATCAGCGCGTTCAGGCCGAAGCGGCTCGCGAGCGCGTGCGCCGCGGTGAAGAAGAGCCATCGCTGCTCGATCCACGGCCGCCCCGGAAAGCCGAAGCTGAACGGGTCGACCGTCGGCAGGCCGTGCTCGGCGATCCACCGGCCCGCCCGCAGCTGCCACCACAGGTCGATGGCCGCGAGCTGCGTCGTCGCGACGAGCAGCAGCGCGACGAGTACCAGCGCGACGAGTCCGCGATCGCGCGCAAGCGCGACGAGTCCGCGATCGCGCGCGGGCGACGCCGACGGCGCGGTGGCGTCGCGCTCGTTCGCGCTCATCGCGCGCGCCCGGCGGCGGTGCGCGCGCTCCGCCCGAGCGACGCGAGCCCGCGAGCGGCGAGCGGTGCGAGCGCGATGGCGACCGTCACCTTCGGCGTGTGCGGCGTCTTCTGCGGGAACGCGCACGCGAGCCAGAGCGCGAGCGGCAGGATCCACTCCGGCGCGCTCGCGCGCGTCGTGCCGAGCACCGCGAGCGTCGCGATCCCGAAGAACGCGGCGACGTCGAGCACCTCGACGACGAGCGCCGGGTACTCGGGAATCCACAAGCGCAGCTCGAGGCTGCTCGGCAGCAGCAGCCACTCGACCGCGCGCTCGAGCGCGCCGCCGAGATAGCCGAGCGGGTCGGCGAGCAGGATCGCGCGGAAGCTCTCGAGGGCCGCGGCGCTGCGCGCGGGCGGCGCGCCCGCCGCGAGCCACGCGTCGACGTCGAGCGCGCCGAGGTTGAAGGCCGACGTGTCGTCGAGCGGTGCCCCGCGCTGCGCGAGCGCGAGCGCCGCGAGCGGAACGACGACGGCGAGCGCGCCCGCGGCGAGCGGCGCGGCGACGCGCGCTGCGAAGCGCTCGGCGCCGCGCGCGCGCAGCGCCCAGACCGCCGCGGGAATCGCCAGCGCGGCGCCCGCGGCCTTCGTCATCGCGGCGGCGCCCACCACGGCGCCGAGCGCGAGGAAGCGCGGCGCCAGCGAGCGCGCGGCGCGCGACGCGCGCGCGGCGTCCGGCGCGGACGTGTCGCGCGACGCGAGCACGGGCTCCGCGCGCGGGGCGAGCGCCGCCGCCGCGAGCGCGAGCGCGCCGAGGGCGATCTCGGTCGGCGTGTGCCGCGCGTACAGCACGAGCTGCGGGGACAGGGCGAGCGCGCCGAACACCGCGATGCGCGCGCGCACACCCGGCGCCTCGTCGGCGCGCGGCCACGACGCGCGGCGCCGCGCGTTCGCCGACGCGAACGCGAGCGCGACGCACGCCGCCTGGAGGCCCAGCACCGCGGCGCGCTCCGGCGCCACGGCGAAGCCCGCGCCTAGCAAGAGCTGCCACAGCGGCACGCGCAGGAACGGCCCGTCCGTCGCGAGCGCGTGGTGCTCGGCCAGGCTGCGCGCCAGGTGGAGCAGCTCCGGGTCGTCGAGCGCCGGCCGGTATGGCGCCGCGGCGCTCACGACGGCGATCGCCGCGGCCCACAGCGCGAACGGCACGAGCGCACCCGCCGCGCGCGCGCCGAGCCCGCCGCACCCCCCGTCGCCCGTCGTCGCGTTCGAGGCACCCACGCGGCGCGCAGTCTAGAGCAGCGCCGCGCCGCGAACGCGCGTCGGCGGCGCGTCGCGCGGCGGCCGGGCGGGGCCCCGCGCGATGCGCGGCGCCGCGTGCGGTCCCGCAACGCCGCGCACATCCGCGATGCCGCAGCGCGGCGCCCGTCCGTATACTCGCGCCGCGTCGCACGGAGCGGCGTCGCGGCGGTGCGCGCTGCCCGCTTCCCGCCACGCCGGCTCCACGCGATGCACGTCTCCGCGCCCGCCGATCGCCGCTCGCTGCTCCGCCGCGCCGCGCCGCTGCTCGCGGTCGCGCTCGCGTGCGTGCACGTGGGCCTCGCGGCGACGAGCGCGGCGCGTTCGTCGGCGACCTTCGACGAGGGGTTCCACATCGTCGCCGGCGCGGTCAAGGTGCGAACGGGCGACGCGCGACTCCACTCCGGCAACGGCTGGCTCGCCGAGGTGCTGTTCGGCCTGCCGATCGCGCTCGCCCCCGATCGCTTCCGCGTGCCGAACCCCGATGCGATCGTCGAGCACCAGCGCGTGCGCGACTTCCACGAGCTCACGGTCTTCCTGGCGCACGTCCTCTTCTACGAGGTCGGCAACGACCCGGCCGAGCTGCTGGGCCGCGCGCGCCTTCCGGCCTTCGCGCTCGGCGCGGCACTCTGCCTGCTCGTGTTCGCGTGGTCGCAGCGCTGCTTCGGCGCGCTCGGCGGCCTCGTGTCGTGCGCGCTCTGCGCGCTGTCGCCCAACGTGCTCGCGCACGCGCGCCTCGCGACGTCGGACCTCGTCTTCACGCTCGCTCTGCTCGGGGCCGTCGGCGCGGCGTGGCGCTCGCTCCTGCGGCCGACGCCGGCGCGCATCGCGCTCGCGGGCGGAGCGCTCGGCGCGCTCGCGCTCACGAAGCTGTCCGCGCTCGGCGCGCTCCCGATGCTCGCCCTGCTCGTCGTCGCCCGCGCCGCCGCGCCCGCTCCGCTCGCGATCGGCAGAGCGACGCTCGCGCGGCCGCTCGCGCGCGCCGCCGCGCTCGCGGGCGTCGTCGCGATCGAGGGCGCGATCGCGGTCGCCGTGATCTGGGGCGCCTACGGGATGCGCTTCGACGCCGTTCCGGAGGGTCGCGCGGGGCGCGCGACGATGGACCACCAGTGGGCGTGGACGCGCGAGCGCGACGGCAGCGTGCTGCGCGCGATCGACGCGGCGCGCGCGGCGCGACTCCTCCCCGAGGCGTACCTGTTCTCGGCCGCGTTCGTCTGGCGCCAGGCCGAGGAGCGCCGGAGCTTCTTCGCCGGCGAGGTGCACACGGGCGGCGACCCGCTCTTCTTCCCGACGGCGATCGCGACCAAGACACCGCTCTCGCTCTTCGCGCTGCTCGCGCTCTCGGCGGGCGGCGCAGTCGCGTCCGCGCTGCGCGCGCGCCGGCGCGCGCTCACGACGAACGCGGCGCGCACGGCGGCGGACGCGAGCGCGCCGCCGGGCGACGCGCACCGCGCCGGCGCCGGCGCGCTCACCGGCCTGCTCCCGCTCGGCGTCGTCGCCGTCGTGCACGGCGCGCTCGTCGTCACGAGCGACATCAACCTCGGGCTTCGCCACGCGCTGCCGCTCTACCCCGTCGCGTTCGTGCTCGCGGGCGGCGCCGCGCGCATCGCGCGCGGCGCCGCGGGCGCAGCAGCCGTCGCACTCGGCGTCGTCGCCTTCGCGTCCGCGTCGCTCGGCGCCTGGCCCCACTACCTCGCCTACTTCAACGCGCTGCTCCCGCCCGAGCGCGCCTACCGCGTGTTCGTCGACAGCTCGCTCGACTGGGGCCAGGAGCTCGACGCACTCGGCGACGCGCTGCGCGATGCGGCGAACCCGCCCGGCGCGCCGCGCGAGCCCGTCTACCTCTCGTACTTCGGCACCGCCGACCCGCTCTTCCACGCGAGCCTCGCGGGCCTCGGCGTGCGCCGGCTGCCGGGCTTCTTCGACTGGCCGAGCCGGCGCGCGCAGTGGGACCGCGTCGACGTCGCGACGACGCTCGAGCCCGGCCTCTACGCGATCAGCGCGACCATGCTGCAGCAGGCGTGGTCGACGCCGTCGCGCGCGGGCACGCCCGACGAGGAGCGCGAGCACGCCGCGCTCGCCGCGCGCTTCGCGCCGCTCTTCGAGGCGGCGGGCTCGCACGAGGCCGAGCTCGCCGCGCTCCGCCTCGCGCTCGCGGTCGACCCGGGCGCGCGCGCGGCGTGGCAACGCTATGCGGAGCTCCGCCTCGCGCGCCTGTGCCGCGTGCTCCGCGAGCGCGAGCCGGACGCGGAGGTCGGCCACGCCATCCTGCTCTACCGCGTGTCCGAGGCCGAGCTCGCGCGCGTGCGCGGCGGCGAGACGGGCGCGCCCGCGACACCGCCGCCCGCCTCGCCTGCGACGGGCGCGACCTCGTAGAGCACGGCCAGGGCGTTCGGCGCCGCGATCCGCGCGCGCTCGCGCGCCCGCGACGCGAGCACGCGCTCGAGTGCCGCACGCTCCGCGCCCGCATTCCAGGCCGGGTGGTCGAGCGCGACGAGCCAGACGCGCGCGCCGGGCGCGAGCGCAGCGGCCCGCGCCTCGAGCGCGGCGAGCTCGTCGGCGTCGCGCGCGCCCGCACTGCGCGCTGCGACGGGCAGCGCGAGCCGCCGCGCGTAGTACTCGAACACGAGCTCGCTCCCGCGCTGCACCCACGCCGCGTCGCCCCGCTCGGCGCGCTCCCCGATCGCGCGCGCGACCGGCGCGAGCTCCTGCACGACGGGGGGGTGCGCGACGTTGCGGAAGAGCTGGACGACGGAGGCCGCGCAGACGGCGACGAGCCCGAGCGCGACGGCGATCTCGGAGAGCGCGTCCGCGGCGGACACTGCGCGCGCGGCGCGCGACGCGTCCGCGGCATCCGGGGGCGCGGACCGACGCGCGAGCGCGCCACCCGCGCGCAGCGCGCCGACGCCACTCGCGACGAGCAGCAGCGCGGGAGGCACGGCGAACAGCCAGAGCCGCCCGGCGAAGGGCCCCGTCGCGGCGCCGAGGGCGAGGGGCGGCCAGGTGCGCAGCGGATAGAGCCCGCCGATCGACGCGGCGAGCGCGACGAGCCCGGGCCCGACGAGGACGAGCGCGGCGCGCGGGCGGGCGCGCGCGAGGCGCGCCGCGCCGAGCGCGGCGAACGCGAGCGCGACGGCCGCGGGCGGCAGGCCGACCGGATCCGCGAAGAAGCCGAGCGCGGTGCGCGCGTACCACGCGACGTCGTCCGCCGACGAGACGGGGAACGGCGGGTACGCGCCCGCCCAGAACGAGACGAGATAGGGGTCGCGCCGCGCCGCGCCGAGCTGGACGGCCCAGAGCGCGGCGAAGCTCGCAGCCCACGCGAGCCCGACGCCCGCGAGCCTCGGGAGCGCGCGCGGCGCGCGCGCGCGGAGCGATCCGATCGCGAGGCCGATCGCGAGCGCGCCGAGCGCGAACACGGCGGGGAGCGAGAGCCACGGCGCGACCGCGCCCGCGACCGCGAGCCGCGCGACCGGGAGCGGCGCGCCGCGCGCCCGCGCGCGCAGCGCGTCGAGCGAGAGCGCGAGCAGCGCGATGCCGACCAGCACGTCGAGCGCATACGGCTTGAGCTCGCTCGCGTAGAAGACGAGCGGCTCGCAGGTGGCGAACAGGAAGAGCGCGATGCGCGCGTCGCGCGGCGCGAGCGCGCGGCGCGCGAGCGCCGCGAAGGCGGGGATCGCCGCGAGCGACGCGGCGAGCGGCAGCGCGCGCAGCACGAGCTCGCCGGGGCCGAGCGCGACGAGCAGCGCGCGCTCGAGCCACAGGAACCCGGGCGGCGCCGCCTGTCCGTAGTCGAGCGGCGCGGCGAGCGCGAGCGCACCGCGCTTCCAGAGGTTGAGCGCGAGCGCCGCTTCGTCGGCCCACAGCGAGCGCGCGTCGACATAACGAGCGACGCGTGCGACCGCACCGAGCGCGACGCCCGTGAGGAGGAGCGCGTCGATCGCACGCGCGAGCGGAGTCCGCGGCGCTCGCGCGGGCGGAGCCGGCGCGGCGGCCCCGCGCCCGAGCGCCGGCGGGCGCGGCCCGTCCGTCACCGCGCGTCCCCCGCCGCGCCGCGGTCGGGCGCGCGCGCGGCGCCCGGCGCGGGCGGCACGCCGTCGGCACCCGCTTCGCGGTCGCTCCCGACGTCCGTCGCCGCCGCGTCGTCGCCCGCGCGCAGCGCGGCGAGGAGCCGCTCGACCTCGGGGCTCCCGGGTGCGATCGCGGCCGCGCGCTCGGCGAGCGCGAGCGCGCCCGCGCGGTCGCCCTCCTGCAGCCGCACGACCGCGAGGCCGCGCAGCGCGAGCACGTGGTCCGGGTCGGCGGCGAGCGCCGCCTCGAAGCTCCGGGCCGCCCCGTCGCGGTCGACGAGCGCGAGACGCATGAAGCCGAGATGCGCAAGGATTCCGGGCGTTTCCACACCCTCCCCTCCAGCGGATCCGACATCCGAGAGGAGCCGCTCGAGGTCGTCGCGCCGGTCGCGCAGGACGGTCAGGCGGCGGCGCGCGGGCGCGAAGTCGGGCGCGATGCGCAGCTCGCGCTCGAGCGCGTCGATCGCGAGGTCGACGTCGCCCTGGTCGACCAGCCGCTTCGAGATGCGGAACAGCAGCAGGTGGTGATAGGGGCGCAGCTGCGCGGCGCGCTCGTAGTGATGGATCGCGAGCTCCTCCTCCCGAAGCCGCGCATAGCCGAGCCCGAGGATCGAGTGCGCGATGTGGTTCGACGGATCGACGGCGACGTTGCGCGCGAAGAGCGTGACGGTGTCGTTCCAGTACGGGATCTGCGCGCGCGTCACCGCGCTGCACGCGACGAGCGCGACGCCCGCGAGCGCGGCGGCCGCGGCGCGGCCGCGCGGCGTGCCGCCGAGCCGTTCGGCCGCCTCCCACGTGGCCGCGAGGAAGAGGCCGACGATCGGGACGTAGGTGTAGCGGTCGGCGACGAACTGGTTGCCGACCTGCACGAAGCCGATCACGGGAACGAGCGTGCCGAGGAACCAGAGCCAGCCGACGATGCGATGCGGGGCCGAGCGCGCGGAGCGCGCGAGCACGGCCGTCGCGCCGACGAGCCCGAGGCCGACCGCCGCGCCGAACGCGACCGACACCGCGCGCCCCGGATGCAGGTGGCTCGGCACGAGGTCGACGGGCCAGAGCGTCTGCCCGAGATAGGTGGCGTAGGCGAGCGGCACGCTCGCGAGCCGCTTGTCGAGCGGGAAGAGCTCGAGCGGAACGACCGCCTGCCGCTGCACGATCATCGTCACGGCGCTGCTCGCCGCTGCGAGCGCGAGGAGCGGGAGCTTCTCGACGACGACGCGCAGCGCGCCGCTCGCGCGCAGCCGCTCGAGCGGCGCGCGCGCGCGGTCGGCGAGCGCGGCGGCGTCGACGCGCCCGAGCGGCCACGCGTCGAGCAGGACGAGCAGCGCGGGCAGCGTCACCAGCATGGGCTTCGCCGCGAGCGAGCACGCGAACAGCGCGGCGACGAGCGCGAGCCGCGCCGCGCCCGGCCGGCGCGCGTAGGCGACGTGCGCGTTCGCCGCCGCGAGCCCGAACGCCGCGGACAGCACGTCCTTGCGCTCGGACAGCCACGCCACCGACTCGACGTGCAGCGGGTGCAGCGCGAAGAGCGCCGCCACGACCGCCGCGCGCGCGACGCGGCCCGTCGCGCGCGCGAGCAGCGCGAACAGGAGCAGCGTGTTCACGACGTGGAGCGCGACGCTCGTCGCGTGGTGGCCGGCGAGGTCGTCGCCCCAGAGCTCGTGGTCGAGCATGTGCGACGCCCACGTGAGCGGGAACCAGTTCGCGGCGAACGTGCTCGTCGCCGCCCAGCGCAGCCCCTCCCACGTGAGCCCCGCCTGCACGTGCGGGTTGCGCGTCACGTAGTCCGGGTCGTCGTACTCGACGGTGCCGAGGCGCAGCGCGGGCGCGTAGACCGCGGCCGTCGCGACGGCGAGCGCCAGGGCCGCGAGCGCGGCGCGCGCGCGCGGGCTCGCCGTCACCACGCGAGCACGTCCACGACCTCGAGCGGCCCCGTCGCGTACGCGAACGGGAGCGGCCCGAGGAACGAGCCGTGCAGCCCCGCGCCGCTCTCGCCGTCCATGACCGCGACGGGGAGCCGTCGTTCGACGACGTGCACCTCGCGCGCGCGCGGCGCCGGGAGCTCGAACGGAACACTCGCGATGCGGTGCATGCGCGGCACGGCGACGACGTCGCCCGGGCGCACGTCCGCATGCGCGAGGTCGACGTGCGCGAAGCCCGCCCGCTCCATGTAGCGCTGGAAGCCCCAGTGCCCGACGAAGCGCACGCGCGCGCCGGGCGGCGCCTCGCGCGCGATGCGCGTCGCCTCGGCCGGGCCGAACGCCGCGAGGTCGGCGTCGGCGAGCGCGACGACGAGGCCGAGCGCGAATGCGGCGGCGAGGGCGCCGCGCGCGAGCCGCGCGCGTCCCTCCGCGAGCCGCGCCGCGAAGATCGCCGCGGGCGGCGCGACGAGCAGCACGCTGCGCGCGTTCACCGTCCAGTTGCCCACCGCGACGAACGCGAAGCCGACCGCGAGCCACACGAGCAGCGCGCGCTCGAGCGGTGTGCGCGCCGCGCGCGCACGCGCCGCGACGAGCAGCGCGAACGTCGCGCCCGAGGCGGCGAGCACGACGAGCAGCGCGTCGTTCACGGCCGAGAACGGGAACGCGAACAGCGCGTGGCGGATCGCGAGCGCGGCGACGCCCGCGCCCGCGCCGACGAGCGCGAGCCCGCGCTCGTCGGGGCGCGCGAGCGCGGCCACCTGCGCGGCGACCGGGAAGCCGAGCAGCCCGCCGCAGAATGCGAGCGCGGCCGGCCCGTGCGCGGCCAGCCACACGAGCGCGTCGCCGCGCTCGGTCGATCGATAGGCGAGTGCCGCGAGCGGGTGGCCGCCGCTCGCCGCCCACCACGCGGCGAACGCGAGCGCGGGCGCGGACGCGGCGATCGCGAGCCGCCGAGCGGCGTCGCGCGGCGCGCGCGCCTCGCGCACCGCGGCGAGCGCGAGCGGGAGCGACGCCGCCGGCAGCAGCACGAGCGCCGCGTACTTCGACAGCACGGCGGCCGTCGCCGCCGCCGCCGCGGCCGCCCACGCGCCGCGCGCGGGTCGCCCCTCGCGCTCGGCCGCGCGCGCGCGCTCGAGCGCGAGCAGCGCGGCGAGCAGCGCGGCGACGAGCGGCACGTCGATCATCGCCGACGTCGCCGGCACCCAGAACGAAGGGCTCGCGACGAGCAGCGCCGATGCGAGCAGCGGCGCGCGCGTCGCGCGCGAAGCGAGCGCATAGGTCGCCTGCCCGGCCGCGAGCGCGAACGCGAGGAACCCCGCGTGGAGCCAGCGCTCGCTCCACGCGCCGCGCGCGTCGACGCCGATCGCGATACCGAGCTCGTGCCACAGCGCCTGCGCGTAGAACACGAGCGGCGGGTTCTTCATCTCGTGCGCGACGAGGTCCGGCACGCCCGTCCAGTTGTACGCGAAGTCGAACGGGTGGAGCGGGTCGCGCGCGATCTGCTCGGCGATCGCGAGGAAGAACGCGTCGTCGACGTGGAAGGGCTTGTCGAGGAACGGAGCCAGGAGCGCGATCTGCAGCGCGGCGAGCCACGCGCGCTCGCGGCGCGCGCGCGCGGCGGACGCGGGCGGGCTCACGGAGTGGCGGAGCTCTCGGCGAGGGCGAGATCCGCCGCGATGCGCGCGTCGGCCGGCGAGAGGGCGCTCGCGCGGCGCAGCGCGTCGAGCGCCGCGGCGCGCTGTCCGCGCTCGAGCAGCCGCACTCCCGCGCGGTGCCACGCGTCGACGCGCGACGCATCGAGCGTCACGGTCTCGCGATAGGCGGCGAGCGCGCGCTCGACGTCGCCCTTCTCGTCGAGCACCTGCGCGAGCAGGAGCCACGCGTCGGCCGTCGGGTAGAGGCGGATGCTCGCGAGCAGCGCGGCCACCGCGCCGTCCCGGTCGTCCTTCGCGATGCGGTCGACGGCCTCGAACAGGCCGTAGTGCGGGTCGTCGCGCCCGAGCGCGACGAGCCGCGCGCGGCCGCGCTCGAAGCCCGCCTGGTCGCCGCCGCGGATCGCGTTCGCGACCGAGGCCTGCGTCCACGCGCCGAAGAGCGCGACCGCCGCCATCGCCCCGCCGAAGGCCCACGCCGCGCCGCGCAGCGGGCGCGGCCACGCCGGATCGGCGGGCTCGCCCTCGCCCGCCTTCGCGTCCGCGATCAGGATGCGGCCGACGCCCGTGTCGCGCAGCTTCCAGATCGCTCCGTCGAGCGCGAAGTGCTGCAGGTTCACGGCCGCCGCGATCATCAGGAAGAGGCCCATCCCGTACGGGTGCGTGCCGAGCGCCTGCGGCGCGAACACGAGCGCCGGGAGCGTCCAGATCGCGCTTCCCGCCGCGAGCGTCGCGAGCAGGTACTTCACGCGTCCGGCCGCGGCGCCCGGCCCCTTGCCGACGGCGTAGGCGGTCGTCACCCACAGGTACTGCACGGAGTGCCCGAGGATCGCCCACACGAACAGGAACGCGACGCTCTGTGCGTCGATGCGCGTGCCGGTCGCGAAGGCCCAGGTGTGCGGCAGCGAGAACCACAGCGCCTGCGTGACGACGAGCGCGGCCACCGGGACGAGGTCGCGCGCGGGGGCGCGGCGCAGCAGCAGCACGGCCGCGAACGCGGTCGTCGCCGCGTACAGGCCGAGCAGGACGGCGAAGATCGTCGGGTGCCAGCCGGGCGGCAGGCCGAGCGGGAGGAACGAGTACCGGCTCCCCATGAAGTCGCCCACGCCGTAGCTCGAGAGCTGCACGGCGCGGTGCATGCTCGCGAACGCGAGCAGGAACGAGAGCGCGAACGACGCGTAGAGCGCGCGCTTCACGAGCGGCGGCAGCGGCACGCCGCGCCGCCGCAGGAACATGACGGCGACGCCGTAGTTCTGGCCCGTGTAGTGCCACGGGCTCCACGTGAAGTAGAGCGTGATCAGGAACGACCCGACCCACAGGTCGTGGAGCCCGACCACGAACGCGATCCACACGAGCGCGCTCCACCCGACGGTGAAGAAGCGGTACTTGCGGAAGTCGCTGCGGCTCCCGTAGACGCGCAGCAGCGTGGCGCCGTAGTGCGGGCCGGCGAGCAGCACGCTCACGACGAGCCCCGCGGCGGCGAGCGAGGGCGCGTCGAGCCCGAGCCACGGGACGAGCGAGATCCACAGCGCATAGCCGAGGCCGCAGCCGAGCAGGAGGTCGACCCACGGGCCGAAGAGCCAGCGGCGGTCGGACGCGGCGGGCGCGGGCGTCGATCCCGCGGACAGGGTGGGCGCGGCCATGGCGCGGAGCCTCGCGCCTCCGCTTTCGGGATGCAACGCAGCATCGCGCTACGCTCGGCCGCCCCTCCCCGAGACGCGCGGAACCGCCCTGGATGTCGGACCCGAAGACGGCGCACGCGCCGCGGCGAGCGAGCGCGGCCGCAACGCTCGTCGCCGCGTGTGCGGTGCTCGCCGGCGCACTCGTCGCGTGCGAGATCGCGGCCGGGCTGTTCCGCCCGTGGAACGACGCGCGTCTCGCGCCAGCTGCCGGTCTGCTGCACGGCTACGGGCTGTACGTCGGGCCGGGCGAGACGGGGCCGCTGTGGTCGTGGATCTACGGGCCCGTCGGACCCTTCGCCTATCTTCCTGCCGCCTGGCTGCCGACGCCCGCGACGGCGGTCGCCGCGGGCCTCGTGTGGACGGCCGCGCTCGTGCTCGGCAGCGGGCGCGCGCTGCTCGGCGCCGCGACCGCCGCGCGCGAAACGGCCTTCCGCGCCGCCTTCGTCGCCTTCGCGCTCGCGACCCTCGTCGAGCCCGCGCTCCGCGGCCCCGCCTACTGGATCCACGTCGACGCGCCCGCGATCGCGTTCGCCGCGCTCGCGGCGATCGCCGCCGTGCGCGCGCGGCGCGCCGACGGGCGGGCGAAGGCGGCGCGGCTCGCGGCGAGCGGAGCAGCCAGCGCGCTCGCGGTCGCGACGAAGCAGCCGATGCTCGCGCTCCCCGTCGCGATCGGAGGCTTCCTGCTCGTCGAGCAGCGCCGTCGCGCGCGCGCCGCGCGCGGCGCGCCGGACGCGCCGGACGCACCGGACGCGCTCGTGTACACGGCCGCGCTCGCCGCCGCGCTCGCCGCGATCGGCGCGCTCGCCGTCGCGCTCGAAGGCGCGCCGGCGCTGTGGCTCGGCGCCGTCGCGATCCCGCTCGCGCATCCGTGGCAGTGGGGCGGCGGCGCGGGCGCCGTGCTGCACGCCGGCGTCGAGTGGGCCGCGAAGGCCCTGCCCTTCGCCGTCGCCTATGCGATCGGCGCATTCGCGCTCCGCGCGCGCGGCGCAGAGCCGTGCGATGCGCGCCCGGCACGCGCACTGCTCCTCGCGATCGCGATCGCGCTCGCCGTCACCGGCGTCGCGACGCGCGTGAAGGTCGGCGCCGAGGACAACGCACACGGCCCCTCGCTCTTCTTCCTCGCGATCGCCGCAGCGGGCGCGCTGGCCGACGCGGCGTCCGGCGCGCGCACGCGCGGACGCGACGCCGCGCGCGGACGCGACGCCGCGCGCGCGACGCTCGCCGCGGCGCTCGCCGCGCTCGCGCTCGCGGGCGCTCCTGCGCTCGCCGGCGCGCCCGCCCTCCTGCGCGCGCTCCCGCGCAACCCCGAGGTCGCGGCCGCGGAGATCGCGCGCGACGCGCCCGGCCGCGTCTACTTCCCGTCGCATCCGCTCGTCGCGCTGCTCGTCGACGGCCGCCCGTCGCACGTCTCCTACGCGCTGTTCGACCGCGAGCTCGCGGGCGTGCCCGCACCGCCCGCGCTGCTCGCCGCCTTCCTGCCCGCACACCTCGAGCGCGTCGCGCTCTTCGGCGCGCGCGACGACGCGGCGCTGCGCCGGCTCGCGCCGCTCGCAGGCCCGATCGCCGACCCGCGCTACCCGGGCTGGAGCTTCTACGGCCGCGCGGCGTCCGGCGAGCCCGCGCCGTCCGAGCGCGCGTCGGACGCGCCGTCGCGCGAGCGCGCCTCCGGCGCGTCGTCGGCGCCGCTCCCGCCCGCGCCCTCTCCGTAGCCGAGCGCCTCGAGGTGGCGGCGCACGTCGGCGCCGAGCGCGGGCGCGCGCGCTGCCGCGGTCGGCGCCGCGCGCACGTAGGCGCCCGAGGCGAGCGCCGCCGGGTGGGAGAGCCGCGCGGCGAACGCCGCCGCGGGCGCCGCGCGCGCGTCCGGCGCACGGGCACCGGCGTCGTCGCGCGCGCCCGCACGCTCGACGCGCACGTCCTCGCCGAGCGCCGTGCCGTCGGCCGCGCGCAGCGCGACCGCAGCCGGCGCCGTCGCGCCCGGCGCGAGCAGCGAGAGCTCGCGCGTCGCGATGCGCACCGCGCTCCCGGGCGGCGCGACGTCGAAGCGGATCGTGCCCACGTGCTGCGCGACGAGCGCGTCGACCTCGAGCGCCGCGCCGCCGTCGACGAGCTCGAAGCGATCGAAGCGCACCTCGCGGCCCGCGATGTGGCCCGACGCGTAGTGGCGGGCACCGACGATCGCAGCACCCGGCCCCTGCGCCTCGATGCGCGCGCGCAGGCGCAGTCGCTCGCCGTCGTGCGCGACGAGCTTGATCTGGAAGCCGTCGTCGGCGTCGCTGCGGAAGCGCTCGAACGCGGCGCCGAGCGCGCCGTCCTCGCTCGGGTCGCGCGCGGCCGGCCGTCGCTCGCCCGGATCGTCCGCGAGGTCGAAGAACCAGCGCTCCGCGCCATCCGCGAGCTCGACGAGCTTGTGCGGCCCGCGCCGCGCGGCGCGCCACTCGAGCCCGTAGCGGATCGACTCCGCGAGCAGCACGCGCTCGCGCGGCTCCGCCTGCGCCGGCGCGGCCGCGAGCAGCGAGCGCCCCGCGCCGAACGCGTCGACCTCGCCGCCGAGCGCGTCGAGCACGGTGGCCGCCACGTCGACGAGCGACGCCGGCGCGCTCTCGCGCCGCGGCGCGAGCGACGCGTGCTGCACGACGAGCGGCACGTGGAGCTGCTCCTCGAAGAGCGTGCGTCCGTGGCCGAGGCGTCCGTGTTCGCCGAACTCCTCGCCGTGGTCGCCCGTGATCACGACGAGCGTGTCGTCGCGCACGCCGCGCGCGGCGAGCGCGTCGAGCAGCCGCGCGATCTGCGCGTCGACCCACGCGATCTCGCCGTCGTAGAGCGCGACGAGCGCCGCGCGATCCGCCGGCGCGAGCGCGCCGGCCGCGAGCACGAAGGGCGTCATCGCCGCGAAGCTTCCGTCCATCGGGCCGCGGTAGGCGGGGTCGACGAAGCGCCGCCCGTACGGCGCGGGCGCGCCGTAGTCCCAGTGCGGATCGAAGAGGTGGACGAAGCCGAAGAACGGCGCCGCCGCGGCGCCGTCCGGGCGCGCGCCGCCGCCTTCCGCACCGCGCGCGAGGTGCGCGTCGAGCCGCGCGAGGAAGCGGTCGACGACCGCATCGGCGCGCGGGTTCGTCGTGCCGCCCTCGATCAGCGCGTCGTCGAAGACGTCGAAGCCGCGCGCGAGCCCGAACGGGCTCGCGACGTAGAGATGGCTCACGACGGCGAGCGTCGCGAGCCCGCGCGCGCGGAGCGCCTCGGCGAGCGTCGGCACGTCGTCGCCGAGGCGCACGCCGTCGTCCTGCACGCGGTGCTGGTAGGGATAGCGGCCGGTGAGCAGCGACGCGTGCGCGGGCAGCGTCCACGACGACGTGCTCATCGCGTGCTCGAAGACGACGCCGCGCGCGCCGAGCGCGTCGATCGCGGGCGACGTCGGCCGCGCGTAGCCGTAGAGACCGAGGTGGTCGGCGCGCAGCGTGTCGACCGAGACGACGAGGACGTGGCGCGGCGGCGGCGCGCCCGTGCGCCGCGCCACCGGTGCGCTCGCGCGGGCACCGCCATCCGGGGGCGCCGGCGGCGCCTCCGCGCGCGCCGCGGCGACGCGCGCGATCGCGCGCGGCGCGAACAGGTTGAGCCCGCGCTCCTCGAGCAGCGCGAGCTGGTGCTCGATGCGCGGGTAGGCGTCGCGCCAGGGGTAGAGCTCGAAGCGCGCGCGCTCGTTGCACGCGGCGACGTCGCGCGCCTCGACATAGCAAGCCGCCCACGCGCGCTTCGACGCCGCGAGCCACTCGAGCGAGGCGCGGTCGCGATGTGCGGCGACGACCTCGCCCGCGACGATCGCGAGCCCGAACGCGGCGAGCGCGAGCGCGCGCGGCGCGCCGCGCAGGTAGCCGCGCGCCGCGAAGTACGCGCCGAGCGCGCCGGGGAGCATCAGCGTCGCGTAGCGGGGTGCGAAGGCGTAGGCGATGTCGGCGGCCTCGCCGGAGCGGCCGACCGCGTTCGCCGCGACGAACAGCGCGCCGAAGCCCGAGAGCACGAGCACGACCGCGTGCACGTCGTCGCCGTCGCCGCCGAGCGTCCGCGCGAATGCGACGGCGAGCGGCGCCCCGAGGAGCACGGGCCACGCGAGCCCGACGAGGTGCGCGAGCGCGGGGCTCCCGACGGCGAAGAAGCTCGTCCAGAGCGCGGTCGCGTACGCGAGCACGCCGCCCGGGCCGAGGCTCGACGACGCCGGGCCGAGCGCCGGGCCCGCGTCCCAGCCCGCGAAGAACGACAGCCCGATCGCGACGGAGGCCGCGAACGCGGCGGCCGCCGCGCGCGGCCCGATGCGCCCGAGCCAGGCCTCGCGCGCGACGAGCAGCGGCGCGAGCGCCCCCGCGAAGAGCGCGAAGCCCGTGTACACGCAGGCGAGGTCGAGCGCGAGCACGGCCGCGACGCGCGCGCGCGCGTCGCGCAGCGTCGTCGCGAGCGCGAGCGCGACGACGAGCAGCACGGGCACCGCGCCGAGCGCGACGTCGGTCGTGCCGACGAACGTCGTGTACTGCCGGGTCGTCAGGACGGCGACGGGCAGCGCGAGCGACGCCGCGTCGAGGCGACCGGCGAGGCGCGCGTCGAGCCACAGCGCGAGCGCGGCGGCCAGCGCGAGCACGGCGACGATGGCGAAGCCGTCCGCGCGCGTGCTCCACCCGCTCGCGCGCGCGACCGCCTCGATCACGGGCCAGCCGAGCCCCATGCGGTGCGGGCTGCCCGGGAACTGGAAGCGCAGCTCGTCGAGGGCGGGCCACGGGCGGCCTTCGAGCGCGTCGAAGAGCGGCCGCAGGAAGTCGAGCTGGTCCATCAGCACGAGGTCGACGCCGTAGCGGTCGACGAGCGCGCCCGCGCGCCACGCGCACGCCGCGACGAGCGCGAGCGCGGCGGCGGCGAAGACGCGCCGCGCGAGCGGCCCGCGCGCCTCACCCACGCGGCGGCTCCGCGTCCGATGCGGCCGCATCGGGCGGTGCGGCCGCATCGCCGTGCGCGCGGGGCCCGACGGCGCGCCGCAGCGCGAGCATGGCGAGCAGGCCGGCGACGATGGCGGGCAGCGTGACGCCCGCGCGCAGGAGCGCGGCGCCCGCCGCGCCGCGGCTCGCATCGACGCCGTACCACGCGAACGCCCAGACGGCGGCCGTCTCCCACGAGCCGACGCCGAGCGGCAGCAGCGACGCGAGGCCGGCGAGCCAGGCGAGCGTGAAGATCGCCCAGGCGCCGAGGAAGCCCGTGTCGAGCCCGAGCGCCTCGAGCACGAGCCACGGCCGCAGCGCCTCGGTCGCGAACACGACGCAGGTCGCGCCGAACGCGCGCGCGAGCACGGCCGGCGCGAGCAGCACGCGCGCGACGGGCGCGGGCGGCAGGAGCCGTCGCGCCGCCGCGGGGAGGCGCGCGCCGAGCGCGTCGATCGCGCCGCGCGCGCGCACGAGCGCCACGCCCGCGAGCGCGAGCGCCGACGCTCCCGCGCCGATCGCGAGCGCGGCGTGCGCGGGAGCGAGCCCGTCGATCGCGAGCGCGACGCCGAGCAGCGCCGCCATCGCGACGACGTCGAGCGCGCGCTCGTAGACGACGAGCGCCGCGGCCGTCCCCGGCGCGACGCCATAGGGCCGCAGCGCCGCGACGCGCAGCAGGTCGCCGCTGCCGCCCGGCGTGAGCGAGCTCATCGAGAACCCGAAGACGGTGACGGCGGCGACGCGACCGAACGGGATCCCGCCGTGTCCCACGCGGCGCAGCAGCGCGTGCGCGCGCGCGCTGCGCGCGCCGAGCGGCAGCACGACGAGCAGCGCCGCGAGCGCGAGCGGGCCCGGGCGCGCGGACGCGAGCGCCGCGAGCACGGCGCTCCACTCGATGCGGCGCAGCGTGAGCGCGAGCGCGACGAGCACGACGAGCGCGAGCGCGACGCGGATCGCCGCCCGGCGCGGGCCGCGCGGCACGGCGGGCGCGGCGCCGCCGGAGGCCGTGCGCGCATCGCGGTTCGCGGCGTCGCCTCGCGCGCTCACGCCCCGCCCCGCGCCCCGCCTAACGAAGCCAGGAGCGGATCATCGCGGACGCGAACTTCGCGCCGTAGCGCAGCGCCGTGGGCTTGCGCGTCTCCCCGCCCGCGCGCGCGAGGATCGTCACCGGCACCTCGTGCAGGCGCAGCCCCTGCCGCTGCGCCTCGACGAGCAGCTCGGCCGCGCCGAAGCGCTCCTCGACGAGCTGCATGCGCGAGAGCCCGTCGACGGCGATCGCGCGCATGCCGACCGACGTGTCGGTGACGCGCCTCCGCAGCAGCACGCTCGCGAGCAGCGCGAACACCGTGACGCCGAGCTTGCGCACCGCGCTCTCGGCCTCGTGGTCGCCGAGCACGCGCGAGCCGTTCACGAGGTCGTACTCGCCGCGCACGACGGGGAGCACGAGCCGGTCGAGCTCGGAGGGCACCATCTGGCCGTCGGCGTCGATCGTCGCGACGACGCGCGCGCCGCGCCGCTTCGCGAGCGCGTAGCCGGTGACGAGCGCGGCCGTCTGTCCGCGGTTGATGGGCAGCACGACGGGCACGCCGAACGAGCGCGCCACGGCCTCCGTCGCGTCCGTGGCGCCGTCGACCACGACGACCGTCTCGACGCG
The DNA here is from genome assembly GCA_041389495.1 of Myxococcota bacterium. Taxonomy (NCBI): domain Bacteria; kingdom Pseudomonadati; phylum Myxococcota; species Myxococcota bacterium. The sequence continues at coordinate 26,608 of JAWKRT010000003.1, read as the reverse complement.
CAGCTCGCCGATGCGCGCGGGCACCTGGCGGAGCACGTCGGCGAGCGTCGCTTCCTCGTTGTAGGCCGGCACCACGACGAGCACGTCGGGCGCCGGCGCGTCGCCGCGCTCGAGCTCGAAGCGCGCGAGCGCGAGCTCGCGCACGAGGCTCGTGAGCTGCCGCTTCGATTGCTCGACGTCTCCCGACAGGTGCGCCTGGTAGAAGAGCAGGAACAGCACGGCCGCGACGAGCAGGCCGACGATCCGCGGGTAGCCCTCGCCGGTGTCGAGCGCGAAGGGCGCGAGCGCGAGCGAGACGAGCCCCGGGAGGATCGCCGCGACGACGAGCGCGCAGGAGATCGCGCCCCACAGCAGCACCTGCCCGCGCGACCACGTGCGATGGCGCACCTGCCGCGCGACGACGAGCAGGAAGGCGAGCCCCACCGCGAGGATCGCGACGCGCAGCGTGCTGATCTCGAGACCCACGAGCTCGAGCATCCGGCTCTCCCGTTCCCCGCGCTAGGCGCCGAGCCGCTCGCGATAATACGCGACGGTGCGCGCGATCCCTTCCTCGAAGGCGACCCGCGGACGCCAGCCGAGCTGCTCCTCCGCGAGCCGCACGTCGCTCACGCTGGCGCGCACGTCGCCCATGCGCGGCGGCGCGCTCTCGACGGCGAGCCGCTCGCCGGTCGCCTTCTCGATCGCCGCGACGAGCTCGCGCACGGTGGTCTCGACGCCGGTGCCGACCTGCAGGACGGGGCCGCACGGCGCGGCGGCCGCCGCGAGGATGCAGCGCGCGATGTCCTCGACGTAGATGAAGTCGCGCGTCTGGTCGCCGTCGCCGAACACGACGACGGGCTCGCGCGCGAGCGCCTTGCGCACGAACAGGTGCACGGCGCTCTGCTTGTGGTCGGAGTGCGGGCCGTAGCAGTTCGAGAAGCGAAGGCTCACCGCGTCGAGCCCGTGCGACAGCGACACGGCCGAGCAGAAGGCCTCGGCCGCGGTCTTCGTCGCACCGTAGACCGACGCGGGCTGCGGCAGGACGCGCTCGTGGACGGGACCGGCGACGTTGCCGGCGGCCGCGTTCGAGGATGCGCACACGAAGCGCGGCACGCCCGCGTCGGCCGCGGCGAGCAGCGCGCGGAGCGTGTCGCCGACGTTGGCGTCGAGCGCGGCGAGCGGCTCGCGGTTCGCGAAGTCGACCGACGGCTTCGCGGCGAGATGGACGACGGCGTCGACGCCGGCGAGCAGGTCGCGCCGCTGCGGGAGGTCGGCGACGGCGACGCGGTGGCGCTCGACGCCCTCGGGCAGGAAGTCGACGCCGCCGCTCGCGTCGTCGACGACCACCGGAACGACGCCCTCGGCGAGCGCGAGCCGGCAGAGGTTCGAGCCGATGAAGCCCGCGCCGCCCGTGACCAGGATCCGCATCGTCGAAGGGCTCCACGCTCGCGCCGCCGCGCGCTCGCACCGGGCCGCCGCGCGGCGGCGCCGTCGATCGCCGGGAGGGCGGCGCGCGAGCGTCCCGAATCCGCGTGCGCTCCGAACCGCGTCGCGCGCGCGCGGCGCGCGCCCGCAGCGCGTGCGCAACACGGCGGGAACACGGCCGGAACGCGGCGCGCGCGAGCTACGCTCCCGCGCCATGTCCGCCGCCCCCGCCCGCTCCGTCCGGCGCGCGCGCCGGCGCGCCGCCCGCCGCGCCGGTCTGCGGCGCCGCGCCGTCGCGCTCCGGGTCGTCGCCGCGCTCGTCGCGCTCGTCGCGCTCGCGGCCGCCGGCGCCGCGCGCGCCGCCGCGCCGCCGAACCTCGTGCTCGTCACGATCGACACGCTGCGCGCCGACCACCTCGGTTGTTATGGCTATGCGAGGCCGACGTCGCCGGCGCTCGACGCCTTCGCCCGCGACGCGCTGCTGTTCGAGAACGCCTACGCGCCGATGCCGACGACGCTGCCGTCGCACGTCTCGCTGCTGACGTCGAGCCTGCCCGCGCGCCACGGCGTGCTGTCGAACTTCCGCTACCTGCACATCCCGTTCGTGCCGGGCGAGCCGGGCGGGCTGCGCAGCGTCGCGCAGACGCTCTCCGACGCCGGCTACGCGACGGCCGCGTTCACGAGCGCGTCGCCGCTCTCGCGCGGCACGGGCGTCGACGCGGGCTTCGCCGCGTTCGACGCGCCGCCGCCCTTCGACGAGAACGACGAGAGCGTGCGGCGGACGGCCGGCGAGACCGTCGACCGCGCGCTCGCGTGGCTCGCCGCACGCGGCGACGGCGCCCCCCCGTTCTTCCTCTGGGTGCACGTCTTCGACCCGCACCTGCCCTACGAGCCGCCCGCGCCGTGGGACCGCGCCTTCACGACCGACGCGGCGCTGCTCGAGACGCTCGCGGCGCGCGGCATCCCGGACGTGCTCCACCGTCACGTCGCGGGCCTCGCGAACGCCTACGACGGCGAGATCCGCTACGCGGACGAGCAGGTCGGGCGCCTGCTCGACGCGCTGCGCGAGCGCGGGCTCTACGACGACGCGGTCGTCGCGATCGCGGGCGACCACGGCGAGGGGCTGATGGCGCACGGCGAGCCCGGCCACGAGCTCGTGTGGCGCGGCACGGTGCGCGTCCCGCTCGTGCTCCGCTGGCCGGGCGGGCCGCGCGGCGCGCGCGCGGCGCAGGTCGCGTCGCTCGTCGACGTCCTGCCGACGCTGCGCGCGCACACCGCGCTGCCGCTCGCCGGAGCCGCGTTCGACGGCGGCGACCTGCTCGCCGACGCGGAGCGCGAGGCGCTCTCGCAGGAGCCGGTGCGCGACGGCGCGCCGCGCCAGCGCACCTTCGCGCTCAGCGCGGGACGCTGGCGCTACTGGTACCTGAGCGACGGGCCGGCACGCCTGTACGACGTCGAGGCGGACGCGGCCGAGCTGCGCGACGTGATCGGCGAGCACCCCGACGTCGCCGAGCGGATGCGGGCGCGCGTCGAGGCGCTGCTCGAGGATGCGCGCGCCCGGCCGGGTGCGACGGTCACGAACGAGATCGACGCGGACCTGCGGAAGCGCCTCGAGCAGCTCGGCTACGTGGAGTAGCCGACCGCTATCTCCACTTCGTGGACCGCTCTCCCGCTACCTCCACTTCGTGGAGGGCAGGATCGCGCTCTCGATGATGCGATCCTTGTGCTGCTCGATGATGCGGAAGATCGACTTCACGAGCTCGTCGCTGAGCCGGTTCGGCTCGAGCCCGAGCGCGAGCAGCTTCTCGGCCTTCGGGTTGTAGTAGTGCTCCTCGGCCTCGACGCGCGGGTCGGGAATCGACTGGATCTCGACGTGCCCGCCGTACTCCGCGAGCGCCGCCTGCACGGTGTGCGCGAGGTCGGCCACCGTGAAGGTCTCGGTGAACTGGTTGTAGACGCGCATCTCGCCGCGCGCCGCCGGGTTCTCGCACGCGAGCTCGACGCAGCGGAGCGTGTCGCGGATGTTGAGGAAGCCGCGCGTCTGCCCGCCCTTGCCGTAGACCGTGAGCGGGTGGCCGATCACGGCCTGCAGGCAGAAGCGGTTCAGCACGGTGCCGAACAGCTCGTCGTAGTCGAAGCGCGTCATCAGGTCCGGGTGGACCTTCGTCTGGTCCGTCTCGATCCCGTACACGACGCCCTGGTTCAGGTCGGTCGCGCGGAAGCCCCAGATGCGGCACGCGAAGTGGATGTTGTGCGAGTCGTGCACCTTCGAGAGGTGGTAGAACGAGCCCGGGAGCTTCGGGAAGGGCAGCGTGTCCTTCCGCCCGTTGTGCTCGATCTCGATGTAGCCCTCCTCGATGTCGATGTTGGGCGTGCCGTACTCGCCCATCGTCCCGAGCTTCACGAGGTGGCAGTCGGGCGCGTGCTCCTTCATCGCCCACAGGATGTTGAGGTTGCCCTCGACGTTGTTGCGCTGGGAGAAGACGGCGTGCTCGCGGTCGATCATCGAGTACGGCGCGCTCGGCTGCTCGCCGTAGTGGATGATCGCCTCGGGGCGCGTCTGCTCGACGACGTGCGTGGCGAAGGCCGGGTCGCAGAGGTCGCCGACGAAGGCGCGCACCTCGCGGCCGCTCTCGCGGCGCCAGGCCTCCACGCGCTGCTGCAGGCTCTTGATGGGCGTGAGCGAGTTCGTGCCGCGCTCGAGGTGCATGCGCCGGCGCAGCATGTTGTCGGCGACGGCGACGTCGTGGCCCCGGGCCGAGAGGTACATCGCGGTCGGCCAGCCGAGGTAGCCGTCTCCGCCCAGGATCAGGATTCGCATCGACACTCTCCGAGCAGCTCGCTTCGCGGCCCGCGATGGCGCGGGGCATCCGCCCGTATATCACGGGGCCGCGGTCCGGGTGCGACCCGCGCCCCGGGGTCGGGACGGCGGCGGCTTCCAGTCACTCCGCGTAGCCGAGCGCGCGCAGCTTCTCGAGCTCCTCGCCCTCGACGCCGGGAGCGACCCGCGGCGCGGAGGGCCTGCGCCCGGCCGCGAGCTCCGCGGGAATCCCGCCGGGATCCGGATCGCGCCGGATCATCTCGAGGAGAGTGGCCTGGAGTCGCGGCGCGGTGACGGCCGGCTGCCACGTCGTCTCGCCCGGATCCGCCTCGAGATCGAAGAGACCGATCCCCTGCACCTCGCCCGCGGGGGAGACCGCCGCCACGACCTTCCGCCCGCCCTGCACGATCGCCCGCACCTGACGCTGGCCGTCCGAGGCCTCTACCAGGATGGGGCGGCCGGGCGGGAGCGCGTCCGGACGCCGCAGGTCGGCGCCGCGCAGCGCGGGCGGCAGCTCGGCACCCGCCGCGCGCAGCAGCGTCGCGGCGACGTCGATGCCCGACGACGGCGCGCGCGTGCGCCCGGGAACGACGCCCGCACCGCGCACGAGCAGCGGCACGCGCACCACCTCGTCGTACACGTGGTAGCCGTGCGTGAACCAGTTCTCGTGCTCCATCATGCTCTCGCCGTGGTCGGCGGTGAAGACGACGAGCGCGTCGTCGAGCCCGAGCGCGGCGTCGAGGCCGTCGAGCAGCCGCCCGACCTCGCGGTCCGCGTAGGTGATCTCCTCGTCGTAGCGGTCGACGTAGACGAGCCCGTCGCGCACGTCGGGAAGGCGCATGTACGGGTTCACGCGCCGCGGGTTGATCTCGACCGGCGCGTCGTGCGCATAACGTCGCGGCCAGTCGTCGGGCGGCGCGTACGGCCCGTGCGGGTCGATGTAGTGCACCCAGAGGAAGAGCGGCCGCGCCGGGTCCGCGCGCGCCCCCACCCAGGCGAGCACCGCGTCGGTCGTGCGCGCGGCGTTGCGCTCGAACACCTTGCGAACCGGCTCGAGCTCGTCGACGAAGTCGTCGTAGTGGTCGAAGCGATCGGCCATGCCGATCGCTTCCCGCGCGAGCACGGCGTTCGAGACGAAGCCCGCGCTCTCGTAGGCCGCCGGGAGGAGGTCGGGCACGAGCCGCGTCGCGTCGGGGAGGAGCTGGTGCAGGAGGCGCACGCCGTGGTCCTGCGGGAGCAGCCCCGACAGGAAGCTCACGACCGACGGCGACGTCGCGGCCTCGGCCGAGTACGCGCGCTCGTACACGGCCGACGCCTCCGGCGGGAACCACCGCTCGAGCGACGGCGTGGTCGGGCGCGCATAGCCGTACACGCTCAGGTGGTCGGGCCGGAGCGTGTCGATGGTGACGAGCACGAGGTCGGGCGGGCGCGCCTCGCCCGCCGGCGTGCAGCCGGCGAGCCATGCGCAGCCGAGCGCGAGCAGCGCGGCGCGCGCGAAGTGTCGGCCGCGGCGGCGATCGGGCGGAGCGGAAGGCGCGGGAGGGACGGACACCGCGCGGCAGCATAGCGCCGCGCCCGCCCCGGCCCGCCGCGCGCTCCGCGCGCTCGGCGCGCGCGCGCACGTCCGCGCGATCCGCTGGCCGGCGCGCGGGCGATCGAGGAGAATGCGCGCCGATGGGCGCGCCGGCCACATCCCTCTCCGTGGTCGTGCCCGCGTTCGACGAAGCCACGTGCATCGAGTCGACGCTGCGCGCGCTCGCCCGCCACCTCGGAGCGCACCACCCCGCGAGCGAGATCGTCGTCGTCGACGACGGGAGCCGCGACGACACGGCGGCGCGCGCGCGCGCCGCCGCCGCCGCCCTGCCCGTCCCCGTGCGCGTGCTCGCCTACGCCGGGAATCGCGGCAAGGGCCACGCGCTCAAGGTCGGCTTCGCGGCGGCGCGCGGCGCGCGCGTGCTGTTCACCGACGCCGACCTCTCGACGCCGCTCGACGCGATGGACGCCCTGCTCGCGCGGCTCGACGACGGCGCCGACGTCGCGATCGGCTCGCGCAAGCGCGAAGGCGCGCACGTCGAGGTGCACCAGCCGTGGTGGCGCGAGTCGATGGGGCGCGTCTTCACCGCGCTCGTCCGCCTGCTGGTCGCGCCGGTGAGCGATGCGACGTGCGGCTTCAAGGCCTTCCGCGGCGACGCCGGCCGCGCGCTCTTCGCCGCGCTCCGCATCGACGACTGGAGCTTCGACGCCGAGCTGCTGTTCCTCGCCGCGCGCCGCGGCCTGCGCGTCGACGAGGTGCCGGTGACGTGGCGCGACCAGCCGGGCACGAAGGTGCGCGTCGTGCGCGACGCCGCGATGTCGCTGCTCGGACTGGCGCGCATCCGCTGGAACGCGCTCCGCAGCCGCTACGACGCGCCCGCACCGAGCGATGCGCGCATCGAAGCGTTCGAGAACGACGCCGCGCGCGCGGCGCGCTAGGCGGGCCGCGCGCGCCCGGGCGCCGCGCTCAGGACAGCGCCGCGAGCTTGGCCCCCGAGAAGTAGGCGCGCGGGTTGTCGACGAGCAGCCGCTCGATCTGCGCGTCCGTGGCGCCGCCCTCGCGCAGCTTCGGCGCGATGCGCCGCGTGAAGTGGAGCGGGTGCCAGACCTGCTCCATCGCGGCCTGGATCGACGGGTCCGGCACCGGCGCGCCGCGCCAGCACCAGACCGTGTCGTGCGAGACGACGATGCGGTCGCCCGCGCCGCGCTCGAGCAGACGCAGGAGCGACGCCACCCGCTCGGCGTCGGGATGGATCATGTCGAGGCCGAAGCGATCGAACCCGAGGTAGGAGCCCGCGCGCGCGATGCGCCAGTGGTAGTCGTGGTCCGACGTTCCGCACGAGTGCCCGACGACGATGCGCTCGGGCGCGACGCCGTGCCCGGTCAGGATGCGCTGCTGCTCGTCGCCCATCGTGCCCTGGTCGGTGTGCGTCGTGATCGGCGTGCCGGTCGCGACGGACGCGCGCGCCGCGGCCTCGAGCACCTGCTTCTCGTAGTCCGTGATGCGACCGACGCCCGTCGCCACCTTGATGATCCCGGGCTTGATGCCGGTCGACCCGATGCCGTCCTCGATCTCGCGGATGAAGAGCTCGGCCATCGCGTCGACCGCGGGGCCGAAGTTGTTGCGGAAGTGCCAGTAGGCGACGCCGCCCTCCTCCTGCTTGTAGAGGCCGGTCGCGCACACGATCTGGAAGCCCGCGCGCTGCGCGGCCTCCGCCATGAGCTCGACGTCGCGACCGAGGTCGTTCGGGCACGGGTCGATCATCGTCGCGAGCCCCGCGTCCTTCATCTCCTGCAGGCGATCGACGCACTTCGCGAGCATCTCGGCGCGCGAGGGCCCGGGGCGGATCGTGTCGGCCTCCCAGCCCGGGTAGCCGATCGCGAGGTGCTCGTGCATGAGCGTGCGCCCGAGCGCGTCGGCCGCGATCGGCCCCGTCACCGTCTGGATCGTCGTCGTCATCGCCGCTCCTCCCGACGCGCGCGCGTCCCGCGCGCGGCGCGGCGACACTATCATCGGCGGCGATGGACGCGAAGGTGGTGCGAGCGCTCGGCGCGGCGGCGATCGCCGCGGCCGCGCTGTGGCTGCACTGGCCGCCGCCGGGCGCCGAGTTCAACCTCGACGACCGCGGCTTCGTCGCGAACAACGAGAGCATCCGCACCCCGGCGGCCGCCGCGGCCGCGCTGCTGCGCTCGTTCCCGCCGGCCGAGAACGCGCGCGGCCTCTACCGCCCCGTCGCCAACCTCTCGCACGCGCTCGAGTGGCCCTTCTTCGGCGACGACGCGCGCGGCTACCACGCGGTGAACGCCGCGCTGTACGCGCTCGCGGTCGCGCTCCTGTTCGCCTGGATCGCGGGCTACGCCGCGAGCGCGCCCGCCGCGCTCGCGGCCACCGCGCTCTTCGCCTTCCACCCCGTGCACACCGAGGCGGTCGACTCGGTGGCCGGGCGCAGCGAGCTGCTCGCGCTCGTGTTCGTCCTCGGCGCGCTGCTCGCCTTCCGCCGCGCGCTCTTCGCGCCGGGCGACGCGCTGCCGCGCGAGCGCCTCGACGGGCGCTTCGCACTCCTCGCCACCGCGCTCGTCGTGCTCGCCGCGGGCGCGAAGGAGACGGGCATCCTCGCGGTCGCGCTGCTCGCGCTCGAGCTCGCGATCGCGCGGCGCGTCGCGCCCGCGCGCGTCCCGATCGGGCGCGCGGCGCTCGACCTCCTGCCCTTCGCACTCGTCGCCCTCGCGTGGGCGACCCTCCGCTACGCGGTGCTCGGCCGCTTCTCGCCCGAGAACGACGGGAAGTTCTTCGCGTTCGCGTCGCCGCTCGAGCGCGCGTACACGATGGCGTCGGTCTACCTCGAGTACCTGCGCCTGCTCGTCTGGCCGCGCGTCCTCCAGCCCGACCTCTACTACGTGAACGCCGTCGGCGTCGCGCGCGCGCTCGGGCCGCGCGTCGTCGCGGGCGGCGCCGCGATCGCCGCGACGATCGCGGGCGTCGCGCTCGCGTGGCGCGCGTTCGCGCGCGAGGCGCCGCCCCGCGCGCACGGACCGCGCGCCGCGGTCGCGCTCGGGACGACCGCGGCCGTCGTGCTCGCGCTCCCCGTGTCGCACGTCGTCGACGTCGCGGTGCTGATGGGCGAGCGCTTCCTGCTCGCGCCGTCGGCCGGGCTCGCGCTCGCGGCGGCCCCCGCGATCGACGCGCTGCTCCGGCGCGCCCGCGCGCCCGTCGCGCGCGCGGTGCTGCTCGCGGCGATCGCGGGGCTCTGCGTCGCGGGCGCCGTCCGCAGCGCCGCGCGCGCCGCCGAGTGGCGCAGCGAGTCGCGCCTGTGGGAGTCGCTCGTCGCGGCCGCGCCGGGCGACGCGCGCGCGTGGTCGTCGCTCGGCGGCGTCGCCCTCGGACGCGGCGACCTCGCGCGCGCGCGCGAGGCCCTCGAGCGCGCCGCCGCGCTCGACGCCGACGACTACGGCACGCGCGTCAACCTCGCGAACCTGCTCGCCGCCGAGGGACGCCGCGCCGAGGCGCTCGCCGCCTTCGAGGCGATGGCCGCGACCGGCCGCGTCGACCAGCACGTCTGGCTCGGCATCGCGCGCCTTCGCGCGGGCGCGGGCGACCTCGACGGCGCACGCGCCGCGGCGCTCCGCGCGCTCGAGCTCCACCCGAACTTCGCGGAGACGCACCGCCTGCTCGATCGCCTCGAGGCCCGCCGCGCGCGCCCCCCGGCTGGCGGGACGCCCGGCCCCGACTAACGAGCCGCGGCCGGCGGCTCGACGGCCACGCGGCGGTGCGCGCGGCGCGCGAGCGCGTCGTCCGGTGCGATCGCGATCGCCTCCTCGAGCAACGCGACGGCCGCCGGGCGGTCGGCGCGCAGCAGCTCGACGTAGGCGCGCCGCACGAGCTCCTGCGCGCGCACCCCCTCCGCCGTCGCCGGCACGAGGTCGCGCGGCGCGCGCGGGCGCGCGTCCGCGGCCGCGTCGAGCAGCCACGCGAGGTTCGAGGCCGCGGCGTAGCCGAGCGCGCCCTGCTGCCGGCGATCCGCGCGGTAGCTCGCGAACTCGACGATCGCGTGGTCCCAGGTGTTGAGCGGGCCGTCGCCGACGGCGCGCACGAGCGCCTCGCGGTCGGCCAGCCACTCGAGACGCACGTCGGTCGGGTCCGCGAGGCCGAGCGCGGCGAGGTCGCGGCCCATGCGCGCGCGCGCCTGCGCCGCGGGCATCCGCTCGCGCCCCGCGAGCGGCCGACGGCTGCCGACGAAGATCGCGGACGTCGGCGGGTCGTAGAAGACGTCGAGGTGCGGGAAGACGGTCGCCTGCGTGCGGACGATCGCGCGCAGCTCGTCGACGCCATTGCCGATCGGCACCCACTGCACGAAGAGGCCGTCGTCGGTGAGGCGGTCGAGCGCGAGCGCGTAGAGCTCGCGGCTCATCATCTTCGCGGTGCCCGAGAAGTCGTCGTTCTGCTTGCCGTCGGCGACGATCAGGTCGTAGCGCGCCGGCGTGCGCAGCAGCCAGTGGATGGCGTCCTCGACCGCGACGTGCACGCGCGGGTCCGCGAGCACGCGCGACTCCTCGAAGAACGCGCTCCCGCGCACGACCGCCGCGCTGATCTCGACGCACTCGATGCGCTCGAGGTCGGGGTGGCGCGAGAGCGCGTCGAGCGTCGACGCCGAGCCGAGCCCGATCTGCAGCGCGGTCCGGATGCGCGGCTCGAGCCACATCGGCAGGTGCGCGATCAGCACCTGCTTGCTGTAGATCGGATAGCTCCAGCCCGCGGAGGCGCCGATGGTGACGCCGTCGATGCTCATGCCGCGCAGGCGCGGATTCTCGACGGACTCGCTGACGCGGACGGTCGCGAGGTCGCCCTCCTCGGTGAAGAGCACGCGCGTCGGCAGCCCGCCGAGCGCGGACTGGCGGTACGGGAGCGCGCTCGGCACGAGCGCGGCGAAGCAGACGCCGGCGATCGCGAGCGGCGCGACCCAGCGCAGCCGCTCGCCGCGCGAGCCCGGCGCGGCGTGCGCGACGACGAGCCCGATCGCCAGGTTCACGCACGCGATCGCGCGCGAGCTCGCCATGCTGCCGAGCGTCGGGAGCAGCACGGTCGCCGCGACGATCGAGCCCGCGATGCTGCCCGCGTTCGCGAGCAGCACCGCGAGGCCGACGCGCTCGTCGACGCGCGCGAGCCCGCCGCTCCCGACGAACATGCGACTCGCGAGCGGGAACGAGAGCCCCATGAGCAGGGTCGCCGGGAGCATCAGCGCGAGCGCCGCACCGCCGTGCAGCGCGAGCCGCGCGGGCCACGCGAGCTCGCGCACCCAGCGCTGCTCGAACGTGATGGCGAGGCCGACCCCGTCGTCGATCACGAGCGCGGCGCCGAGCATCGCGAGCGAGGCCGTCGTCGCGACGAGCAGCTGCACGAGCGCGAGCACCTGCTCGGGCGCCGCGCGGCGCAGGGCCGGCCGCAGGCCGAGCGCCCCCGTGCCGAGCCCGAGCAGGAACGTGACGAGCACGATCGTGAAGGCGTAGGTGCTGTTGCCGCCGATCGAGCGGAAGACGCGGAACCACACGATCTCGTAGGCGAGCGTCGCGAAGCCCGACGCGAACAGCACCGCGCCGCACGCGAGCGGCGAGAGCGCGGACGCGATCGCGTCCTCGCCCGCCGCCGGCGCGCCGGACCCTTCCGACGCATCGGGCGCGCGGGCCGCGGCGGCGGCGCCCTGCGCGGCGCGCGCACGCGCGCGCCTTCGGGCGAGCGCGAGCGCGGCCAGGCCGACGGCGACGTTCAGCGCGACGCCGACGGCGACCGCGCGCCGCAGCCCGAAGGCCGGGATCAACGCGAGGCCGGCGGCGAGCCCGCCGGCCGCCGCGCCGACCGTGTTCCAGCCGTAGAGCGCGCCGAGGTGGCGGTCGAGCGTCTCGCGCGAGCCGATCGCGACGCTGCAGAGCGCGGGATAGGTCGCGCCCATGAGCGCCGTCGGCCCGAGCAGGAGCGCGAAGACGCCGACGAGCCGCACGGCCGTCGCCGCCGCGCCCTCGACACCCGCGCCCGCGAGCCCGGGCAGCGCGCGCAGCAGCGTCGCGAGCTGCGCGGGCAGCACCTCGAGCCACAGCGTGAGCGCGACGGCGGCCGCGGCGATCGCGAGCTCGAGCGCGCCGTAGAGGCGAAGCCCGTCCGTGCTCGAGCGCGCCGCGCGGTGGTAGAGCCAGGCGCCGACGCCCATCCCGCCCATGAAGCCCGCGACCGACGCGCTCGCGGCGAGCGTGCTGCTGCCGAACGTGAGCGCGAGCTGCTTCGTCCACGCGACCTCGTAGACGAGCGCGGCCGCACCCGACACGAACGCGAAGACGTGGAGCGCGCGCCCGGCGTCGGCGGGTGCGACGCGGGCGCCGGGCGCGGCGCGGAGCATGGCGCGCGACGATACGCCGCCCGGCGCGCGATGCGCCACGGGCGCGCGCGGGCGCGCGGCGACGCAGCGCGCGCCAGCGGCGAAGCGCGCCGAGGCGGGCGCGCGCTAGCGGCGGAGCGCGCCGAGGCGGGCGCGCGTTCGAGCGCGGCGCGCTCGTCGCCGGCGGTGCGCGCGATCGCGCGCGCGAGCTCGTCGTCCGCCTCCCCGACCGCGCCGCGCGCGAGCGCGAGCTCGGCGAGTGCGAGCGCGGGCTCGGCCGCCTGCGGCCGCAGCTCGGCCGCGCGCCGCAGCGCGGCCTCCGCACCCGCGGCGTCGCCCGCCGACCCGAGCGCGCGGCCGAGCGAGACGTGCGGGTGGTACCAGCGCGGCCGCAGCGCGATCGCCTCGCGGTAGTGCGCGATCGCGCCGTCGCGGTCGCCCGCGCGCTCGAGCTCGCCGCCCATCGCCCAGTGCGCGAAGAAGTTGCCGCTCGTGACGGCGAGCGCGCGCGCGTAGAGCGCGCGATCGCCGCGCCAGAAGCGCACCTGCTGCGCGCTCGCGAACGCGAACGCGACGAGTGCGGCGACCGCCGCCGCCGCGAGCGCGCGCGTCGCCGCGCGCGAGCCGCGCGCGAGCGCGCGCGCGCCGAACGCGGCGGCGAGCGCGAGGCCGAGGAGCGGGAGGTACATGTAGCGGTCCGCGCGTCCCTGCATGCCGACCTGCACGAAGCCGACGGACGGCAGCAGCGCGACGACGTAGATCGCGAGCCCGGCGAGCAGCGCGGGCGCGCGGTCGATCGCGCGCGCGGCGAGCGCGAACGCGAGCGACAGCGCGAGCAGCCCCGCCCCCGCCTTCCAGGGCAGCGACGCATCGAGCGGCCACGGGTAGTAGAACGCGAGGCCCGACGGCCAGACCGCCGCCCCGAGATACGCCAGGTAGTTCCACGACGCGTTCATCGCGCGCCACGCGAACGGAATCTGCAGCAGCTCGAGCGAGCCCGCGTTGCGCTGCGCGACGACGGTCGCCGCGCCGGCGAGCGCGGCGAGCGCGAGCAGCGGGAGCTTCTCGACCGCGAGCGCGCGCCAGCGCGCGAGGTCGCGCGCGCCGCGGCCGAGCGGCCAGCCGTCGAGCGCGAGCAGCACGAGCGGCATCGCGACGGCGGCGGGCTTCGCGGCGAGCGCCGCCGCCGTCGCCGCGCACGTCGCCGCATAGCGCCGCGCGCCCGGCGCGCGCGCATAGCGGAAGTGCGCGGCGACGCCGAGCGCGAAGAAGAGGCCCATCAGGCAGTCCTTGCGCTGCGCCACCCACGCCACCGACTCGACGTGCAGCGGGTGCAGCGCGAAGACGCCCGCCGCGAACGCGCTCGCGCCGACGCTCCCCGTCGCGCGCGCGAACGCGACGAGCAGCACGAGCGACGTGGCCAGGTGCAGCAGCGCGTTCTCGACGTGGAACGCCGCGGGCGAGAGGCCGAACAGCGCGGCGTCGACGTGCAGCGAGATCCAGGTGAGCGGGATCCAGTTGCTCTCGTACGGCTGCGCGAACGCGCGCGCGACGCTCGCGAGGCCGAGCGGCTCGCGCAGGTGCGGATTCTGGAGGACGTAGACGTCGTCGTCCCAGTGCAGGAAGGGGTGGGAGGCGACCGGCGCGTAGACGGCGACCGTGGCGATCGCGATCGCCGCGGCCGCGAGCGCGAGCCGGCGCGCATCGACGGGGTGCGCTCGCGCGCGCGGCTCCGCGGTCGTCGCCATCGACGGCGCACGATAGTCGATCGCGGACGCGCGGCGGAGCGACGCCGCGCGGCGTTCCGAGCGGGCGCCGCACCGCGCGGCACGGTCTGCGGCGCGCCGCCGCTGCGCGGCACGAACTTCGGCGCGCCGCCGCCGCGCGCGCTCGATTGCCGCGGTCGCGAGCGCGTGCGATCGTGCGTCGCCGTGCCCGACCGCGCGCGCACCGCCTCCGCTGCATCCGGGCCCGCCGTGCTGCGCGCGCTGGCCGCGCCCGAGCCGGCCCGCGGTCGCGCCTTCCGCGCGCTCGCCGCCCTCGTGACGCTCGCCGCGCTCGCCGGCGCGGCCCACGCCTACGCCCACTCGCCGCGTCGCCTCGTGTTCCCCGACGCGTTCGACTACGCGCAGATGGGCCGGCAGATCGCGCGCGGCGAAGGCATGACGTCGCTGCAGGCGTTCCCGTACGCGCTCGGGTGGCTCGCCGATCGCGAGCGCGCGACTGCGCCGCCGTGGCCCAACCTGTGGCGCTTCCCGCTGCCGACGTGGATCCGCGCGGCGAGCCTCGCCGCGCTCGGCGAGAGCGACGCCGCCGCGATCGCGCCCTCGCTCCTCTTCTCCGCGCTCACCGCGACGCTGCTGTTCGCGCTCGCGAACCGGCTCGCCGGGCCGGCCGCCGGCCTCGCGGCGGCCGCGATCTGGACGCTCGCCGCGAGCCAGCGCGAGCTCGCGACGACGGGCCTGTCCGAGCCCGGCGCCGCGCCCTCGCGGCCGCCCTCGCGCTCGCTGCGCTCGCGCGCGCGACGGCGGCGTGCGCGCGGCGGCCGGCGCGGGCGCGCTGCTCGGCGCCGCGCTCCTCCACCGCACGAACCTCGCGGCGCTCGCGCCGCTCGCGCTCGTGCTCGCCGCGGCGGCGCGCGCGAGCACAGGCTCGCGCGCGCCGCGGTGCTCGTCGCGGCCGCGCTCGCGGTGGCGCTGCCGTGGTGGCTGCACACGGCGCACGCGTGGGGCGAGCCGTTCCTCAACCTCACGACCGACCGCGGCCTGCTGCGGCTCGCGCTCGGGCGCGACCCGTTCTACGCGCTGCGCGTCGAGGACGCGGACGGCGCGCTCGCGCGCAGCCTCGCGCTCTACCCGTCGGGCTGGACGTGGGCGTGGCTGCGCGATGCCGCGCCGCGCATGCTCGGCCGCGACCTCGGTGCGCTCGCGCCGATCGCGCTCGTCGCCGCCGTCGTCGACGCGCGCGCGGCGCGCACCGATGCGCGCGCGCACGCGCGCGCGCTCGTCGCCGCGCTCGCCACGAGCGGGCTCGTCGCGACGGCGCTCGTCTTCGCGCCGATCTACCCCGACGTGCTGCGCTTCTACTGGCCCTACGCGCCGCTCGTCGCGGCCGTCGCGTGCGCGGGCGCGCTCGCGCGCGTGCCCGGCGCGTGGCGCGCGGCGGCGGCCGCCGCCGGCGTGCTCGCCTTCGCGCTGCTCGCGCCGCGCGAGCGCGCGGCGCCGCTGCTCGGCGCGGCCGAGGACGCACCCGCGCGCGAGACGGCCGAGATCGCGCGCTTCGTGCCGCCCGGCGGCGTCGTCGCGAGCGACGTCTCCTTCGCCGTCGCCTGGCAGGCCGAGCGCCCGAGCGTGCGCTTCGTCGGCGGCTGGGACGTGCTGGCCGCGATCGACTGGACCGTCGTGCCCGTCGACGCCATCCACCTCTCGCCGAGCGCGCCCGCGAGCTGGGCCGCCCCGCTCGCGCGCCCGCCGCTCGCGAACCTGTTCGAGCGCGCGCCGACGCAGGCACCGGAGACCGGACAGCTGTGGCTCGCGCGGCGGCTGCGGGCCGCCGCGCCCGCCGCGGGCGAACCGCCCGCGTCCGAGGGATCCCGACGTTAGGCGTGCGCGGCGCGCCGCGCGCTCAGCCGCCGCTCTCGCGCACGAGCAGGTCGCGCAGCGCGTCGCTCCAGTATCGGAACCACCACTCGGCATCGGCCCACGTCGTCGCCGGGAGCGGGAGGGCGGCGGCCTCGCGGCGGTCGCGGAGCGCCATCAGGAGCTTGCCGCTGCGCGCGTCGCGCAGGGCGATCTGCACGCCCGCGGCGCCCGTGCCGCGCGAGCGGGACGCGTCGAAGCCCGGCGGCGGCACGGGCGGAAGCGTCGAGCGCAGCGCGACGATCGTCGCCTCGACGCGCAGCACGCCGGAGCCGCCCGCGCGCGAGATCGGGAAGGCCTGCTCGAGCGACTGCGCGAGCGCGAGCTCGAGCCGGCGCCGCACGCGCTCGAGATCGCGCTCGCGGTAGAGGACGCCACCGGTGTCGACGTCGTCCGCGATCGCGACGGGCGCGACGTGCACGCCGCGGAGCGCGGCGAAGTGCGCGCGCGGCCGACGGTAGGCCTCGTCCCACGGTGCGAGCCGCACGCGCTCGAGGCCCTCGAGGTCGCCGACGTAGCGGACCGGCAGCGAGGCGAGGTCGGGCGCGCACGCGAGCGCGGCGGCGCACGCGAGCAGCGCGGCGCGCGCGCGGCGACGGACCGGCGTTCGCGGCATGGGCCCTCCCCTCGGCGGCGGCCGGCACCTCCGACGCCGGCTCGCGCGCCGCCCGCTCGCGGCGGCGCGGCGCGCGATCGTATCACCGCGCGCGGCCCGACCTGCGCGCGATGCTTGGTCGATCGCGCGCGCGCGAATATGCTGCCGGCCCGGAGGCCCCATGCCGCAACGACGCCGCCCGCCGCTCGCCGCGATCGAGCAACTCGCACTCCTCGCGCTCCTCGCGCTCGCGACCGGCACCGCCGGCTGCGACGGCGGGCACGCGCCGCGCGCCGCCGGCGGCCCGGTCGCCGACTGGCCCGCCTACGGCGGCTCGCACGCCGGCACGCGCCACTCGCCGCTCACCCAGATCGACCGCTCGAACGTCGACGCGCTCGAGGTCGCGTGGGAGTTCCACACGGGCGACGTGTCGACCGAGGGCCACCTCGCCACGTCGTTCCAGGCGACGCCCACGCTCGTCGGCGACACGCTCTACGTGTGCACGCCGCGCAACCGCGTGATCGCGCTCGACCCCGAGACGGGCGAGGAGCGCTGGCGCTACGACGCGCACCTCGACAGCGCGGGCATGTACGTGATCACGTGCCGCGGCGTGTCGCACTGGAGCGAGCCCGCGCCGGTCGCGGGGCGCGCGTGCCAGCGGCGCGTCTTCATGGGCACGCTCGACGCGCGCCTCGTCGCGCTCGACGCCGACACGGGCAAGCCGTGCCTCGACTTCGGCGACCAGGGCGAGATCGACCTGCGCGAGGGCGTGGGCGACACGTACCCGGGCGAGTACGGCGTGACGTCGCCGCCGACCGTCGTCGGCGACCGCCTCGTCACCGGCGCGCTCGTGCTCGACAACATCCGCACCGACGCGCCGGGCGGCGTCGTGCGCGCCTACGACGTGCGCACGGGCGACAAGCTCTGGGCGTGGGATCCCGTCGCGCCGGGCACGCCGCCCGAGCGCGACGCGGACGGCAACGTCCACTACGCGCGCGGCACGACGAACGCGTGGACGACGTTCGCGGCCGATCCCGCGCTCGGGCTCGTCTACGTGCCGACGGGCAACACCTCGCCCGACTACTACGGCGGCCACCGCAACGGCTCGGACTACTACTCGAGCTCGGTCGTCGCGCTCGACGCCGCGACGGGCGCCGTGCGCTGGCACTTCCAGACCGTGCACCACGACGTCTGGGACTACGACGTGCCCTCGCAGCCGGCGCTCTTCGACTGGCCCGGGCCGGACGGGCCCGTCCCCGCGCTCGCGCAGGCGACGAAGCTCGGCCACGTGTTCTTCCTCGATCGCCGCACGGGCGAGCCCCTCTGGCCGGTCGAGGAGCGGCCCGTGCCGCAGGGCGCGCTGCCGGGCGAGGTGCTGTCGCCGACGCAGCCCTTCCCGACGCGCCCCGCGCCCATCCATCCCGCGAAGCTCGAGCCCGACGACGCCTTCGGCTTCACCTTCTGGGACCGCGGCCGCTGTCGCGAGCAGATCGAGTCGATGCGCTCGGAGGGCATCTTCACGCCGCCGAGCACGCAGGGCTCGATCCACTTCCCGGGCATGGTCGGCGGCTCGAACTGGGGAAGCCTGACGATCGACCCCGAGCGCGGCCTGCTCGTCGCGAACTCGACGCGCGTCGCGACCTGGGTGAAGAGCATCCCGCGCGAGGAGTACGCGCGCATGGAAGCCGCGGGCGAGCTCGTGCCCGGCCGCAGCTACGAGCCCGCCGCCGGCACGCCCTACGTCGTCACGCGCGAGTTCCTCGCGTCGCCGTTCGGCGCGCCGTGCAACCCGCCGCCGTGGGGCGTGCTGACGGCGATCGACCTGCGCACGGGCGAGCGCCGCTGGGAGGTGCCGCTCGGCAGCACGCGCGACATGGCGCCGTGGCCCCTCTGGCTCGAGCTCGGCGTGCCGAACCAGGGCGGCTCGATCACGACCGCGTCGGGCCTCGTCTTCGTCGCCGCGACGACGGACGACTTCCTGCGCGCGTTCGACGTGGAGACGGGCGAGAAGCTCTGGCAGGCGCGCCTCCCCGCCGGTGGACAGGCGACGCCGATGACCTATCGACTGCGGCCCGACGGCCGGCAGTACGTCGTCATCGCCGCGGGCGGGCACGGCCTGCTGCACACGACGCCCGGCGACTCGGTGGTGGCGTATGCGCTGCCCTAGCAACGGGCGCGCGGCCGCGCTCGCGCTCGCCCTCGCGCTGTCGCTCGCGGGCCCGCGCGACGCGGGCGCGGCGTCGCTCGAGGGCGTCGCGTTCGCCGACCGCGTGCAGGCGGGCGACGTCGCGCTCGACCTGCACGCGCTCGCACTGCTGCGCTACCGCGTGCTCTTCCGCGCCTACGTCGCCGGGCTCTACGTCGCCGCGCCGTCCGACGCCGAGGCGATCCTCGACGACGTGCCCAAGCGGCTCGAGCTCTCGTACTTCTGGCCGATCGCGGGCGCGGACTTCGGCCCCGCCGCCGACGCGCTGCTCGCGCGCAACGTCCCGGCCGAGCGGCTCGCGCGCCTGCGCCCTCGCATCGAGCGGCTCCACGGCGCGTATCGCGACGTCGAGCCGGGCGATCGCTATGCGCTCACCTACCTGCCCGGGCGCGGCACCGAGCTCGCGCTGAACGGCCGACCGCTCGTCGTGATCGAAGGCGCCGACTTCGCCGCCGCCTACTTCTCGATCTGGCTCGGCGAGCGCCCGCTCGACGAAGGCCTGCGCGACGCGCTCCTCGGGCGAGGCGACTGACGTGCCGGCGCTCGCGGAACGCTGGCTCCGCCGCGCCGTCACGATCCCGAGCTACGTCGTCGCCGCGCTCGCATGGCTCGCGCTGCTGCCGGTGTGGGCGCCCGCCGCCTGGCTCGTCGACCGCGCACTCCCCGGCCGCGCGACGCTCCCGCTCGCGTCGTTCGCGCTGCTCTACCTGTGGTGCGAGTGCGCGGGCATGGCGGCGAGCCTCGCCATCTGGTGCCTGCCTCCGTGGGGCACGGGCGAGTCGCGCCGACGTTCCCAGATGCGGCGCAACTCCGCGCTCCAGGTCTGGTGGGCCACGCGCCTCTTCCGCGGCGCCGAGCGCCTCTTCGCATTCCACGTCGAGGTCGAGGGCGACGAAGCGCTCGCCGGCGCACCGCCGCTGCTCCTGATCCGCCACGGCGGCACCGCCGACACGCTCGTCGCGGCCGCGCTCGTCTCGGGCCCGCACGGACACCGCTTCCGCTACGTGCTGAAGCGCGAGCTGCTCGTCGACCCGTGCCTCGACTTGAACGGCAACCGCCTGCCGAACCACTTCGTGCGGCGCGGCAGCGGCGACGGCGCGGCCGAGATCCGCGCGATCGTCGCGCTGCTCGACGACCTCGACCCGGACGAGGGCGTCCTCATCTACCCGGAAGGCACGCGCTTCAGCGAGGCGAAGCGCGAGCGCGCGATCGCGCGCTACGAGGAGCGCGGCGATCGCGAGCTGGCCGCGCGCGCGCGCGCGCTGCGCCACACGCTGCTGCCGCGGCCGGGCGGCGCGGTCGCGCTGCTCGCGGCGAACCCGGGGCTCGACGTCGTCGTCGCGGCCCACACGGGCTTCGAGGATGCGGGCTCCGCGCTCGCGACGTGGCGCGGTGGCCTGCGCGGCGCGCGCGTCGCACTCGGTTTCTGGCGCATCCCGTTCGCCGCGCTCCCGTGCGGCGATGCCCACGACGACGCCGCGCGCCTCGCGTGGCTCCACGCACAGTGGCAGCGCGTCGACGACTGGATCGCCGCGCAGCGCGCGCGAGGCGCGCGCGCGTAGGTGCGCCGCACGGCGCATGCGTAGGTGCGCCGTGCGGTGCGCGCGTAGGTGCGCATGCGCAGGAGCGCGGCGCGGGGCGCGCGCGCAGGACGGCCGCGCGGCGCGCTCGGCTACGCTCGCGCCGCCGTGAGCGCCCCGCCTCCGACCCCGCCCGTCCCGACGCCGCCGTCCGACGCCGCGCCCGCTCCGCCTCGCGCGGCCGACCGCGACGCGCCGGCCGGGCACTCGTCCGACGCGGACGCGCCCCCGCGGCGCGCGGCGGACGGCGACGCGCCCCTGTCGTTCGCGGGTGCGATCGCGTGCGCGCTCCTCGGCGCCCTCGCGATCGCGCAGGCACAGCCGCCCTTCACGACCGGGCGCGCGCTCGCCGCCGACTTCGACGCGCACTTCCGCGTCGCCCTCCCGCTCGTCGCCGCGGAGTGGACGTACGACTTCGCGTTCGCCGCGCTCGCGCTCGGCGCCGTCGCGCTCGCGGCGGCCGCGCGGCGCGCGAGCGCGGCGCGCGGCCGCGCGGCCGTGCTCGGTGCCGCGTCCGGACTCCTCGCCGGCCTCGACCTCGCCGCGCGCGCGGAGGTGGCCGGCGCGCTCGGCGCGGCAGGCGCGCTCGCGTGCGCGGCCGTCGGCGCGCTCGCGGTCGGCGCGCTCGCGCGCGCGCCCGCGATCAGCGCGCCCGCGACGCGGCCGAGCGACGCGGCGCGCGACGGAACGAGCGACGAACCGAGCGACGAGCCGATGCGACGACGGCGAGCGACGAAACGAGCGACGGAACGAGCGACGACGGCGCGCGCGATGCCGCGCGGTGCGCCGCGCGGCGCGTGGCTCGGCGACTTCCCGACGAGCGCGTTCGCGCTCGCCGCCGCCGCACTCGCGCTCGCGCACGCGGACGCGGCCGCGCGACCGCCCGGATCGCTCGCGGGGGTCGCGCTCGCCCACGCGGGCGCGCTCGCGTTCGGGCTCGCCGTCGCGCTCGTCGTCGCGTGGGGGGCGGCCGGGGTGGCGCGCCGCGCGGGCCCGCGCGGCGCGGCCGCCGGCGCGCTCGGCGTGCTCGCCCTGCTCGCGGCGGCGAGCGTCGCCGAGTGGCGATGGATCGCGCGCGTGCCGCGCATGCCGCGCGAGCCCGCGGCGCGCGCGCCGGCCGTTCCGGGCGCTCCCGATGCGCGCACTCAAGACGCGGGGAACGCCCCCGGCCCCGCGCGCAGCGCGACGAGTCGCCTCGCGCGCCCCGACGTCGTGCTGATCGTGCTCGACACGTTCCGCGCCGACGCGCTCGACCTCGCGCCCGACGGCGCGACGCCCGCGCTCGCCGCGTTCGCGCGCGAGGCGCGCGTCGCGCGGCGCGCGTTCTCGACGAGCAGCTGGACCCTGCCCGCGCACGCGTCGCTCTTCACCGGCAGCTACCCGTCGACGCACGGCGCGCACTTCCGCACGCGGGCCGCCGCCGCGCGCGCGGGCGACGAGCGCGAGGCGAACGTGCTCGACGACGCGAACACGACGCTCGCCGAGCTGCTGCGCGACGCGGGCTACGCGACGATCGGCGTCGTCGCCAACACCGCCTATCTCCACTCCGACACGAACGTCCACCAGGGGTTCGAGGTCTGGGACGATCGCAGCGCGTGGCCGTGGGACTGGCCGTCGCCGCTCTCGGCGCGCGTCGCCGCGCTCGCACCGCCGCTCGACCGCGCGCTGCGCGCGCTCACGGGCCTCGACGAGGCCGAGCGACAGCACCGCCACAAGCGCTACCGGCTCGCGCGCGACGTGAACGCGGCCGTCGTGCGCGAGCTCGACGCGCGCGCGGGCGACGCGCGGCCGCTCTTCCTGTTCGCGAACTACATGGATGCGCACGCGCCCTACGTGCCGCAGGCCGCGACGCGCGCCGCGCTCGGCGACGCGCTCGATGCGCGCTGGCTCGACGCGACGGACGGCTTCGGCGGCGTCGACCCCGACGGGCCGGGGGGGCTCGCGCTGATGCGCGGCGAGCGCGAGCTGCGCGACGACGAGCGCCGCCACCTCGAGGCCGCCTATCGCGGCGAGGTCCGCGACCTCGACGCCGCACTCGGCGCCCTCTTCGACGCGCTCCGCGCGCGCGGCGTCTTCGACGACGCATGGGTCGTCGTGACGGCCGACCACGGCGAGATGCTGGGCGAGCACCGCCTGCTCGGGCACAGCTCCGAGCTGTGGGACGAGGTGGTGCGCGTGCCGCTGCTCGTGCGCGCGCCGCGCGGCGCGCAACGCGCACCGATCGAGGGCGACGTGCAGCTCGTCGACGTGCTGCCGACGCTCGCGAACGAGCTCGGCCTGCCGATCCCGGCGCAGGTCGAAGGCCTCTCGTTCGCGGGCGACGCGGTGCGCGCCACCGCGCGACCCATCGTCGCCGAGCACTTCGAGTACCCGGCCTTCGTCGCGCACTTCGGGCCGCGCTTCGCGGGCGACCGGCGCGCCTATCGAACGCGCGGCGCGGCGCTCTTCGCGTGGACGCGCCGCGCGCCCGAGCTGTGGGCGCGCGACGGCGCGGGCGCGACGACGCTCCGCCTCGACGACGACGCGCTGCGCGACCGGCTCGAGGCGGGCCTCGCGCGCTGGGTCGCGGCGCGACGCCCCGTGGCGGGCGAGGCGCCGCCCGCGCCGCTCGGCGACGAGGAGCGACGCCGGCTCGAGGCGCTCGGCTACCTCTGATCGCGCGGGCAGGCGAGCCCGCGCAGCGCGAAGCGGTCGGGCCGCGCGCACATCCACGCGACGAGCGACGGGCGCGGCGCGACGACGCCCGCGACGAGGCAGCGCGCGCCCGCGCGCGGCGGGCCCTCGTCGAGCCGCAGCAGCGCCACCGCGTACGGCTCGCTGCGCGGCGCGTCGCACGGCGCGACCTCGGGGTGGCCGAGCGCGAGCTCGACGCCGCGGCGTTCGAGGTAGGCCGTCGTCGCCGGCTTGTAGTGGCCGCGCTGGAACGTCGCGAGCGGCTCGCCGCGCGCGACCTCGCGATCGTTGAGCCCCCACTGGTCGACGACGGCGAGGCGCGAGGTGTAGGCGATGGTGCCTGCGAGCGTCGTCGCGACGACGGTGTCGGGCGGCAGCCAGCGCGCGAGCGCGGGCCCGACCTCGCGGCCGAGCTCCGTGTACGCGTCCATCTCCGGGAGCGTCTGCATGGCGTACGCGTGCTCGTGCACGGGCGGCGAGAATGCCAGCAGCCCGACGCCGAGCCCGACGCCCGCGGCCGCGCCGGCGCTGCGGCGCGCGAGCGCCGCGAGCCCGGTGAGCCCGCCGAGCGCGAGCGCGAGATACGGCGCCCACGCGAACCGGAAGTGCATGAAGTCGCCGCCCACCTTCGCGACGTAGAGCGCGTACGCGGCGGCGGTCGCGCCGGCGTAGGCGCACGCGCGGCGCTCGCCCGTCGTCGCGCCCCGCAGCGCGCCGTAGACGGCGAGGCCGGCGAGCGGCGCGACCTGCCCGGCGCTCTGCACGAAGGCGCGGAGCCACGCGAGACCGGCCGCGAGATGCCACTCGTCGGCGCCCTTCGCGTAGTACGAGTTCGGGAGCCACGCGCCGTAGTAGGCGAAGCGCGCGGCGAAGAGCAGCGCGAGCGCGGCTCCGGCGACGAGCGCGATGCGCAGGGCGAGCGCGCGGCCCGCGGCGCGCGGGGCGCTCGACGCGGAAGCGCCGCGCGGGTCGGCGTCGCGCGCCGCGGCGGGGTCGGCGTCGCGCGCCGCGGCGGCGGCGTCCGCGCGCGGCGGCCCGACGAGCGCGAGCGCGCCGGCGGCCGCCGCAACGCCGAGCGCGGCGTCGAGCCGCGTCCAGACGAGGAGCGGCGGGAGCGCGAGCAGCGCGGTGCGCGCGCCGCGCGCGTGCGCGCCGTCGCTCGCGAGCAGCGCGACGCCGAGCCCGACGAGCCCCGCGGCGACGAAGAAGGTCTCGAGCCCGCTGCCCGCGGACGCCGCGAGCCCGTACGGCGCGACGAGGCACGCGAGCGCGGGAACGACCGCGACGGCGCGCGCGCCGAGCGGCGCGGCCGCGAGCAGCGCGGCGGCCGCGATCGCGAACACGCACGCGACGTAGCTCGCGACGCCGACCGCGCGCGTCGCGACGAACGGGTCGGCGCCGGCCGCGATCGCAGCGGCCGACAGCG
The DNA here is from genome assembly GCA_041389495.1 of Myxococcota bacterium. Classification (NCBI taxonomy): domain Bacteria; kingdom Pseudomonadati; phylum Myxococcota; species Myxococcota bacterium. Next base: position 2,367 of record JAWKRT010000003.1, on the reverse strand, counting down.
CGACCCACAGCGGGTTCGAGTAGCCCTCGACGCGCTCGCCGGGGTTGAACACGACGCCGAGACCGCGCACGGCGTTGTCCGCGTACCGGTACGAGATGTAGGCGTCGTCGTAGGCGACCGGGTCGGCCGCCCAGGCCGCCGCGCCGCATGCGGCGACGAGCGCCGCGACGGCGAGGACGTGGGTGCGGCGCATGCGCGCGAGTATAGGCAGGCACCGCACGCCTCGACCGGCGCGCGGGCGCCGGAGTAGCATGCGGCGTCCGCGCGAACGCCACGCGCCGGTGCGCGCCCGCCGGCGGCTCGGCCGCTCGGCGGCACGCGCCCCATCCACCGGAGGCTCCCCATGCCCGCGCTGCTCACCGAGGTCGAGGACGGCGTCCTCGTCGTCACGATCAACCGCCCCGAGAAGAAGAACGCCGTCAACGCCGAGGTGCTGTGCGGCCTCACCGACGCCTGGCGCCGGCTCGACGCCGACGACGACCTCCGCTGCGCGATCCTCACCGGCACCGGCAAGGACTTCTGCGCGGGCATGGACCTCGGTGTCATCGCGCGGCTGTCGTCGGGTGCGCCGCCGGCCGACGAGTTCGAGCAGCGCATGAAGGACGAGCCCGAGATCACGATGCACGGGTGGCTCAAGACCTATCGTCCGACGAAGCCGGTGATCTGCGCGGTCGAAGGCTATGCGCTCGCCGGCGGCACCGAGATCCTGCAGGGCACCGACATCCGCGTCGCCGGCAAGAGCGCGACGTTCGGCGTGACCGAGGTGCAGCGCGGCCTGTTCCCGATGGCCGGCTCGACCGTGCGCCTGCCGCGCCAGATCCCGTACACCGTCGCGGTCGAGATGCTCGTCGGCGGCGACCCCATCACGGCCGACCAGGCGCTCGCCTACGGGCTCGTCGGCCACGTCGTGAAGGACGGCAAGGCGCTCGCGAAGGCCCGGAAGATCGCGCGGCGCATCGCCGAGAACGGGCCCGTCGCCGTGAAGGCCATCCTTCGCTCGATCCGCGAGACCTACGGCCTGCCCGAGGCGAAGGCGTTCGAGATCGAGATGCCGATCGGGACGAAGGTCTTCGCGAGCAAGGACGCGATCGAGGGGCCGCGCGCCTTCCTCGAGAAGCGCAAGCCGCACTTCACGGGCGAGTAGACGCCGCGCGGCGCGCGCCCCGTCACGCGGCGGTGCGCGGCGGACGCGGCAGCAGCACGGGCAGGAGCAGCGCGCAGGCGAGCGCGAGCGCGCCGCCGGCGAGCGCCGGCGCGCGGCCGCCGCCCGCGTCGACGAGCCAGCCCGCGACGAGGTTCGACGCCACCGCGCCGAGACACGAGCCGGCGAGGCCGACGGCGGACTGCCCCGTCGCGCGCAGCCGCTCGGGCACGAGCGCGTCGACGTAGAGCGGCATGCCCATCATGACGCCCCACACCGTCACGCCGTGCAGCGCCTGCACGGCCGTCAGCACGCGCAGGTCGTCGGTCGCGCCGCTCACGAGCCAGCGCACCGCCGAGGCGACGATGCCGATCGCGACGATGCCGCGCGCCGAGAAGCGGTCGACGCTGCGGCCGAGCACGAACATGAGCGGCGCCTCGAGCGCGATCATCACGAGCCACATGCGCGCGATCGCGTCGACGCCGCCGCCGTGCGAGCGCACGAGCAGCGGGAACATCTGCATGGGCCCCTGCATCGAGAGATAGGCGAGGAACACGAAGGCGAGCGCGCGCGCGAAGCGCCCGTCGCGCGCGAGCGCGCGCCACTCGCCGCGCTCGGCGCGCAGCGCGCCGCCGCGCGCCTCGGGCACCGCGAGTGCCGCGGCCGCCGCGCACGCGCGCCACAGCGACGCGGCCGGGTAGATCGCACCGAGTGCCGGCGCGCTCGCGCCCGGAGCCTCGACGCCGGGCGCGAGGCCCGCGCCGTCGAGCGCGCGCAGGAGCGGCGGCACCGAGAGCGCCGCCGCGCCGAACCCGAGCGTCCCCCACACGCGCACGCGGCCGAGCCCGCGAGCGCCCGCCGCGCCGAGCGCCGAGATGCTCGCCGCGAGCGTCATCGCGCCGAACGACGTGACGAACAGCGCGAGCGCGGCCGTCGCGAGCGCGAAGCCCGCGAAGGTCGACTGCGCGCCGAGCGCGAGGTTCGCGGCGGCGGCGCCGATGCAGATCGCCGCGACGACGCGCGCGCGGCGCCCCGTGCGATCCGCGATCTGGCCCCACACGGGCTGTGCGACGAGCCCCATCAGCGGGAGCAGCGCCGTGATCGCGCCGGCCTGCGCGCCGCGGAGCCCCGCGTTCTCGGTCAGGTACAGCGTGAAGTAGGGAAGGAAGAAGCCGAGCGATCCGAGCCCGAGCGCCCACGTGCCCGAGAGCGCGAGCGCCGTGCGC